>JBJMLG010000222.1:0-17847 GCA_045805385.1 Thermoleophilaceae bacterium
CACTTCACGTTCGACTACAAGCTCCACCGCCTGCTCTCGCGCCACGCGGCGCCGGAGAACTCGCTCCCGAAAGACATGCAGAGCGAGGTGGAGGTGAACCAGCGCGGCCGCGTGCTGCTCACCTCCGAGCTGGAGAACGAGGTGATCGACCGCACGCTCGAGATCGTCGAGCCGCTCGTCGAGGCCGGCAAGCTCGGCGCGTTCCTGCTCCAGCTCACGCCCGCATTCGCGCCACGCAAGGCGGAGCTCGAAGACCTCGCGCCGCTTGTCGAGCGCTTCCGCCCGCATCTAGTGGCGGTCGAGTTCCGCCACAAGGGTTGGGTCGAAGGGGAGCAGGCGGAGCGCACGTTCTCGTTCCTGTCGGAGATCGGCGCCGTGTACGTGTGCGTGGACGCGCCGCCCGAGGAGCACGTGCCGATCATGCCGCCGATCGACGCCGTGACCAACGAGGAGCTGGCGTACATGCGCCTGCACGGGCGCAACACCCAGGGCTACCTGAGCGGCAAGACGGTCGCGGAGCGCTTCGGCTGGGTCTACACCGACGAGGAGCTTCACGAGGTGGAGGGACGCGTGAAGAAGCTCGCCGAGGATGCGGGCGCCGTGCACGTGGCGTTCAACAACAACCGCTCCGACGACGCGCCCACCGCGGCCCAGCGCTTCCGCGACCTGCTCGGCCAGGAGCCGGGCCCGCCGCCCGAGGGCGAGCAGCTTCGGATCGCATGAGGGACGATTCCCGCCCAATGACGCGTCTTCACGTGTAGGGAGATGGCGACCGACCGCATACATCCGATCGACGAGGCCGAGCTGGCACGGCTCGCCGACGGCACGCTGCCCGAGCGGCGGCGTGCGGTTGTGGAGCGGGCGGTCGCCGACTCTCCCGCCCTTCAGGCGCAGCTCCGCGAGCAACGGCAGGCTCTGGATGCCGTGCACGCGGCGGCCTACGAGGTGGCGGCGCCGCCGTCGCTGCGCGCTCGGGTCGAGGCTGAGCGCCGGGGCCGCCGGTCCGCGCCCGTCGCGAGGCGCCGCTACGCGCTCGCCGCCGTCGCCGTGGCGGCCCTGGTGCTGGCGGTCCTGGTGGCACTCCCATCAGGCTCCCCGGGCGCGCCGTCGGTGGTGCAGGCGGCCGCGCTCGGACTCCAGCCGCCGAACGGCGCGGCGCCCGCGCAGTACGACGAGTCGAGTGCGCTGCTCAACCGCAGCGAGTCCGGCGTGCCGTTCCCGAACTGGGCGCAGGCGTTCGGCTGGCGACCGGTGGGGGTCCGCACGGACGAGGTCAAGGGCCGCGGGACCACCACGGTCTACTACGAGCGCGGGGGCAAGCGCCTCGCCTACACGATCGTCTCCGGCAAGGAGTTGAAGCTGCCGAAGGGCGTATGGAAGGGCGAGCAGAACGGCGTGAAGCTGTGGAGCCTCGAGTCCGGCCCGCGCACCGTGCTCGTGTGGGATCGCAAGGGCCACACCTGCGTGATGTCGAGCCTCGGCGTGTCGCGCGCGGAGCTCGCCAAGCTGGCGGCGTGGAAGGCGCAGGGCCGGCTGCCCTACTGATTGCGCTCCGGGTCCAGCGTCTGAGCGAGCTGGCGCCGGCCCCTGAACACGCGGCTCGTGAGAGTGCCCTCGGGCACCTTCAGCGCCTTCGCGGCCTCGGCGTAGGAGAGGCCGGCAACGTCGACCGCGACCACCGCTTCGCGGAACTCCAGCGGCAGGTCCGCGAGCGCCGGGTACACGAGCCGCAGCTCCGCGGCCTCGTCGGGCTGGACGGAGCTGACGCCCTCGGGCACGTCGAGGCCCTCGTCGAGCGGCAACGAGGACGGTTTGCGGCTGCGCAGCTGGCTGATGAACGTGTTGCGCAGGACCCGCAGGAGGTAGCCGAGGTCGTCGTCGTTGCGGAGAAAGCGCGGGCGCGCGAGCACCTTCGCGAAGGTGTCCTGCACGAGATCCTCGGCGGCGTCGCGCGAACCCGTGAGTCCCCACGCGGCGCGGTAGAGGCGGTCGATGTGATCGCCGAGGCGATTCGGGTCGAGCTGGCGGCGGGTGGTCATTGGGCCGGTCCGGGCAATCCGCGAAGATAGAGGTATGGCCGTCCGAATCGCTTCTGGTATCTCATCCGCGGACGCCGGTGTCGACTCGTTCGCAGAGGCAGCGGCCCGCGCGGCGCTCGGTCTCGGCGGCCTACCCGCCGACATCGCCATCGTGTTCGCGGCTGCCCCGAACCTCGCACATGCCGACCTCGGCGTGGAGATCGTAAGCGAGCGGCTCGGCTCTCCGGCCGCGATCGCGGGGTGCGGAGCACAGGGCGTGCTCGCCGGCGGGCGGGAGCTCGAGACGGGTGGCGTGGCGGTGTGGGCGGCGTCGATGCCCGGCGCCGACGTGGAGACGTTCCACCTCGACGCGGTTCCCGCGGGCGAGGGGCAGGTGGCGGTCGCGGGCATGCCGGAGCTCGAGGACGCCGAGGCGACGATCCTGATCGCCGACCCCTACACCTTCCCGGTCGAGCCGCTGCTCACGATGCTCGGCGACCAGCTGCCGGGGCTGCCGGTGGTCGGTGGCCTGGCGAGCGGCGGCGGCGCACCCGGCGATGCCGTGCTCATCCACGGCGGCGACATCGCGCGGCGCGGGGCCGTGGGCGTGAAGCTCGCCGGCGTGGACGTGCACGCGTGCGTGTCGCAGGGTGCGAGACCGGTCGGACCCGAGATGGTGATCACCGCCTGCGAGGGCAACAAGATCCACGAGCTCGCGAGCCGTCCGGCGCTGCGCCGCCTGCAGGAGGCGATCACGGATCTGGACCCGCTCGAGCGGGCGCTCGCGGGCCGCGGCCTGCTGCTCGGCATCGTGATCGACGAGAACCAGCCCGAGTACGACCGCGGCGACTACCTGATCCGGCCGATCCTCGGCTTCGACGAGCGCGAGGCATCGGTCGTGGTCGGCGAGCAGATACGGGCGGGGCAGACGGTGCGCCTGCAGGTCCGCGACGGTGACTCGGCCGACGATGACCTCCGCCACGTCCTGCACGACGAGCTCGGCCAGCTCGGAGGGCCGCCGGCCGGTGCGCTCGTGTTCACCTGCAACGGTCGCGGCAGCCACATGTTCCCGGCGCCCGACCACGACGCCTCGGCGGTCGACCAGGCCTTCGCCGGCGCTCCCGCGGCCGGGTTCTTCTGCGCCGGAGAGATCGGGCCGGTCGGCGATCGCAACTTCGTGCACGGCTTCACCGCCACGCTCGCGGTGTTCCCCGGCGGCGACTGAGCGTCGCGGCCAGGTCAGGCCGGGGCCATCTGCGGCCGCCGTCCCGCCCATGGGCGCGCCTGCTCGAGTTGGGCGCTGACTGACAACAGCAGCTCTTCGCCCGCCGGCGGACCCACGAGCTGAACGCCTATCGGCAGACCGCCGGCGCTCTCGTGCAGCGGCAGCGACACAGCGGGGTGGCCCGTCACGTTGAAGACCGGTGTGAACGGCACCCACGCGGCCGCCTTCAGCAGCATCGTCATCGCTGGCTCGCCGGGGGCGGGATCGAGCGCTCCGATCTCGATCGGCGGCTTCGCGAGCGTGGGGGTGAGCAGCACGTCGGCGTCGTCCCAGAGGTGGGAGATCACGCGCGAGTAGCGGCGCAGCCAGCCGAGCGACACGAGGTAGTCCGTCGCGTTGATGTGGTTCGAGAGCTCGTACATCTCCCGCGAGAGCGGCTCGAGCAGCTCCACGTCGATCGGCTCGCCGCGCAGGCGCTCGTAGTCGTGGATCTCGTCGCCGGTCTGCGCGCACCAGACCTTGATGAAGTGCTCTGCATAGGCGGGGTCGGCGTCGATCTGGATCTCCGTGACCTCGTGGCCGAGCTCGTCGAGCAGCTCGGCGGTCTGCCGAGCCGCGGCGACGCACTCCTCGTCGACCGGCACGCCGTTCGGCGAATCGCCGGTCCAGCTCACGCGCAGCTTGCCGGGCTCGCGCTCGACGGATTCCACGAACGCCGCGGAGGGGTCGGGCGCCCAGTAGGGGTCGCCGGTCTCGTAGCCGGACAGCACGTCGAGCCCGATCGCCGTGTCGAGCACAGTCCGCGACAGCACGCCGTCGATCGCGAAGCCCGCGACCAGCTCCTCGAACTCCGGCGCCCACGAGATGCGCCCGCGCGACGGCTTCAGGCCGACCAGCCCGTTGCACGAGCCGGGGATGCGCAGCGAGCCGCCGCCGTCGTTGCCGTGCGCCATCGCCACCATGCCGGAGGCGACCGCGGCGCCGCTGCCGCCCGAGGAGCCACCCGGCGTGCGCGAGGTATCCCAGGGGTTGCGCGCCGGCCCGAAGCGCAGCGGCTCGGTCACCGGCAGGATGCCCATCTCCGGCGTGTTGGTCTTGCCCACGACGATCGCCCCCGCCTCGCGCAGCCGGCGCACGGTGGAGGAGTCGATCGAGGGCGCCCACTCGCCCATCGCGCGCATGCCGAACGTGGTGCGCACGCCCTTCGTGAGCGCGATCAGGTCCTTCACGAGCATCGGCACGCCCGCGAGCGGGCGGCTGTCGCCGGCCTGCACCGCGTCGGCCTGCTCGAGCGCCTCCTCGACGCACAGCGTCACGACGGCGTTCAGCTCCCCGTTGTTGCGGTCGATCGCCTCGAGGCTCGCCTCCACCAGCTCGCGGGAGGACACCTCGCCGGACCGAACGAGCTCGGCCTGCTCGGCGGCGCTCTTCCACATCAACTCGTCAGGGGCCATCTGTGCTCCTTGCTCGCGGGTGGGCGGGCGCAGCCTATCCGGGGTGCGAACATCTGCGCCAGATGTCGGAGGTCGAAAGAGTCACCGACCACGTGGTGCGCGTCACGGCGGACAACGCGTCGGCGTTCACGCTCGGCGGCACGAACAGCTATCTCGCGCGTGGATGGGTGGTCGACCCGGGGCCCCGTGAGCCCGAGCACGTCGACGCACTGCTCGAGGCCGCGGACGGTCGGATCGAGGGCATCGCGATCACGCACCGGCACCTCGACCACTACGGCGGCGCCGCCGACCTGGCGGAGCGTGCGGGAGGCGTGCCGATCGTATGGCCGGCCGACGGTGACGACGTGGGCCCGTTCCGCGCTATCGCCACGCCGGGCCACACGGCCGACCACGTCGCCCTCGTCTATCGAAAGGTGTGCTTCACGGGCGACGCCGTGCTCGGGTCCGGAAGCGTGTTTATCTCCGCGAATGGCGGCGGACTCAACGCCTACCTCAACGCCCTGCGCCTCCTGCGCTCGCTCGACCTCGAGCTGATCTGCCCGGGACACGGACCGGTGGTGCACGACCCGCACGCGAAGCTCGACGAGTACATCGAGCACCGCGTGGAGCGGGAGGCGAAGCTCCTTGCGGCGCTCAACGACGGCGCGCGCACGGTCGACGAGCTGCTGGCGCGGGCGTGGGACGACGTGCCGCCCAAGGTGATGGAGCACGTGCGTCCGGCCGCGGAGGCGACGCTCGCCGCCCATCTGGAGAAGCTCGAGGCGGAGGGCCGGCTGCCGGAGGGCGTCGAGCGCCCGAGCGTCAGGCTGTGAGCTGCGCGAGAATCGTCGCCGAGTCGAAGTAAGCCCGCTCGCAAACGAGCCGCTCGTCCTCGAAGACGAAGATCGCCAGGCAGCGACAGGTGAAATCCCGCCCGGTCGGCGCGAAGCCGCGCAGCGGACCGAGGTGCGTGCCCTTCAGCCAGAACTCGGCGATCACTGCGTCGTCGGCGTGGTGGAGCGCGATCAGCTCGTTGCGCTGGTCCGGGAAGGCGGTGCGCGACTCCGTGAAGTAACCGGCGACCTCCTCGGGGCCGTCGTAGACGTCGCCCGTCGGGATGATCTCGTAGCGCGGATGGTCGAACGTCGCGAGCGTCACGTCGAACTCATGGCGGTTTTCCGACTCCATGTGCTCGCGCACGATGCGGTCGCGGGTCTCGCGCAGGGTCGTGCTGATGGCCATGGGCCAACCGTAACCGCTTCCGGTTAGGCTGCTCGCGTGGCAGGCCGGATAGTTCTGTTCGGGGCGACCGGGTACACCGGGCGGCTTGTGGCCGACGCGCTCGTGAAGCGCGGCGCTCGGCCCGTGCTCGCCGCGCGCTCGCGCGAGAAGCTCGAGCAGCTTGCATCCGAGCTCGGTGGCCTCGAGACGCAGGTGGCCGACGTGTCGGACCCGCAGTCGGTCCGCGCCCTCGTGGAGCGCGGCGACGTGCTCGTGAGCACGGTCGGGCCGTTCACGCGCTGGGGCCGGCCGGCGGTGGAGGCCGCGGTCGACGCGGGCGCTCACTACATCGACTCGACCGGGGAGCCGCCGTTCATCCGCGCGGTGTTCGAGGAGTACGGGCCCGCGGCGGACAAGGCGGGCTGCGGGCTCATCACTGCGTTCGGCTACGACTACGTGCCGGGAAACCTTGCGGGCGCTCTGGCGCTCGAGCGCGCCGGCGAACATGCGGAGAAGGTGAGCGTTGGCTACTTCTTCACCGGCCGCGGCTCGATCAAGGACGCCGCGAGCGGCGGCACGCTCGCCTCGATGGGCGGAGTGATGCTCGAGCCGCACTTCGCGTTCCACGAGGGACGCGTGGTGACCGAGCGGCCCGCGAAGCGCGTGCGGTCGTTCTCTCGCAACGGGCGCGCGATGACGGGCATCTCGATCGGGTCGAGCGAGCACTTCGGACTGCCGCGGGTGCACCCGTCGCTGCGCGAGGTGGATGCCTATCTCGGCTGGTTCGGACCGGCGTCGCGGGCGGTGCAGGCGGTGTCCGTGACGGGCGACATCCCGGGCATGCGGTCGCTGGCGAACGCGGTGGTGGAGCGGTTCGTGAAGGGCTCGACGGGTGGCCCGGACGCCGAGGCCCGCGCTCAGACCGGCTCGTGGTTCCCGGCCGAGGCGGCCGATTCCGGCGACAACGTGCTGGCGCGAGCCGAGCTCTCGGGGCCGAACGGCTACACCTTCACCGGCGACATCATCGCCTGGGGCGCGCAACGTGCCGCCGAGCACGGACTCGAGGGGACAGGCGCGCTCGGGCCGGTGGAGGCGTTCGGGCTGCGGGCACTCGAAGCCGGCTGCGCCGAGGTCGGCCTGAAGGAGGCTGAGTAGGCGTGGCCGAGGAGCCTCGAGATCGCGCTCTTCGCTTCTGGGAAGAGGTCTTCAACACGCACGAAATCGGATCGCTGGGCGACTGGGTGGCCGACGACGCGGTGAACCACAACGTGCGCGAGGGCACGCCGCCCGGGCCGGAGGGAGCGCGGATGGTGTTCGAGCGCCTCTGGACCGCCTTCCCCGACATGCGCTTCGAGGTGGAGGACGTGATCGCCGACGGCAGCAAGGTCGCCTGCATCGGCCACATGACCGGCACGCACTCGGGCGAGTTCGAGGGAATGAAGCCGACCAACAACGGCTTCAGGGCCCGCCACGTGCACATCCTCACCGTGGGCGACGACGGCAAGTGGACCGAGCACCTCGCAGTCCGCGACGACGTCGAGATGCTCCGCCAGCTCGGCGTGATGCCGGGCCCGCCCGGGCGCTGATCCCGTGGGCGAGCACTACCAACGCCCCGGCTGGTTCACGAAGAACGTGTTCAACCGGATCGTCGCGGCGCTCACGCGGGTCGGCATCAGCATCGCGGGCTCGCGCGTGCTCGAGGTGAAGGGGCGCAAGAGCGGCGAGCCGCGCCGAACGCCGGTCAACCTCCTGACGTACGAGGGCGGCCGCTACCTCGTCGCCCCGCGCGGCAACACGCAGTGGGTGCGCAACCTGCGCGCCCGGCCGGAGGGCCGCCTGCTCGTGGGACCGCGCAGCGAGACGTTCTCCGCGGTCGAGCTGCCGGACGAGCAGAAGACCGAGCTCCTGCGGGCCTATCTCAAGAAGTGGAAGTGGGAGGTTGGCGTGTTCTTCGGGGGCGTCGATGCCGACTCGTCCGACGAGGACCTGCGCCGGATCGCTCCCGACCACCCGGTCTTCCGCGTCGAGTCTCCTGCGTCCTGAGGGCGGCTAGCCTTCAGGCCCGTGATTTCGACCAACCAGTTCAAGAACGGCAGCCACATCGACGTGGACGGCACGGTCTTCAAGATCGTCGACTTCCAGCACGTCAAGCCCGGCAAGGGCGGCGCCTTCGTACGAACCAAGCTCAAGCGCACGGGCGACGGCGCCGTGATCGACAGGACCTTCCGCGCGGGCGAGAAATTCCGCCAGGTGCGCACCGAGAACCGCAAGATGCAGTTCCTGTACTCGGACGGCAGCGACGCCCACATGATGGACATGGAGACCTACGAGCAGAGCACCGTGCCGGAGGCGCAGGTGAGCGACGCGCTCAAGTGGATCCTCCCTAGCCAGGAGGTCGACGTGCTCTACATCGACGGCAGCGCCGCCGACCTGCAGGTGCCGAGCGCTGTGGAGCTCACCGTCTCCGAGACCGAGCCGGGCCTTCGCGGCGACACGGCGTCCGGCGGCGGCGACAAGCCCGCCACCCTCGAGACCGGCGCCGCCGTGCGCGTGCCGCTGTTCGTGAACGTGGGTGACCGCGTGCGCGTGGACACCCGCACCGGCGAATACGTCGCGCGCGCGTAGGAGGACGGCGTGCGGCGCACTGAGCAGCGCAGGGCAGCCGTTGTGGCGCTCTACCAACACGACGTGACCGGGCGGTCGCTCGAGGAGATCGTCGACCGCAACGCCAAGCCGTTCACGCGCGAGCTCGTGGAGTGCACCGCGGCGGTGCAGCCGCGCCTGGACGAACTGATCGAGCGCCACGCGGTGGGCTGGACGCTCGATCGCATCGCCCCGCTCGAGCGCAACATCCTGCGCGTGGCCCTGTACGAGCTGCTCGACCGCGACGACGTGCCGGACGAGGTCGCGATCGACGAGGCGGTCGAAGCCGCCAAGGAGCTGTGCGGGGCCGAGGCTCCGGGCTTCATCAACGGCATACTGGGCTCTGTGCAGCGCGAAGCGGTGGCAAGCCAGTGACCGCGGAGCCCGGACAAGACGGGCTCTCGCGGCTCGTCGACGAGCTCGAGCAGGCCGCTTCACAACTGAGGTCCGGCGAGCTCGAGGGCGAGGAGGCCGCCGCGCTCGTCGAGCGCTGCGCGGACGTTGCGGGCCAACTGGCGGGCGAGCTCGAGCGCCGGGAGCGCGCCGTCGTGAGCGGCGAGCCGGCGCCCGGCCAGGAGCGCCTCCTGTGAGCACCGAGGCGCCGGCGGCGCGATATCCAACCCACCTTCAGGCCCAGGTGGACGCCTATCTCTCGGACCTCCGCTTCGGCGACGAGCCCGCCACTTCCGGCCTGAGCGAGGCGATGCGCTACTCGCTGCTCGCCGGCGGCAAGCGCATCCGGCCCGTGCTCGCGCTCGCCACCGCCGAGGCCGTCGGCCGGCCGGCGGGCGAGGTCATGCCGCTTGCGGGCGCCATCGAGCTCGTTCACACCTACTCGCTCATCCACGACGACCTGCCGGCGATGGACGACGACGAGCTACGGCGCGGGCAGCCCACCTGCCATGTGGTCTACGGCGAGGACGTCGCGATCCTCGCCGGCGACGGCCTCTTCGCCGAGGCCGTGAAGCTGGTGCTCGAGCGCCAGGAGGGCCAACCGGCCAACCTGCTCGCCGCCGTCCACGAGCTGGTCTCGGCGGCGGCGGTGTCGGGCATGGTGGGAGGCCAGTACGTGGACGTGACGGCGCCGGGCGACCTCGACGAGGTGGGCCTCCGGCGCCTCCATGAGCTGAAGACCGGCCGCTTGATCGCCGCCTCGGTCCAGTCGGTGCTCGCCCTCACAGGCGCCCCGGAACCTGCGACAATCGCCTACAGACGCTTTGCAGCGGAGCTTGGCGTGCTGTTCCAGATCGTCGACGACATACTCGACGTAACTGGGGACGAGGCGGCCTTGGGCAAGCCGCAGGGCTCCGATCAGCGTCACGGAAAGCGCACTTACGTGAGCGTGCACGGACTCGACAGGGCCAGGGAACTAGCGCGAGAGTCGCACGCGAAGGCGCGCGCCGCTCTGGCCGATGCCGGGGGCCGCACTCAGACTCTCGAACAGATCACGGACTACATCCTCACGAGACAGACATGAGCCTTCTGGAGAAGATCGACGGACCGAGGGACCTCCACGGGCTGAACGACGATCAGCTGAGGCAGGTCGCACAGGAGGTTCGCGAGCTGATCATCGACACGATCGGGGAGATCGGCGGCCACTTCGGCGCCAACCTCGGCACGTGCGAGCTGGCCGTGGCCCTGCACAGCCTGCTCGATTCGCCGCGCGACAAGATCCTCTGGGACGTCGGCCACCAGGCCTACCCGCACAAGGTGCTGACCGGCCGCCGCGACCAGCTCGACACGATCCGCAAGTACGGCGGCCTCGCGCCGTTCTGCTCGATCGGTGAGTCGGAGCACGACATCATGGGCGCCGGTCATGCCTCCACGTCGGTGTCCTATGCCGTGGGCATCAAGGAGGCGATGATGCGCGGCGCCTCGCCCGACGGCAAGGTGGTGGCCGTGATCGGCGATGGCGCGCTCACCGGCGGCGTGGCGTTCGAGGCCCTGCACAACGCGGGCGGCATGGGCATCCCGATCGTGATCGTGCTGAACGACAACGGCATGTCGATCGCCCCCAACGTCGGCGCGCTCTCGAAGTACTTCAACCGGGCCCGCCTCAACCCCAAGCTGCACAAGGCGCGCGAGGACGTGGAGGAGGGGCTTACGAAGCTGCCGGCCGGCATCGGGGAGCGGATCGAGCGCCTCGGCCCGCAGCTCAAGGAGGCGATCAAGGCGTTCTGGGCGCCCGGCCTGCTGTTCGAGGAGCTCGACCTCGCGTACGTGGGCGTGATCGACGGGCACGACGTCGGCCAGCTGCGCGAGGCGATCGGCAAGGCGCTCAAGGCCGACCGGCCCGTGGTCGTGCACATCAAGACCGTCAAGGGCAAGGGCTTCGCCTCCGCGGAGGAGGGCGGCCTCGAGGGCATGGAGAAGTGGCATGCCGCCAAGCCCGCTTCCATCGTCAATGGCGAGCCCGCGCCGAAGCCCAAGGAGAACGGCTCGAAGCGCTTCGCGCCCGCGCCGCCGCCGCAGTACACGACCGTGTTCGGCGAGGCGATGGTGGAGGAGTGCAAGCGCGACGCGCGCGTCTGCGGGATCACCGCCGCGATGAACTCCGGCACGGGTCTCAACATCCTCCAGAAGCAGATGCCCGATCGCTACTACGACGTGGGCATCGCCGAGCAGCACGCGGTGCTGCTGGCAGCGGGCATGGCGCTCCAGGGCATGAAGCCGGTGGCCGCGATCTACTCGACCTTCCTCCAGCGCGCGTTCGACCAGATCGTGCACGACGTGTGTCTCCAGAAGCTGAACGTGGTGTTCGCGATGGACCGCGCCGGGCTCGTGGGCGACGACGGCCCAACGCATCACGGCGCCTTCGACATCGCCTACCAGCGCTGCCTGCCGAACATCGTGCTCATGGCGCCACGCGACGAGGCGCTGCTGAAGCAGATGCTCCGCACCGCGCTGCTCCACGACGACGGCCCGGTCGCGATCCGCTACCCGCGCGGCGAGGCGCTCGGCGTCGAGCTGCCGGCCGATGTGGAGCCGATCGGTATCGGCCGCGGCGAGCTGCTCCGGGAGGGCGAGCGCGTGGCGTTCCTCGGCTACGGCGACGGCGTGAACATCGCGCTCGGCGCCGCGGACCTGCTGGCCGTGCACGGCGTGCAGGCGACGGTCGCCGACGGCCGCTTCGCAAAGCCGCTCGACGAGGAGCTGATCGAGCAGCTCGTGTCCGAGCACGAGCTTCTCGTGACCGTCGAGGACGGCGTCCTGCAGGGCGGCTTCGGTTCGGCGGTGGGCGAGGTCCTGCTCGACCGCCAGCTAGCAAGCGAGGCCCGGCTGATGCGCTTCGGGCTACCCGACCGCTACGTCACGCACGGCAAGCCCGCGCTGCTGCGGCAGGAGATCGGCCTCACGGCCGAGGCGATTGCCGAGCAGGTAGCCGACGTGGTGCTCGATCCGCGCGGCGCGCTGCAGAGCGCCTAGAGGGCGGGCGCGCGGCTAGATTCGCGCCGTGGAGCTTCCGCCCACCGTCGCCGACTTCGAGGCCCGCGCGGCCGAGCTGCTCGATCCCGGGCCACTCGGCTACTACGCCGGCGGCGCGGGCGACGAGCACACGCTCAGGGACAACGTCGCCGCCTGGTCGCGGCTCGCGATCCGGCCGCGCGTGATGGCGGACGTGAGCGCGATCGACCCGAGCACGACGCTGCTCGGCGAGCGGCGCCGGCACCCGATCGTGGTCGCGCCGACGGCGTTCCAACGCCTCGCCACGCCGGACGCGGAGTGCGCCACCGTGCGGGCCGCGCTTGCCACCGACACGATCTACACGCTCTCCACGCTCGCGACCTCGAGTTGCGGGGAGGTGGCAGAGGCCGCTCCGGAGTGCAGGCGCTGGTTCCAGCTCTACGTGTTCAAGGACCGCGGCGTGACGCGCGAGCTCGTGTCCCAGGCGGTGGAGCACGGCTATGAGGCGCTTGTCGTGACCGTGGACATGCCGGTGGTCGGCGTGCGCGAACGGGACCTGCGCAGCGGCTTCGTGGTCGGCGACGCGACCGCTGTCCCGATGGCGGCCGAGGGCGGGGCGACAGGCACCCTGTCGATGCCGGAGCTGTTCGAGCTGATCGACCGCTCGCTGTCGTGGGACGACATCGAGGACTTCGCGAGCGCGAGCGGGCTGCCGGTGATCGTGAAGGGCGTGATCATCCCCGAGGACGCCAGGCGCGCCTGCGAGAGCGGCGCAGCCGGCGTGGTCGTGTCGAACCACGGAGGCCGCCAGCTCGACACCGTGCTGTCGGGCGCCGACGCGCTGCCGGGGGTCGTGGAGGAGGTGGGCGACGAGATCGAGGTGCTTGTGGACGGCGGCATCCGCCGCGGCACCGACGTGCTGAAGGCGCTCGCGCTCGGCGCCCGCGCGGTGCTCGTGGGCCGGCCGATCCTCTGGGGGCTGGCGTGCGGGGGAGAGGCCGGTGCGCGACGGGTGCTCGAGATCCTGCGCGCGGAGTTCGAGACCGCGCTGGCGCTGGCCGGCTGTCCGAGCGCCGCCGATCTGGACGAGACGTGGGTCACGAAGGCGCCATGGACCCCGTAGCGGCCCAGGGCTTCAGCGCCACGGCCGACTCGTACCAGCGGGCCAGGCCCTCGTGGCCGCCGGATGCGGTCGACGCCGCGTTCGCGCACTGGGGTCTCGATCCAGCGACGGCGCACCTCGTCGATGTCGCCGCTGGCACCGGGCGGCTCACCCGGCTGCTGGCCGAGCGCTCCCCGAACGTGATCGCGGTCGAGCCGCTTTCGGAGATGCGCGCCCACATCAGCGCGGTGCCCGCGATCGAGGGCACGGCCGAGAAGCTGCCGCTGGAGGACGGCAGCGCGGACGCCGTCTTCGTCGCCGAGGCGTTCCACTGGTTCGATCAGCCGGCGGCGCTCACCGAGTTCGCGCGCGTGCTCAAGCCGCGCGGCGGCCTCGCGCTCCTCTGGAACGAGCACGTAGAGGCTCCGGACGAGGAGTCCCTGGCGGAAGCGTTCGGCGGCATGTTCGGCCCGGGCGGCCAGTTCCAGCCGCCCGACAAGAGCGGCTGGGACGAGGGACCCCAGTGGGCGCCGTTCGAGCCGATCGTCAAGCGTGAATTCGAGCACTCCCAGCATCTGACCCGCGACGGGCTGCTGAAGCTGGTCGCCTCGTTCTCGTTCGTTGGCGCGCTCGAGCCGGAGGCGCGGCGGGAGGTCCTCACGCGTGTCGAGCAGGCGCTCGTGGAGCAGGGCGTCGAGGAATACGAGCAGCGCTGGCGCTGCGAGCTCTGCCTCACCCGGCTGCACTGCTGAATCCCCCCAGAAAGTGAGCGACCCGCCGGGGTGGCGGGCCGCTCGAGGGAGGAGTGATGCGTGTGTTTTCGATCGATGAGAGAAGTCTTGGTGCCGCTACCGGCCTCCACCGGAGTAGCGGGTGCGTGACGCCAGCGTGAGCTCTATCGCCCCAGCCACGACGAAGAGGCCGAACGCGCCGAGGTTGCCGGCGAACGCGAACACGATCCCGGCTCCAAGCATCGCGAAGCCGATCGCCCAGTCGTAGGTGGCGTGGGCGCTCACCGGAATCGATCCGCGGCCGCCCGGCTCGGTGGCGCCGAGCGCCAGCGTGACGAGAAGGATCCCGGCCAGGATCGCAATCCCGATCGGCGTCGCGCCTAGCCCGAGGGCGAAGGCGGCGGCCACCAGCAGCACCCCGAAGGCGAACTCCGCGGCTGCGTGCATCTGGATGTGCATGCGTCCTGTGAGCGTCATCGACAAGAAATGTACGGGTGCGTCTCCAGCTTGTCGGTGACGGGTGTCACGCGCGGCTCGGTATACGCTCCGGCCGTGGCGAAGACCCGCCTGGACACCCTGCTCGTGGAGCGCGGGCTGTTCGAGAGCCGTTCGCGGGCCGCCGCGGCGGTGATCGCAGGCGAGGTCATGCTCGGCCAGGAGCGCCGTCGCGCCGACAAACCGGGGCAGCTCGTCACGGGCGACCTGCCGGTCGAGGTGGTTGGCGGGCCGCCCTTCGTCTCGCGCGGGGGTGTGAAGCTCGCAAATGCCCTGGAAAAGCTCGGATTCGATCCCACCGATCGGCGGGCGCTCGACGTTGGGGCCTCCACCGGCGGCTTCACCGATTGCCTCCTACAGCGCGGCGCAGCGTCGGTGGTCGCGCTCGACGTGGGCTACGGGGAGCTGCACTGGCGCCTGCGCAACGACCCGCGCGTGACGGTGATGGAGCGCACGAACGCGCGCGAGCTCGACTGCGCCGCGCTGCCGTACCGTCCCGACCTCGTGGTCGCGGACGTGTCGTTCATCTCGCTCGAGAAGGTGCTGCCGGCCGTGCTGGCCTGCGCGGCGGAGCGCTTCGACTGCCTGGCGCTCGTGAAGCCGCAGTTCGAGGTTGGCCGCGAGCGCGTGGGCAAGGGCGGCGTCGTGCGCGAGGCGGCTGCCCGTCGCGACGCGCTGGCGTCGGTGGGCCGCTTCGCCGTCGAGCAGGGGTGGACGCTGCTCGGCTTCGCCTCCTCGGAGCTGCCGGGCCCGGCGGGGAATCGCGAAAGCTTCGCCTGGATCGCCGAGGGCGGCCGCCCCGGCGGCGTCCAGCCCGAGGCCGCGGCGCTCGAGGTGGAGCCGTGACCAAGCCGCAGGCGGTGGAGATCTTCAGCCACCACCAGCCGGCGGAGACCGACGACGCGCTGAAGCGGGTGGTCTACGAGTTGGTGGACGCCGGCGTGGAAGTCCGCCTGCCGCGCGAGGAGGTGGAGAAGCACGGCTTCACGGACGGGGAGAAGGTGGTCACCGGCGGCGAGCGCGGGTCGGAGGTCGACGTGGCCGTGGTGCTCGGCGGCGACGGCACGATCCTCCAGGCAATGCGCCTCTACGCCGGCAGGGGCGTGCCGGTTTTCGCCTTCAACTTCGGCGCGATCGGGTTCCTGGCGACGGTCGAGCGCGACGAGCTCGAAGAGGGCATCCGGCATGTGCTCGAGAGCGACTACGACCTGCTGCGCATGCCCGCGCTGGCGATCGAGGCGGCCGGCCACCACCACAAGGCCGTGAACGACATCTCGTTCCACCGGCGGCCGAACCGCCGCGTGGCGGAGCTCGCGTACGCGGTGGAGGGCGAGCAGCTCGGCAAGGTGCGCTGCGACGGCCTGGTCGTGTCCACGCCGGTCGGCTCAACGGGCTACAACCTCGCGAACGGCGGCCCGGTGCTCGCGTGGGGCGTGGACGGCTTCGTGGTCTCGTTCATCGCCCCGCACACGCTCACGGCCCGCGCGCTCGTGGTCGCGCCCGACGCCGTCATGACGGTGCAGAACTGCTCGGACTCCGATCCCGTGGACGTGACCACGGACGGCCGGATCGTGTGCCCGCTCGAGCCGCACGACGAGATGCACGTGCGCTTCGACCACGACCAGGCGCTGCTGGCACAGCTGCCCGGCTCGAGCTTCTACCACCGGCTGCGTGACAAGTTCGGCCGACTCGCCTACTGAAACGCGAATCTTCGTGACGGGAGCGTTACCGCAGCGGCGGCTCCGTCGGGTGGCGTTGGTACACCTCGGCAGGTGCTGCTCGAGCTGCGCATAGAGAACCTGCTGCTGATCGAGAGGGCCGAGCTGCGATTGGGCAGCGGCCTGAACGCGATCACGGGCGAGACCGGCGCCGGCAAGACGATGCTGGCCCAGGCGCTCGACCTGCTGCTCGGCGGCAAGCCGAAGACTGGCATCGTGCGGCCCGGGGCGGGGGAGGCCTACGTGGAAGGCGTCTTCTCGGTGCCCCCCGGCCTGCTCGACGAGCCGGCGCTCGCCGACCTTCGTGAGCGATTGCCCGAGGAGGACGAGGAGATCGTGCTCAGCCGCCGGGTCGGGGCCGACGGACGCACGCGTGCGTTCGTGCAGGGCCGCTCCGCCGGCGCTTCCGACCTCCGCGAGCTGGGCGGCCGCCTAGTGGCCTTCTACGGGCAGCACGAGCACCGCCGGCTGGCGGTGGCCTCGGCGCAGCTCGAGATCCTCGACGGCTTCTGCGGCGACAAGCACCTGGCGGAGCGCGCTGCGCTCGCCGAGGCGCACGCGCGAGTGACCGCGCTCGAGCGCGAGCTCGAGGAGCTGCGAGCGCGGGCCGGCGCGTCGGACCGCGAGCGCGACCTGCTCGCCTACGAGCTCGAGGAGATCGACGAGCTCGGCCCGAGCGAGGATGAGAAGAGCGGCCTGCTCGGCGAACGCGAGCGCCTGCGGCGGCTCGACGCGCTGCGGGAGGCGTCTGGCGCGGGGGCGGAGGCGCTCGCTCCAGAGGACTCCGAGGGGCTCGGGGTGGGCGGTCTGCTCGCGCAGGTGGAGCAGCTGGCGGACGGCCTGCAGGGCGTCGATCCGGCGCTCGACTCCCTCGCCGAGCGCCTGCGCGCGCTGCGCATCGAGGCCGACGACCTCGGTGCGGAGCTCCGCCGCTACGAGTCCGGGCTCGAGGGCGAGCCCGGACGGCTCGAGCAGGTCGAGGAGCGCCTCACGATCTACGACAGGCTGGAGCGCAAGCACGGCGGCACGGTGGAGGCGGTGCTCGAGCACGCGCGCCGCTGCCGGGAGGCGCTCGAGCGGCTCGACGACGTCGACGACTCGCTCGAGCGGATCGAGGCCGATCTCGCTCGGGCTCGGCGCGACGAGGACGAGCGCGCCGAGAAGGTATCCCGCGGGCGCGTGAAGGCGGCGCCGAAGCTGGCCGAACGCGTGCTTGGCGAGCTTTCCGAGCTCGCGATGGACGGCGCCTCGTTCGAGGTGAGGCTCGAGCCGCGCGACGTCCGGGCGCGCACGGGCGACGAGCGCGTCGAGCTGCTGATCGCGCCGAACCCCGGGGTGCCCGCGCAACCGCTGCGCGAGACGGCGTCGGGCGGCGAGACCTCCCGGGTCATGCTCGCGCTGATGTCCGTGGCGAGCTCCGGCGGGGCCGAGACGCTGGTGTTCGACGAGGTCGACGCCGGCGTGGGCGGCCAGACCGCGCGAGTCGTGGGCGAGAAGCTGCGCGCACTCGCCGCGGGGCGTCAGGTGCTGTGCATCACCCACCTTCCGCAGATCGCTTCGCTCGCGGAGCACCACTTCCGCATCGAGAAGAGCGCGGAGGGCGAGCTGGCGCGCACGAGCGTGGAGCCACTCGCCGACGAGGCGGTGCTAGAGGAGCTGTGCCGCATGCTCGGCGCGGATGCCTCGGATGCCGGGGCTCGCCGGCACGCGGAAGAGCTGCTGGCCGCGGCATAGAGAGGTCAGAAGCCGGTGCGAGGCCTGAGTTTCATGCCGGTATGCGGCAAGAATGTCAGGCCCACACCCCTCGTGGCTGCTGTACAGGTCCCGTAAATTGACGCCATGAAAGACAGGCGCGA
>JBJMLG010000223.1:0-13070 GCA_045805385.1 Thermoleophilaceae bacterium
CAGGGCGGCCAGGACGTGCTGCTCTTCATCGACAACATCTTCCGCTTCGTGCAGGCGGGCTCCGAGGTGTCCGCTCTGCTCGGCCGCATGCCGTCGCAGGTGGGCTACCAGCCCACGCTCGAGTCGGAGATGGGTGAGCTGCAGGAGCGAATCACGTCCACGCGCAAGGGCTCGGTCACCTCGGTGCAGGCGATCTACGTCCCGGCCGACGACCTCACCGACCCCGCACCGGCGTCGGTGTTCGCGCACTTGAACGCCACCACGGTGCTTTCGCGCTCGATCTCGGAGCAGGGCATCTACCCGGCGGTCGACCCCCTGGAGTCGACCTCGACGATCCTCAAGCCGGACATCCTCGGCCAGGAGCACTACGACATCGCAACCCGCGTGCAGGAGGTGCTGCAGCGGTACCGGGAGCTGCAGGACATCATCGCCATCCTCGGCATCGACGAGCTCTCCGACGAGGACAAGCTCACGGTGCAGAGGGCGCGCAAGATCCAGCGCTTCCTGTCGCAGCCGTTCTTCGTGGCCGAGCAGTTCACCGGCACCGAGGGCAAGTACGTGCCGGTGGCGGAGTCGGTGCGCGGCTTCCGCGAGATCCTCGAGGGCCAGCACGACGACATCCCGGAGCGCATGTTCCTGATGAAGGGAACGATCGACGAGGTGGTCGAGGAGTACCGCTCGAGCGGCCGCGGCCGCGACGAGGGGCGCTCCGACGAGCAGGAGAACGCCGAGTCGGAGGAGCAGGCCCAGACCGAGGAGCGCGCCGAGGCGGATGCCGAGGGCGAGCGCCAGGGCGACGAGGAATAGTCGTTGGCCCGCACCAAGTTCCCCGTCGAGGTCCTCACTCCGGAGGGGGCCGTGTTCAACGAGGAGGTGGAGATGCTCTCCACCCGCACGTCGGTCGGCTCGATCGGCATCCTCGCGAACCACGCGCCCCTGATGGCGATGCTCGACCCGACCGAGCTTCGGCTCTACCGCTCGGACTCGGACATCGTGCGCTTCGCGCAGGGCGAGGGCTATCTGCAGGTGGTCGACAACAGCGCGCTCGTGCTGGTCGAGGAGGCCATCCGGCCTGAGGACCTCGACCGCTCGGACATCGAGCAGCGCCTTCGCTCGGCGCGAGAGGCGCTCGAGCGCGCAGAGGATGACACTGAGGAGCAGCGACGCTGCGAGCGCGACGTGCGCCGCTACGAGGCCTTCCTAGAGGTCTCGCAGCAGTAGCCGCGGCGGCCGCGGTGCTGTGCGCCGCGGCCCTCTCGTTTGCCGGGCCGGCGCACGCGCAGGTCCGGTCAGGCGCCGCCGTGCCCGGCGGCGGCGGTCAGCTGATCGACCGCAACCTCGCGATCATCGGCATCCGGGCGCCGGCGCAGCAGCTGCGGCGGGTGCGCTCGCTCACGCCCAGGCCGCCCGGCTTCCAGCTCACGGGCGCCGAGGCGGTTCGGATAGCTCGCGCCGCGGCGGCCTCGAAGGGCGTGCGCGGTGGGCGCGCGCGCGTGTGGACGCGTGGGGACGGGTCCTGGCGGGTCAGCCTCTACAAGGGCGGCGCCGAGAAGGCGCAGGTGTACGTGAGCGACGCCGACGCCAGGGCCACCGAGATCTGGACCGGCCGCCAGGTGGACACCTATCTTGCTCGCGGGTACTCCGGGCAGTTCGTCGGGAAGCTGAACGCGCCCTGGCTGTGGCTGCCGCTCTGCCTGCTGTTCGTGCTGCCCTTCATCGACCCGCGCCGGCCGTTCCGCTTGCTCCACCTCGACCTGCTCGTGCTGGTGGCTGGGCTCGGGCTATCGCACTTCTTCTTCGAGCGTGGAAACCTCGACGCCTCCGTGCCGCTCGTCTATCCGGTGCTCGGGTACGTGCTCGCGCGCATGCTCTACGCCGGCTTCCGCCCGCGCGAGCGTGCCGAGCCGCTCGTTCCGTGGGCGCGGCCGGGGTGGCTGCTCGCCGGCATCGCCCTGCTGGTGGTGTTCCGGATCGTCCTCTCGATCGCGGACCCGCATGTGATCGACGTGGGCTACGCGGGAGTGATCGGCGCGGACCGGCTCACCCATGGGCACGAGCTCTACGCGGGCGGGTTCCCGCAGGTGCGGGGCGACACCTATGGGCCGTTCGACTACATCGCATACGTGCCGTTCGAGCTCGTCTTCCCGTGGCACGGCGTGTGGGACTCGCTGCCCGCCGCGCGCGCCGCGGCGATCGCGTTCGACCTCCTCACCATGGTCGCGCTGTTCTTCGTCGGCCGGCGCTTGCGCCCGGGCCGCGAGGGGCGGCTCCTCGGTGTGGTGCTGGCGTACGCGTGGGCCGCGTTTCCGTACGCCGTCTACACCACGCAATCGGCGGCGAACGACGCGCTCGTGTCGCTGTGCGTGACCGCCGCGCTCGCGGCGTTCGCGCTGCCCTGGCTGCGCGGCGCCTTCATCGGATTGGGGGCCGCGGCCAAGTTCGCGCCGCTCGCGCTTGCGCCGCTGTTCGCGACCGGACGCGAGTCGCTTGGCACGCGCAACGTGCGACAGGCGCTCGTGGTGGTGGCTGCGCTCGCCATGGTGCTCCTCGTGACGTTCGTGCCGCTGATCCCGCCCGGCGGCGTGCACGACCTGTACGACCGCACAGTTGGCTACCAGGCGAGCCGCAGCTCGCCGTTCTCGATATGGGGCCTCGCGCCCGGGCTCCATCCGCTGCGCCCGCTGGTGGAAGCCGCGGCCGCCCTGCTCGCTCTCGGCGTGGCCGTGGTGCCGCGGCGCCGCAGCCTCGTGCAGGTCGCGGCTCTCGGAGCGGCGGTGCTCGTGGCCGTGCAGCTGCCGGCCAAGCACTGGTTCTACATCTACGTCGTCTGGTTCGCCCCGCTCATGTTCGCCGCGCTGTTCGCTGAGCACACGCGCCTGTTCGGGCGGGAGCGCCGGACCGCCTAGCCGCGCTCGTCGCTGCTCCTGTCGGGGCGGTATCCGTAGGCCGCCTCGCGCACGGCCTCGTCGCTCTCGAGGCCGGAGCCGAGCGCGCCGCCGACGGTGCCGAACGAGCTCGCGAACCAGGCAAGGGCAGCGTAGTCCGCCAGCGCCGCCGGGTGCCCCAGCCTCTCCTCGAGCACGACGGGGTCGATCACGAGCGACGCCGATACCAGCGTGAGGACGAACAGCGCGCCGTAGAGGACGCTGACGCCGATCGCGACGGTGAGCGCTGTGGCGGTGTTGAACAGGACGACCTGCTCGCGGCTGGGCCGGTTGGATGGCCTCTCCCAGAGACCGTGATCGAAGATCACCCAGACGATCGTCGCCACGATCGAGAACGCCATCATTCCGGCGAGGCGAGGCCAGCCCGCCTCGTCGGCGAGCTTCCACGCATCGCCCGTGATGAGGGCCACGGCCACGGCCGCGAGGGCTGCCGCGAGCGCACGCGAGAGCCCGGCGATCAGGCGCCAGGGACGGTTGGCGCGCACCATGCCGGCGAGCAGGCGAAGGTGTCCGCGCACCACAGCCGCCACAAAGCGCACGTCCACGTCGCCGTCCTCCGGCGCCACCCGCCGTACGGGAGCGGCTATCTCGACAAGCCGGCGCCCCACGCGGCGGTTCCGGCCGTCGCCGGCCGCGTCGAGCTCCATTGCCTCGCCGACGAGGCCCTCCACCAGCCGAAGCACGGCTTCGCGCGCTCTTCGGCTCATGTGCAGCGCGCCGAGGGCGGGCAGAGAGATGATCCCGATGCGGTGCTGGGCGCTCGCGTCCGCCACCACGGGCCTGCGCCCGATGCGGATCGGAAGATCTGTGAGGGCGATGGCCATGTCCCAGCCCTCACGCATCATCAGCCGGCGCGCCGCGTCGATCAGCTCGATTCCCCCGGCGCCTGCCACGGCGAGAGGCTCGACCACGACGGGCACCTGCCAGTCCACGCGGTCGCTCACGTGAGCGGCTAGCTGCTCCGGCAGCTCAGCCGCTAGCTCCTCGGCGATTTCGGCGGGCACTCCAGGCTCGGCCACGAGGCCGAGCACGAGCGGTCGTTCGGGCGCGGCTGCCGGAGCATCCACGCCCGTCAGTGTCTCAGGCGGCAGTACCCACGGTCGCGGCCAGCGTGTCGAGCGCGTGTGCCCTGCCGTGCGACGTCGCGCCGGCCATGCCGCGCATTTGCCGCGTCGAGCGCGTCGAGCCGCTCAGGGAAGTGTCAACCTCTTGGTTGAGAATCGCCGAATGGCTCATCGCGCTCTCGCACCGCTTGCTTGAAGCCCGCCTCCGCCGCTCGCTGCTGGAACGCGTAGCCCTCGGGTGTGTGGCGCGCGATGCCGTCGAACACCGTGCCCAGCACCTGCGTCGTGTGCAGCCCCTGCGCGGACGGCGCCTGGTTCAGCAGCAGCTTGTGGAGCATCAGCTGGTTCACCGGCACGTGGGCGATGCGCTCGAGCAGTGCCTCGAAGCCCTCGTCGAGCTCCGCGGCTGGTGCGCACTCGATCGCCAGGCCCCAGTCCACGGCCTCGCGCCCGCGGATCATGTCGCCGGTGAAGAGCAGCCGCTTGGCGCGCTGCATGCCCACCCGCTCGGCCCACAGCGCCGTGGTGGGGACGCCCCAGACGCGGGCGGGCGGGTAGCCGATGCGCGCCTCGTCCTCGATCACGAGGAGGTCGGAGCACAGCGCCATGTCGGTGCCGCCGGCCACGCAGAAGCCGTGCACCTTGCACACGACGGGCTTGTTCGCGTGGAACAGGCTCATGAAGCCGCGCACGTTGCGGCTCATCATCGCGTAGTCGAGCATCGGGTCCCACGGCTCGTCCGGGTTGTGGTTGGGCAGCTGCTGCTCCGCGCTCTCCACGAGGTCGTAACCACCGCAGAAGCCCTTGCCGTTGCCCGCGAGCGCGATCACGTGCACGCCGGGGTCCAGATCCGCCCGCTCCACGCAATCGGCAAGCTCGCGCGGCGTGTCGAGCGTGATGCCGTTGCCGCGTTCGGGCCGGTCGAGGGTGATTCGGGCGATGCGCCCGGTCACCTCGTAGGTCATGGTCTCCATCGCGGCAGCCTATGCGAGCTCGAGCGCGTCGAGCGGCGTCTCGGTGGCGCGCCCGGCGTGCGCGTCCACGCGATACGCCGTCGCGCCCGCCCGGGCGCTCAAACGCTTCGTCATTCGTGGCGGACTTGTGGGGTCCATAGCACCCAAAAGTCCGCCAGAGATGTCAGCGCCCGGTCGTTACTGCGCTAAAGCGCCAGCGCCCGGTCCACGATCGCTCGCGCGTCCACGCCGGCGGGCAGCGTGCCGAACGCGCGGCCACCGCCGCCCAGGCGCCCGGCGCAGAACGCGTCGGCCACCGCTGACGGCGCGTTGCGCACGAGCAGGCTCGCCTGCAGCGCCACGCCGAGGTTCTCCACGAGTGCGCGCGCCTGCCACTGCGGGTCGCCGTCGGCGAGGCCCTCCAGCCGCTTCGGCAGGGAGTCGAGGTGGGCGTCGAGCCGAGCGTCGGCTCCGCGCGCCAGCTCGCACTCGGCCAGGAACGCCGGAAGACCCTCGGGCTCCTTGGAGAGCGCGCGCAGCACGTCGAGCGCGGCGACGTTGCCCGAGCCCTCCCAGATCGAGTTGAGCGGAGCGTCGCGGTAGAGCCTCGCCATCGGCGCCTCCTCCACGTAGCCGTTGCCACCGAAGCACTCGAGCGCCTCGTTTGCGTGCGGCGCCGCGCGCTTGCACACCCAGTACTTCTCAACGGCGGTCGCGAAGCGCTTGAAGGGCTGGTCCTTCTCGTCGTAGGCGCGAGCGATTCGCATCGCCACGGCGGTCGCCGCCTCCGACTCGAGCTGGAGGTCGGCGAGCACGTTCATCATCGCGGGCTGCTCCGCCAGGAGCTTGCCGAAGGCGGACCGCTGCCGCGCGTGGTTCACCGCCTCGGCCACGCCGCGGCGCATGCCGGCGGCGCTGCCGATCAGGCAGTCGAGCCGCGTGTGGTTGACCATCTCGATGATCGTCCGCACGCCTCGCCCCTCTTCGCCCACGAGGCGGGCCGGCACGCTCTGGAACTCGACCTCTGACGACGGCAGCGAGCGCGTGCCGAGCTTGTCCTTGAGGCGCTGGATGCGGAAGCCCGGCTGCTTCGGCCCCGGCCCCTCGACGAGGAAGCACGACACGCCCGACAGGGTCTGGGCGAGCACGAGGAACACGTCGCACGGTGGATAGGAGCAGAACCACTTGTGGCCCGTGATCTCCCACCAGCCGTCGCCGGCGGGCTCGGCGCGAGTGGTGTTGGCGCGAACGTCGGAGCCGCCCTGCTTCTCGGTCATCGCCATGCCGCAGAGGCCGCCGCGGTCGTAGTCGGGCAGCGTGAGCAGCGGCTCCCACTCGGCGGCGAGCTCGGGCTCGACTCGCAGGGCGGGCACGCCCGAGTACGTCATCGACACCGGGCAGGACACGCCCGCGTTGATCTGGGAGAAGACGAACATGAGCGCAGCGCGCACCACGTGCGCCCCCGCGCGTTCCTCGCGCCACGGCAGCGACGGCACCTCGCGCTCCACGCCGAGCCGCAGGATCCAGTGCCAGGAGGGATCGAGGTCCACCTGGTCGATGCGGTTGCCGAAGCGGTCGTGGGTTAGAAGCCGGGGCTCGTTACGCTCGCAGCGGCGCGAATGCTCGTCGGCCTCCTCAGAGCCTGCAACCGCTCCGAGGTCGCGCGCCCGGTCGACTCCCCAGCCGCCGCCCTCGCGCTCTAGTGCCTCGGCGAGCGCGCGGTCGGCGTCGAACACGTTGTAGCCGAGCAGCGGCTTCGACTGGTTCGTGACCTCGTGCGTGGAGTAGCTGCTGCTGCGGTCGACTGTGGTCACTCGGAAAGCCTCCTAGGCCGCGACGGCCGGTTCGATCTTCGTCTCGGCGGCGATGCCGCCCACGCAGAACTGCACGACGTTGGCCACGAGCGCGTCGGTCTGGCGATGGTCCTCGGCCGCCGGCGACAGCGGTCCAACGAGCGCCTCCGCGAGCGCGCCCACGAGCGCTGCCGCGACCACGCCGCTGTCGTGCGGGCGAAGCTCGCCCGACTCGACTCCCTCGGAGAGCGCGGCCGCGAACACGTCGCGGTACGCGTGGCGGTAATGAAGCCGCTCAGCCTCGACGGCCGGGTCCACCGGCTCCGCGATGAGCGCGTACGCGAGCACCGGCCCGGCTAGCGCGCGGCGCGCGAACGCCTCGATCGCTCGTGCGATCCGCTCGACGACAGGCCCCTCGCTGCTCGCCACCTCCGCGACCACGTCGACCTCCCGCTCGGTAGCCCGGCGGAACACCTCCGAGAACAGCTCGGCCTTCGAGGGGAAGTGCCGGTAGACGGTGCCGGTCGCCACACCTGCCCGAGCCGCGACGGCCTGCACGCTCGCCGACGAGTAGCCGCCCTCGGCCACCTGGTCGAGCGCCGCCGCGGTTATCAGCTCGCGAACCTGCGCCTGTCGGGCGCGCGTCTTCTCGGTGGCACGGTACGGCATCTGCTGAAGAAGTGAATCACGATTCACTCCTTCTGGCAACCAATGGCCTACCCGATGGGCTCCGGCCGGCCCTGCAGCACGCAGTCGATCGTCGACCCCGCGCTCGTGCTCGAGCCGTCCGCGTAGCCGAACGTGGAGTCGAAGCGCCAGCCCC
Source organism: Thermoleophilaceae bacterium (assembly GCA_045805385.1). Lineage (GTDB taxonomy): Bacteria > Actinomycetota > Thermoleophilia > Solirubrobacterales > Thermoleophilaceae > JADGHQ01. The sequence goes on from JBJMLG010000223.1 coordinate 7,579, forward strand.
CTCGCGGACAGCTGGTGGGCGCCTGCAGCAGCGACACGCGCTTACCCCGGATCCTGCCGAACGCCTTCACGTCCACATCCAGTTTCGAGATCGACGCGTTGGGGTTGTTCGGCAGCGTCGGGATGTCCGGGAACGCCATGCTCAGCTTGTAGCCGTAGCGCCCGTTCGTCTTCTGCAGCGTCGCGTCGATCACCAGGTTGATCTCGAAGTGCTCCGCGTTGCCGAGGAAGAGGAAATGCGGCTTGCCGCCCTTCGGCTTGCCGTTGAACATGGTGATCGTCGCGCGCTCCGGGTTGATGAACGGCCGCGCGTCCACGAGTGCCTCACCGCTGCCGAGCCGTGACGCTCGCGGGCACGTCTTCGTGGTCGGCGCCTTCTGCAGCTTCACCGCGTCGCAGGTGGGGAAGGCCTTCGTGTTCACGGTCGCGTGCGGGAACAGAAAGACGGCCTTCTTCAGCGGGATCGGCTTGCTGCCGTCCGGCGTGCCGACGCCGCCCACGATGTTCAGGCCGATGTCCCACGGACCGCCGGGCGACTGCTTGAGGAGCTCGACTGCTGTGTCGAGCGTCTGCGTGTTCGCGGCATGGGCGATCGGCGCGAGCGCGGCCAGTGCGCCCGACGCGAGCAGCAGCGTGCGGGTTGTCCTGCGAGTCCAAGGCAACGGCGGCGGCATCCTAAGCGCGGGAGGCGCACGCGCGCAAGGTGTCCTAACCTGTGCGCACTGATGCGCCTAGCCGGACTCGCAATCCTGGGCGCGCTGCTCCTGGCCGTCCCCGCCACGGCTGCTGCCGCGCCGCCCGACACCCGGATCACAACGGGGCCGGACAAGTACACGACCAGCAAGACGCCTCAGTTCGCGTTCGAGTCGACGGTGCCCGGATCCACCTTCCAGTGCCGTGTGAACTACGCCGGCTGGGCGCCGTGCACCTCGCCCTTCACGGTCGACGCCCGCTACATCGCCACGTACGTGTTCGAGGTTCGGGCCATCGGTCCCGGCGGCGAGGCGGATCCGACGGCAGCGTTTCGCCGCTTCCACCGCGGCGACATCTTCCCGCCGGTGGTGAAGCTCACGAACTTCCACTCGACGATGAAGATCAGAAGCTTCAAGCGTTTGACGGGCACGGCGGTCGGCACGCTCGGTATCGGCTCGGTGCAGGTATCCGTGCGCGACGCCGACAAGCGGCGCGTCCTGCCGCACCAGGAGACCGAGCAGTGCATCTCGGTGGACCTCGAGACCGGCCGCCGCAGCTGGCAGTACTGCAGCTTCCCTCAGTACGCACGGGCGCGCGGCGGTCCGAAGTGGGCGCTCCCCATCTCCAAAAAGGTGCGCGAGCACATGAAGCCGGGCCGCTATGAGATCTGGGTGCGCGCGACGAACGTGCTCGGCGACGGCGAGGTCACGAAGTTCGTCGTGGCGCTCAAGCGCTAACCCAGACCTTTAGGCGGGGCCGCGTAAAGGTACGCGCGGCAGACCCTTACGGGGCAATGCGCGGTCCGAACACACCGGCTGTCGCCGGGTAGCGGCAATTCCTTCCGAAAATCCCTCGGAAGGGGCACAGAGATGCCTCCAGCGGGAGGTGCCCGGGCCGCATCTAGCGGCTTATGGTCGCCATGCGTCCCTGGCCACGCCCTGTCGCGGGGCCGGCGGGCGTGTGCAAATCCCGAATCTCCAGAGGGAGGGACTGGTGTCCAAACCCCGCAGCCTTCTCCGGCTACTGGGCGTCATGGTTCTCGCGATTGCCGTAGGCATCACCTTCGCGGGTCCCGCCAGCGCCAAGCAGTCCAAGGCTCAGAAGCGGGCGAACAAGGTTCTCATCAAGCAGTTGAAGAAGAACCCTCGCCTGATCAAGTCGAAGCGCTGGCTCCGCAAGGCCGCCCACATTCAGGCGACCCTGCCGCTCACCGTCCGACTGAACCCGATCATCAACAAGAGCCTCACCCCCGGTGACACCACCGAGGCGGCTTCGGATGACACGGCCAACATCGACCTGACCAGCACGTTCGGTCCAAACGTTGGCAACAAGGTGACCAAGCTGAGTGGGAAGCTCGATGTGCTTGCAACCTTCGGGAATCCCGCGGAAGGAGACGACCTCGGTGACCTGAGGCTGTCCGTCACATCCGCAAACCTGTCCGCCTCGAGTGTGGCCGTCCTGGACACGCCGGGGGCGGGTGCCGCGTGTGCCGCGGACAACGCCGGTGCCGGCGCTGCTGCACGCCCGGACAACACACTCACCACGGGTGGTCTCGGTGACCGCACGACACTCGGCAACATCCTGTCTGCGTCTTCGCAGGCTCCGAGCGTCGTACCGGACACGACCGTTCGCACGGCTCCGATCTCGATCAACCTGGCAAGCGTTGCCGGGGCGCCCGCGATCGGCAAGGCGAACATCTTCTCGGACACGAACAACGTCCGCCTCTCGCTCCATGCGGCCGCGAAGGTCAACACGATCTTCCGGTCCACGGAGAGCGGCTCCGGCTTCGCGGCCGGACAGCTGCCGGGCGCGGCGTTCTTCTGTGACGAGGCCTACGCCGGCCAGACGAACTCGTCTGGTCTCGGCACGCCCGACCCCATTGCCGGTGGCGACATCGGCCCGGTGGGTCACCGCAACATCATTCCGGTCAACGTGACCGGCAACCTCAGGATCAACCCGGCCATCACGACCGACGGCAAGCTGCGTCTCGCCACGGTCTCGGTGCAGTCGACGCGTCCTGAGGAATCCACGATCGACGCGTGCCTGCAGATCAACTCGTTGATCCGCACGGCAGACTCGTCGGCAGCCTCGAACACCCTGCTGGGCTCGCCCTCAGGCTTCGCGCTGCTGACGCGCAACGCCACGCCGACCACCACGTGTGACTCGGCATACACGCCGTACAACCCGGCGACGGCGACCGGCACGGAGGCCTGGCCTCTCGCCGCGTTCATCGACGCGGGCGGCGACACCCTGGCCGACGAGATCACGCCGGCCACGGCGAAGTTCCTCCAGCTCGACCCGAACGTCGAGGTCACGAGCCTCAACGCGGAGGCGCTGGTGGGCACGGGCGGCAGCTACTAACGGCTGACGCTTCGCCAGCAGTACCAGGGGGCCGCGCGAAAGCGCGGCCCCCTGTACTTCTTTCAGGGAAGGCGTGGCGACCCATCTGGGGCCGTGTTAGTCTGGCGCCGGCCCGGAACTGGACTCCCGGGCTTGCCCCGGACTCGCATTTCTCAGAAGGAGCTTCCTGGCCCATGCGGTACTTCCGTGAGCGTCACGCACGCTTGGTTCTCGCCGTAGATCTTCGTCCGGTCGCGCGCATCGCACTCGTTGCGGCTCTCGCGGCACTGGCGCTCGCGGTGATGGCGGTCGGCGCCGGGCGCGCTTCGGCGTCGACCAGCCCAGCCGAACCGCAGGCCCGCGCGCTCGTTGCGAGCAGCGGCGCGGCAAACGGCCAGCTTGCCAAGCAGGCGGCCAAGAAGAAGAAAAAGAAGAAGCTGTGCGTGGTCAAGAAGCTCGTGAACGGCAAGCTCCGCACGGTCTACGTCCGCACCTACGCGTACCGCTTCAAGAAGAAGGGCGGCAAGAAGGTTCGCACGATCGTGCGCGTGAAGAAGGCGATGCGCGCCGCCTGCACCAAGCACTGCGTGAAGCAGGTGACGAAGAACGGCAAGGTCCGCACCGTGTACGTGACGCGCAGCGTGGCCGTGCTGGTCAAGAAGGGCAACAAGCTCGTCAAGCGCAAGCGCAAGATGAAGATGCCCGCGCTCGCGAAGTGCCCGTCGACCTCCGGCGAGACCGTGATCGGCACGCCGATCAAGATCAAGCTCCTCTCAGGCAACCCCGACACCGGGAGCGGCAGTTTCGCGAAGCTCGACTTCGGCGCGTTCACGCGCGACGCCGCGCTCAGCGGCGAGATCACAGGGTTCAGCCCCGGGCGGATCGACATCTCCAAGCCGGTCGACTTGACGCTCACCGGAGGCGCCATCAACCTGGCATCAACCGGCATCTTCATCGATGACGAGTGCGCCGGGGAAGTCAGCTCCGCGATCAGAACGGGACCGGGCACGACGATCACGCTCAACAAGGCGAGGGAGAACTCGGGCAACCTCGATCCAACCGCGAACGTGGTCACGTCGGTGATCAACGTGAGGATCAGAGCGTCGCTCGAGCTGCGCAACGACGTCGACGGCTGTCACAAGCCGTACCTCCCGACCGGATGGACCGACACCAACGCGCGCTTCCTCCTGCGCGGCGCCCTCGACGCGGGCAGCGGCCTGCGCGTGCGGCTCAACTCCACGAGCGTCCTGCTCGAGGACTTCACCGCGTGCCTGGCGCTCGGCCCCCCGAACCTGCCGTGCAATGGCTTCGCGGCGCCGCTCCCATTCCTCGTCTCGAACAAGATCCTGGCCACGCTCGAGTTCGGCAACTACGGGAAGATCAAGGTCTCGTGAGGTGGAGGGTGACGGCGTTCGCCGCCGTAGCGGCGGCCGTCGCCCTGACCTCGCCGGCAGCCGCGGGGGAGAGGGCAGTCGTGTCACAGGCCGGCGAGCCGCGGCTGCTCGTTGCGCTCGAGCGGGGCGTGGCGCCGCCAGAAGTGGCCGGGCTGCGCCGGCCGCGGCTCGTATCGCGCGCGCTGAACGCCTGGACCGCGACGGCCGGACGCTCGTCTGACCCCACCGCCCTGGCGCGCCGGGTCGCACGTCGCCGCGGCGTGGTGGCAGCGCAGACGGACGCGGTCATCCGGCGCGCGCAGGCCGGCATCAGCTGCAGCGGAGCCCCTGGGACGCCCGACGGCTACCTGATCGGGGCGGTACGCGCGGGCGGCGCCCCTCTCGACGCCACCCGCCCGGTCGCGATCGTGGACAGCGGCATCGACGGCTCGCTCGGCGAGTTCTCGGGCAAGGTCGTGAAGCCGGTGAACGTGGCGGCCGGTGGCAACGACGTGACCGACGGCGACGGGCACGGCACGGGTGTGGCCGGCGTCGCGGCGGCGCGGGCCGGCGGCATGCGCGGCGTTGCGCAGGGCAGCCCGATCATGCCGGTGAAGATGTTCGGCCCGGACGGGAGCGCAAGCGCGTCGGACCTCGTGAGGGGCATCGACGCAGCTGTGGCCGGCGGCGCGGCGGCGATCAACGTGAGCGGCACGGGGCCGGCGGGCGACAGCTCGGACGCGGAGGATCGCGTGATCGAGATGGCCGTGGACCGCGCCTTCAACGCGGGTTCGATCGTGGTGGCCGCCGGCGGCAACGAGGGCACGGGACAGGTCGACGTCCCGTCCGCCTACCCGCACGTGCTCTCGGTCGCGGCCACCGACGCAAGCGATCTGCGCACGAGCTTCTCGAACTTCGGCGACTTCGTGGACCTCGCCGCGCCGGGCGACGCCGTGATCACGACGGCCCCCCGCTCACTCTGCCCGAGCGGCTACCAGGTGGCTTCAGGCACGTCCTTCTCGGCGCCCGCCGTGTCGGGCGCGGTTGCGCTGGTGGACCACGCGCGTCCCGCCCTGAGCGTGTCGCA
>JBJMLG010000224.1:0-20727 GCA_045805385.1 Thermoleophilaceae bacterium
AGCCGGGACGGCCTACTCCGACCCGAGTATTCGGGTCGTCGTCTACCGCCGCGGGCGGTAGGCCAAAGAGTCGCCTGCGGGCCGATGACTGCACGGCACCGGGACGGGATCCTTCGTTGACTACCGACGGAGGTCTTCCGATGTCACTTGCCGCGACAGTTGTCAACTTCCAAACCTCAGCATTCGTGCCGCTGGCTCTCGGGTTCTTCGGCCTCGGGACGGGCTACCTGATCTACGGCCCCCAGGAGCTCGCCGGCTACCCCCAGCGCGACAGGAGGGTCGACATCTCCACTGGGATCTGGGGCATCTTGATGCCCGGGTTCCTGCAGTTCGTGACCGGCATCCTCCTGTTCGTCGGCCTGACCTGGTTCAGCTCGTTCACCGATAAGCCGCTGTACATGGCGGCTGTCGCGTTCACCGCTTACGGCGTTCACTGGTGGGCGCTCGGGCTCAGCAGGACCTTGGGAGGCGATCCGCGCCCGAACGCGTTCATGGCGATCCCGTTCCTGGTTCTGTCCATCGTCGGCGCGGTGGTGTTCTTCGGCGCTCACGACAATCCGGTCGGGGCATTGTTCGTGGGGCTCGCCGCCGTATACGTGTGCGAGTTCTTCGCCAGCATCGGCGGTCCCGGCCTCCGCGGCCCGGCCGCGTGGGAGCGCATGCTCGGTCTCGTACATATCGCCGTAGGGGGCTGGCTCATGTATCTGACGACCGCGGCTGCGCTCAACTTCGCGCGCGGCTTCCACCTCCCCCTCTGAAAGGTCGAAATGATCGGCTTCTACGTAATCAAGCAGTACGAGCGCGGCGTGCAGTTCCGGCTGGGTCGCGTCAAGGAGGGCCCGCGCGGGCCCGGCGTGATCTTCGTCATCCCGTTGGTTGACCGTGTGCACCGCGTGTCGTTGCGGATCGTCACGATGCCGATCGAATCGCAGGGGATCATCACCCGCGACAACGTCAGCGTCGGCGTGTCCGCCGTCGCGTACTACCGGGTCGAGGACGCGGTCCGGTCGATCGTGGCGATCGAGAACGTGTCGGCGGCGATCAGCCAGATCGCCCAGACCACCCTGCGCGCCGTCGTCGGTCGCCATACCCTCGACGAGACGCTCTCGGAGACGGACAAGATCAACGAGAACATCCGCGAGATCCTCGACGTCCAGACCGAGGAGTGGGGCGTAAAGGTCACGGTCGTCGAGCTCAAGGACATTCAGCTACCCGACAGCATGCAGCGCGCCATGGCGCGCCAGGCCGAGGCCGAGCGCGAGAAGCGCGCGAAGATCATCGCCGCCGAAGGCGAATCGCTCGCCGCCGGGGAGCTGGGACGCGCCTCCGACATCATGATGGACCACCCGCTCGCGCTCCAGCTGCGCAACCTGCAGACCATGGTCGAGATCGGAGTCGACAAGAACTCCACCATCATGTTCCCGGCGCCGCTGATGAGCACGATCGGGGAAATCGGCGCCTTCCTCAGCCGCGAGGCGGCAGCCTCCGTCAACGGCTCGGCGCGCACGCCACGGAGTTAGCTGACCTGACGCATCCACAACCCGTCCGAATCAGGTCGAGCCAGAACCCGCCGCTCGGATTCCGCTTCCGAGAGCCAAGCCGACGGTGGGATTCGAACCCACGACCCCCGCTTTACGAGAGCGGTGCTCTGGCCAACTGAGCTACGTCGGCAGCGACGGCGTGAGTGTAGCCATGAGTAGGCTCGCGGTCCGGATCCATGGGCCGAGTCATTTCAGAGTCCGCAGAGCGCGCCGCGGCGGCGGTCGACTCGGCCGCGATCGCGGCGGATCTCGGCGCGCTCGTGCGGGTCGCGAGCCTCACCGGGCAGGAGCGGCCGGCGGTCGAGTTGCTCGCCGAGCTGTCCGAGAGGCGCGGCCTCACGGCGCAGGTCCACGAGCACGATCTCGCGGCACTGCGCAGCGCGAAGGGCTACCCCGGCGAGGAGGCTCCGCGTGACGAGCTCGTCGGCGCGACGGTCACGCTCGCGGGCCAGAGCGACGACGCTCCGCGTCTCTGCCTGAACGGGCACGTCGACGTGGTTGATCCCGGTACGGCGCCATGGCAGTTCGGCCCCTGGGCGGGCGACGAGGTCGGCGGGTTCATCCGGGGACGCGGCGCGGCGGACATGAAGGGCGGGGTGATCGCGGCGCTCCACGCGATGGCAGCAGTCCGTGCCGCGCTGGGCGACGCCCCGGGCGAAGTGGTTCTCTACGGCGTCGGCTCCGAGGAGGACGGCGGTCTCGGCACCTTCGCGGCGCTCGAGCGCGACCATCGCTTCGACGCCTGCCTGATCCCCGAGCCGACGGCGTTCGACATCGTGTGCGCCCAGGCGGGCGCGCTCACCTTCGAGGGTGTCGTGCCGGGCGTGTCCGCTCACGCCGCGCTTCGGCTCGAGGGCGAGTCTGCGATCGATCGCTACATGCCCGTACACGCCGCCCTCCACGACCATGAGCGCCACGTGAACGCGAACGTCGACCACCCGTTGATGAGCGAGCTCGAGCTCCCCTACCCGCTGCTCGTCGGTCGCGTCGAGGCCGGCACGTGGTCGAGCCAGGTGCCGGACAGGTTGCGCTTCGAGGGCCGCCTCGGCGTGCGTGTCGACCAGACACCCACCGAGGCTCGCGCCGGGTTCGAAGCGGTCGTGCAAAGCGTTTGCCCCGATGCCGAGCTGACCTGGACCGGCGGCCAGTTCGCGCCCGCGGAAACGCCACAGGACCACCCGTTCCCGCGGCTCGTCGCGAGTGCAATCGAGCAACAGACGGAGCGGCGCCCGCGCTTCATCGGGTCGAGCTATGGCTCCGACATGCGCCTCTTCTGCGAGCGCGGCATCCCGTGCGTCATGGCCGGCACAAGCGGGATCGAGCTCGCCCACGCTGTGGACGAGCGGGTCGCACTCGGGGAGGTCGTGGCGCTTGCGCGCTCGATCGCGCGCGTCATCGTCCGCTTCGGCGAGCTAGCCTCGCCAGCCTGAGAGTCGCGCCGCTCACAGCCGTGCTCAGCGCGGTCGCGCTGCTGGTTGCACCAGCCGCGGCCCGGGCCGACCCCTGCCCCGGCGCGAGCGTCGCGTCGCAGTGCTCGCTCGCGGGCGAGTTCGGCAACACGGGCGAGGCGATCATGCGCCAGCCCCAGGCGGTCGATCTGCTGCCGAACGGCAACCTGCTCGTGGGCGACCGCTGGGGCTACAGGGTTCAGGTCTACGACTCGGCACACGCGCCCGCCGGCTCCTTCGGCGAGTACGGCGAGGGCCCGGGCGAGTTCCAGGCGGTCGGCGGTATCGCGCACGACTCGGCAGGCAACATCTACGTGGTCGACATCCAGGGCAACCGCGTCGAGAAGTTCGACTCGGGCGGCGCCTTCCTCACCGAGTGGGGCGGCAAGGGCAGCGACGGCCATGGGCCGGCGTCCTTCGACATCGAGTTCAAGGGCGGCATCGCGGTGAGCGGCTCGCGCGTGTACGTGTCCGACACCTTCAACCACCGCATCGCCGAGTACGGGACCGACGGCCACTGGATCGGGCAGATCGGCGTGACCGGCACACCCGGCTCGGATTTGAGTCACCTGCGCTACCCGCAGGGCCTGACGGTCGACGGCAGCGGCAACCTCTACGTGGCCGACGACCAGAACAACCGCGTGGAGAAGTTCAACGCGACGAGCGGCGCCTACCTGGCGACGATCGGCTCCTCCACCGAGCTCGACAATCCCTACGACGTGGGCGTGGACGGAGCCGGCAACCTCTACGTCGCCGACAACCTCGGTCACGAGATCGACAAGTACGCCGCCGACGGCACGCACGTGAAGACCTGGGGCGGCAAGGGCGACGCCCCCGGCTTCCTCCAGACGCCGCGCGCGCTCGTGGTCGACTCCGCCGGCAACAGCTTCGTGGCCGACACCAACAACGGCCGCATGCAGGAGTTCGACTCCGAGGGCAACCCGCTCGCCGCCTGGGGGCTGAACGGCCGGACCGGTGGGCGGCTCACCGGCCCGGAGGGGCTCGACCTCGCGGCCGGGCGGCTGGCGGTGGCGGACGCGCTCGAGTACTGGGTCCAGGAGCTCGACCCGCTGAGCGGCGCCCCGATCACGAAGTTCGGCGGCCACGGCGGCGGCCCCGGTCAGCTCGAGCTGCCCGGCGACGTCGCGCTCGACCCGAGCGGCGCGCCGCGCGTGGCCGACACCGGCAACGACCGGCTCCAGCTGTTCGACGCCGGTAACGGCTACAGCGGCGAGGTCGACGGGCTCTCTGTTCCCGCCGGCGTCGCGCTCGACACCGCGGGCAACGTTTGGGCGGCCGACACCGGTCACGACCGCGTGCTCGAGCACAGCTCCGCCGGCGCGCTGCTGCGCGTGCTCACCGGGCTGAGCGCTCCGGGCGATGTCGCGGTCTCCCCCAGCGGGGACCTCTTCGTTGCCGACACCGGGTCGAACCGAGTGGTGCGCTTCAACTCCGCCGCCGCGCCCACCGGCGCGTGGCCGGCCACCGCGCCGACCGGTATCGACACCGACGCCGCAGGGCACGTGTTCGTCGCCGACCCGAGGAACGCGCTCGTGCACGTGTACGACAGCGACGGCCACGAGCTGCTGCGCTTCGGCGCGCGCGGGCACGGGCCCGGCGAGTTCTGGACGGGCGGCCCGCACGGCGTCACGGCGTCAGCGGACGGCGGCACCGTCTTCGCCTCGGACAGCTACGGCAACCGGGTCGAGCGCTTCGCGGTCGCGCTGCCTCCGCCCCCGCCGCCGCCGGTGCCGCAGGCGGCGGCCGTCAAGCGCGGCCGAGTGAAGCTCACGGTTCCACGGCAACGGCTCGGCTCGGTGCTGAAGCGCGGGCTCCGCGTGCGCGCCTCGTGCCCCAGCACTTGCACCCTGAGCGCCACGCTCAAGCGCGGCCGATCGACGGTCGCTCGCACACGCGCGCGTCTCAGGGCGAACCGGACGACGACTCTCGTGCTGAGGCTCACGCGCACCGCCCGCCGCTCGCTGGCGCACGCTCACAGCGTCACTTTGAGGCTCTCCACAAGCGTAAATCCGACCTCCATCGCAACCGCCTCGCGCACGCTCAAGCTAAAGCGCTGATTAAGCCGGGCGGCCCGCCGGAAACCCATGTAATGTCCGGTCGGGAGGGGAGTGGGCTCATCTATGACGCAACCTGCATTCCCTCGACCAACCCTGGGCAAATCCGGCCTGGAATCGTTCCGGATCGGCTTCGACGGGCGCGACCGGGCCAGGCTGCACGAGCTCTGGGACGGCGTGATCGATTCCGGGCGCTGGTCCGAGGGTGAACTGACCGCTGCCTTCGAGCAGACCTGGCAGGCACTGCACGGTGCCGAGTCCGTTGCGATGTCTAGCTGGGCGGGCGGAGCGCTGGCCGCACTGGAGTTCGCGAACGTGCGAGGCAAAGCGGTGCTCTGCCCGTCGAACACGTTCATGGCCACGCCGCTCGCGATCATCAACGCGGGCGGGCGCCCGGTGTTCGTGGACTGCAACCGTGACGACCTCTGCGTGCAGTTCGAGGACTTCGAGCGCAAGGCCGACGCCGAGAAGCCGGCCGCTGCGGTGCTCGTGCACATCGGCGGCCACATCGCCTTCGAGAGCGAACGCATCGCGGACTACTGCCGCGAGCACGGCATTTTCCTGCTCGAGGACTGTGCCCACGCCCACGGGGCCACCTGGAACGGCCGCCGCGCCGGCACCTACGGCGATGCCGGTGTGTATTCGATGTACGCGACGAAGACCGTCTCGACGGGTGAGGGCGGCGTGCTCGTCACGACACGGCCCGAGATCGCCGATTTTGCACGCGCATACCGCAACTACGGGAAGCCGACGTACGAAGTGCAGGGGCTGAACTTCCGGATGAGTGAGTTCACCGCGGCGATCGGGCTCGTTCAGGCCGAGCGCATGGACGAGATCGTGGCCTGGAAGAACGAGGCGGCGCGACAGCACCTCGACCCGTTACACAGCGCGCGCCTGGATGTACCCGAGGGCATGACCTCGGGCCTGTACAAGTACATCGTGTTCCAGCCGATCGAGCGCTCGACGGGCAAGGTCTACGACGAACCCTGCCACCGCGTGCTCGGCGACTCCAGCGAGCTGCCGAACACCGACTGGGTCGCCCAGAACCACTGGTGCGTGCCGCTCTACTACCACGGCGATTCGGAGGTGGCCGCGTGAGGGTGCTGGTTACCGGCGGTTCCGGATTCGTGGGCTCGCACGTGGTCGACCGGCTGGTCGCGCATGGCCACGAGCCGGTCATCTTCGACCTGATCCCCTCGCCCTGGCACCCCGAGCTCGACACCGTGATCGGCAGCCTGATGGACGCCGGCGCGCTCGACGAGGCGCTCGCGACCTGCGACGGCATCGTGCACATGGCCGCGGTCGCGGACGTGGGCGAGGTGGACCGCGAGCCGGGCCACGCCGAGCACGTGAACACGCGCGGCACCGCGCGCCTGCTCGAGGCGGCGCGGCGAAACGGTGTGCAGCGTCTCGCGTACGCCAGCACGATCTGGGTCTACAGCGACTGCGAGCCGCAGGAGGTCGACGAGCGCACGCCGATCATCCCGCCGAGCCACCTGTACACGGCCACCAAGTTCGCAGGCGAGCTCTACTGCAAGTCGTACTCCGAGGCCTACGGCATCGAGACGACCGTGCTGCGGCTCGGCATTCCCTACGGTCCGCGTGCCCGCGAGGCCGCGGTGATCCCGGCGTTCGTGGGCAAGGCGCTCCGCGGCGAGCCGCTCACCATCGCCGGCAGCGGCGACCAGACCCGCCGCTTCGTGTACGTGGCCGACCTGGCGGAGGGGATCGTCCGGGGCCTCGAGCGCGAGGGCAGCGGCGTCTACAACCTCACGGGCGACGAGAGCGTGACGATCAAGCAGATCGCCGAGGAGGTCCGCGAGGTGCTCGGCGACGTGGAGATCGTCTCAACGCCCGCGCGCGCGAACGACTTCGGCGGCAAGGACGTGTCGAGCGAGCTCGCGCGGCGGGAGCTCGGCTGGACGGCGTGCACGCCGTTCTCGGAAGGGCTGCGCAAGTACATCGAGTGGCGGCGCTCGCAAGCGCCCGCGGCGGAGCTCGAGAAGCATCCGCGCGTGCTCATCATGTCGGCATCGATCGGCGAGGGCCACGACCTCCCTGCGCGCGCGATCGCCGCCGACCTCGTGACGGAGCGCCCGGACTGCGAGGTCGAGATCGTCGACTCCCTCGACCTGATGGGCCCGATCGTGAAGGCGCTCACGGGTGGCGGCTCCGAGTTCGTCTTGCGGCGCCTGCCGCGGCTGTTCGAACTGCCCTACGCAGTAATCAGCCGCTGGCCGACGCGGCCCCTCATGCAGCGCCTCATGTACCGCCTCGGCGGGCGCCGCGTGCGCAAGCTGATCGAACGCGAGGGCATCGACTTCGTCGTTGCGACCTACCCGGGAGCGAGCGCCGTCCTCGGCGAAGCGCGCCGCCGCGGCAAGCTCGCCGTGCCGATCTACTCGGCGATCACCGACCTCTCCGCGCTCTGGTGGTGGGCCCATCCCGGCGTGGACATGCACTTCGTGACCCACCCCGAGTCGATCGAGGAGGTGGAGAGGATCGCCGGCGAGGGCAGCGCGATCTGGGCGCGCCCGCCGACGCACCCGGCGTTCCTCGAGCCGCGCTCTCATGCCGACGCCCGGCGCGACCTCGGCCTCTCGCCAGACGCTCCCGTGATCCTCGTCTCGGGCGGCGGCTGGGCGGTCGGCGACCTGGCCGGCGCGATCGAGACCGCCCTCGCCTTCGACGACGCTCAGGTGGTGTGTCTGTGCGGGCGCGCCGAGGGCGTGCGCGAGAAGCTCGCCCAGCGCTTCGCACACGAGCCGCGCGTGCGGCTTGTGGGCTTCACCGACCGCATGGGCGACTGGCTCGCCGCGGCGGACGTGCTCGTGCACTCGACGGCCGGGCTGACCGTGCTCGAGGCGATGATGCGCGGCTGCCCGTCGATCTCCTACGGCTTCGGCGTCGGCCACGTGCGCGTCAACAACCGCGCCTACGAGCGCCTGGGCCTCGCGCAGGTGGCGCGCTCGCGCGCCGAGTTGGCGGCGTCGCTGCGGCGCGCGCTCGCTTCGCGCCCGGAGCCGGACCTTTTCTTCGCGCGCCAGCGCCCCGTCGCTCGCGCGGTGCTCGAGGGCCGCGCCCGGCCGCTGCCGCGGCCGGCCGTGCAAGCCGAGCGGCGCCTGGGTCGCTCCCTCGCGCTCGGCTTCGCCAGCTTCGCCCTGCTCGCCTTCTCGCTGAGCAGCGACGACACCTTCCCGGTATTCGCGCGGGCATTCGATCTCCATCCCGCCACCGCGGTCACCACCAGCCGGCCGCAGGTCGGCGTGCTCGTGCGGGTGGATCCGACGCAGGTGCCGGCGGCGGCGGCTGCCCTCGAGCGGCGCGGGATGCACGGGTCGTTCGTGCTCACGACGATGCCGGCGCGCGGGCTGATGACCACGCTGCGGGGCGCCGGCGACGACGCGCTTCCTCAGCTCGACAGCCGTGCGTTCGTGCACTGGATCGGCGCGAAGCGGGAGCTTCGCCACGTGGCGACGGCGGTGGGCTACGGCAAGCACTACCGCTACATGTCGGGCGACGGGTTCAGCTTGGGGCAATACGTGCTCGCGCATTCGGCCGGAGGGTCCCCGGTGAGCCCCGCGGTCACGATCGCCGGCAGCGGCACGCAGAAGCTTGCCGCCGGGCAGTTCGTGCAGGTACGCCTGGCCGGTACGCCCACCACGTGGGCGCCCGTTCTCAACGCACTAGCGGCGGACTGCAGAATGGCGGGCGTGCACGCCGTGACTGCGCGGCAGCTCCTGGTGTCGAGCGGCGATCGCTTCAGCGACCAGCGGTTGGCGAGCGGGTAGCGCGATGCGGATGGCGAGGCTCGCAGCCGGCGCCTTCGCCGTCAACTCGCTGCCAGCACTCGCGCCCCTCGTCGCGCCGGTTGCCGACGCGCTCGGAATCGCGCGCCGCCTCGAGCGCACGACAGGCGTCGCGCTCACCTTCGACGACGGCCCCCATCCCAACGGCACGCCGGGCGTGCTCGAGCTGCTGCGGCGGGCGGGCGCGACGGCCACCTTCTTCTTAGTGGGGGAGCAGGTGGAGCAGCGGCCCGCCCTGGCCGCCGAGATCGTCGCCGCGGGCCACGGCGTCGGGCTCCACTGCCACCGCCACCGCAACATGCTCCGGCTCACGCCGGCCCAGATCGGAGACGACCTGCGCCGCGGGGCGGCCGCGATCGAAGACTCGACCGGCCACTCGCCCATGCTGCACCGCCCGCCCTACGGCATCTACACGGCGCTCGGGCTCGACGCCGCGCGCAAGCACTGGAGGCCCCTGCTGTGGTCGCGCTGGGGCCGCGACTGGCGCGCTCGCATCAGTCCGCACACGATCGCCCGAATGGTCACGCACGAGATTGGGCCGGGCGACGTGCTCCTCCTTCACGATGCCGACTGGTACAGCGCCCCGGGCTCGTGGACGCGGACGCTGGCGGCGCTGCCCGAGGTGCTCGCCGACATCGAGGCGCGCGGGCTGAAGACGGTGCCGGCCGCGTAGCGCATTCCTCTTTTCGAGCGTTGCGCCGCGCAACTCGGAGCGTTGCGCCGCGCAACTCGGACCGTTGCGGCGCGCAACTCGGATCGTTGCGGTTCGCAACTCCGAAAAAGGGAGGTGCGGGTCGCCTCGCGCTCGCGCTGCGGTTAGGCTGCCGCGCGTGCCGGAGCGCTTCAGCGCACAGCTGACCGAGACCGATAGCGGCGGTGGTCTCCGCTGGATCGAGGTGCCTTTCGATCCCAAGGAGCGGTTCGGGCAGGCCCGGGCACCGGTACGCGGCACGCTCAACGGCACGGAGTTTCGCGGGCGAGTGTCGATCTATGACGGCCGCGCGGTGCTCGGCCTCAACAAGGAGGTCCGCCAGGCGGCCGGCCTCGAGCTGGGCGACAGGGTCGATGTGGTGCTCGAGCTCGACGACGCGCCCCGCGAGGTCGAGGTGCCGAAAGCGCTCGCCGAGGCGCTAGCACTCGCCGACGACGCCCGCGAGGCGTTCAGCCGGCTCAGCTTCACGCACCGCAGGGAGTACGCGCGCTGGATCGCCGAGGCGAAGAAGGACGAGACGCGAGAGCGGCGGGTGACGAAGGCCGTGGAGCTGCTGCGCGAGGGCGTGAAGACGCCCGACTGATCGAATGGCGCGCGAGCTGAAACTGGGCCTGAACATGGGCTACTGGGCCGGTGGCCCGCCGCCGAACGCGATCGAGACGATCAAGGAGGCGGAGCGGCTCGGCTACGACTCGCTCTGGGCGGCAGAGGCCTACGGCTCGGACGTGCTCACGCCGCTCGCGTGGTGGGGCGCCCAAACGGAGCGCATCCGCCTCGGCAGCGCGATCGTGCAGATGAGCGCGCGCACGCCCGCGGCGACAGCGATGGCGGCGATGACGATGGACCACCTCTCGGGCGGCCGCTTCATCCTCGGCCTGGGCGTGTCCGGTCCCCAGGTGGTGGAGGGCTGGTACGGCCAGCCGTTCGCCAAACCGCTCGCCCGCACCCGCGAGTACATCTCGATCATCCGCCAGATCCTGGCACGCGGCGGACCGGTCACCTTCGACGGCGAGCACTACCGGCTCCCCTACGAGGGCGGGACCGGCCTGGCGAAGCCGCTGAAGTCGTCGATCCGCCCGCTGCGCGAGGACCTCCCGATCTTCCTCGGCGCGGAGGGCCCGAAGAACATTGCGCTGGCGGCCGAGCTGTGCGACGGCTGGTTGGCGCTGTTCTTCTCGCCCGACCATGAGGACTTCTACCGCGACGCACTCTCGGAGGGCTTTGCCCGCGAGGGCGCGCGGCGATCGTTCGACGATTTCGAGATTGCCGCCTCGGTGAACGTCGCGATCGACGACGACGTGGACCGCGCCGCTGACCGGCTGCGCCCGCTCTACGCCCTCTACTTCGGCGGGATGGGCGCGAAGAAGGCGAACTTCCACGCCGACGTGGCGCGGCGCATGGGCTACGACGCCGAGGTCGACAGGATCCAGGAGCTCTACCTCGGCGGCAAGAAGGAGGAGGCGGCGGCGGCCGTGCCGACCGAGCTCATCGAGCGCCTCGCGCTGATCGGGCCGCCCGACAAGATCCGCCACGACCTCGAGATGTGGCGCGACTCGATGGTCACGACGCTCCTGATCGGGGCGGACCCGGCACTGGTCAGGCCGATGGCCGAGCTGGTGCTCGGGGCTTAGTCGCCCCGCAGCACCTCGCGGATGTAGCTCTCTCGCACCTCGCGCCGCTGCCGCAGCATCCAGATCTCCGCGAGCCGGGGTTCGTCGCCCTTCTCGAGCACCTGCCGCACGTAGCTCTCGCGTACGTCCTTGGGCTGGCGGAGCAGCCAGCCCTCCTCGAGGGCCTCGGCCCGCGACGCCGCGGCGCGCCGCACCAGCTGGGGCGCGAGCAGCACCCGTTTCGCTATCACGCGGCGGTCTAGCGGCATGCGTTCAGGTGATGTACCTCGATGAGCGGCCCGGGACGCCTGTAAGCGCGTGGGTAGTAGTCGTAGGAGAGGTCGAAGTTGAACTCGACGGCACCCTCGCCGGCGTACCACGGCGAGAAGGTGGCGACCGTCTTCGACTCGGTCGCCAGGCGCGAGTAGTACGCCTTCGCGTTCGCCAGCCCGGCCTTGAGGCCGCGCCCCTGCTGATAGGTCCCGGTAACGATCCAGCAGTAGCCCTGCGTGCGATAGGTGTCGATGAGCGCGGGCGTGAGCTTCTTCTCGTAGCCCTGGAACGGCGGCTTGATGGGGTAGAGCCGGTAGCGGTCCGGCGCGCGCCGCCCACCGGTCGTGAAGAAGCCGCTCGGGAAGAATGGCTCCGCCACCACGCCGGCGCCCTGCGGCACCGAGCGCATCATCCACTCGCGCGTGAGCGTGCGCGTGTCGGTGTGGGACAGCACGTTGTTCACCCGCACGCTCGCCGCCAGGCCCTGCACCACCAGCAGGAACGCCGCCGCCACGAGCAGCGCGGGCGCGGCCCGCACCGCGCCGCGGCGGGCCACGAACCAGTCCACGAGCCGCACCATCCCGTACGCGGCGAGGATCGCCAGCGCCGGATAGGCAGGGAGGAACCAGCGGCCGAAGTACCGCGCCTGGCCGCCCAGGAACAGCCAGAGCAGCACGGGGAAGACGACGAGTAGCGCGCCCTTTCGCCAGTCGGATCGAAGCGCGACCACCGCGCCGCCCACGGCCGCGGCGAGCGGTATCCAGCCAAAGCCCCAGGTGAGCGTCCACAGGTAGTAGAGCCAGCCGGGGACGTCGTCCTGGCCGAGCTTCGCGAGCCCTCCGGCCGTCGCGGACTGCCCGCCCACCTGAGACTTGAACTTCGCGAAGTCGACGAGCGAGTACGGGTTGAGCAGCAGGAACAGCAGCACGAACAGCGCGCCCCCGATCACCGCGCCGCGGACAAGCGCCCGGAGGTCGTCGCGCCCGTCACGCAGGCGCAGCAGCGCCGCGATCGCGAGCACCGCCAGCATCGCGCCGGCCGTGTACTTCGTGGCCGTCGCCACGCCGATCGCCCCACCGGCCAGGGCCCAGTCGAGCGCACGCCCGCGCTCGTACACGAGCAGGCAGGCTCCGAGCGCCACGGTGAGGGGTACGAGCGTGACGACGTCGTTCAGCGCCTGCTTCGAGTAGAAGACCGGCAGGAACGCGCACGCGACCAGCGCCGCCGCGAGCAGGCCCACGCGCCGCCCGTAGTAGCGCGTGCCGGCCCAGTGCACGAGCCACACGGCAAGCGTGCCGAGCAGCGCAACCACGATCCGGGCCGTCACGAACGCGGACTCCGGATCGTTCTTGAAGTGCCGCACGAACCCGCTCGAGCCGAACGGGAAGCCGGCGTGGAAGCGCAGCTTGAAGATGCCGAAGAGCAGGTAGGTGAGCGCCGGAGGATTCTCGAAGTAGCCGGGGTTCAGCGAGCCGCCGAGCATCGAGACGGCGGGCGGCACGAAATGGTGCTCCTCGTCGAAGTTGAACGCCCACGGCATCCCGTGGCGGATCGACCAGAGCCGCAGCACGAGCGCACCCACGAGGATCCCGGCGAGCGCCCAGCCGGCGGCGGTGGGGCGCCGCACGCGCTCGAACAGCGCCGCGCCGCGAGCGCCTCCGCGCGGCTTCGCTTCGGCAGTCACTCGCTCAGCCCCTGTGGCACCACGCCAGAGCCCGCCGGCAGCGGCCCGTAGCCCTGCTTGCAGTTGTCGAGGCGGTAGATCTTCACGTCGGGGCCGGGGCGCGCGAACTGGCTCGGGTAGTAGTCGTAGGAGTGGTCGAAGTTGAACTTCAGGTGCTTGACGCCCTGGTCGTACGGGCTCGCCTCGAAGACCAGCTTCGACTCGCGTTCGAGCAGCGCGTAGTAGGCGAGGGCGGGCACCAGCCGGTCATTCTCAGCCCTGCCGCGGATGACGCTCATGGTCATCACGAGGCAGTAGCCGCTACGACGGTAGTGGTCGAGTACCTCGGGGCGCAGCAGCGTGACGTAGTCGATCCGCGTCTCGCCGATGTCCCTGATGAAGCCGCGCACGAACTGCTTCCGCTCGGGGGGCGCCTTCCGGCCGGGCCGCGCGAGCCTGTAGTAGCGGCCGGGCACCGCCGGCTCGATCACGATCCGCAGGCGCGGCGGGTAGGTGTTCACGAGGTAGTCGCGGGCGAGCTGCCGGGTGTCCTTGCGGCCGAGGAGCTGCATCGTGCGCACGTCGGCCACGAGCGGCTGAGCCAGCGCGGCGCACGCCGCCGCCGCGAGCGCCCCGGCCGCAGCGAGGCGGCGGCCGCGCAGCGCCGCGACGGCATTGACGGCCTGCACGATCGCGTAGCCCGCGAACAGCGCCAGCGCGGGGTAGGAGGGGAGCAGCCAGCGGCCGAAGAAGCGCGACTGCACGCTCAGGTAGACGAACAGGGCCACCGGGAACACCGCGAGCAGCACCGCGCGCACCGGGTCGCGCCGGGCCACGAGGAAGCAGCCCGCGGCCGCGGCGGCGAGCGGCACCCAGCCGAGGCCCCAGGTGAGGCTCCACAGGTAGTAGGCGAAGCCGTTGTCCTGCGCCTGCCCGACCTTGTCGAAGTCGCCGACCGTCTGCGACTGCGACGTGAGCTGGTGCTTCGCGTGGCTGAAGTTGATGAAGAAGTAGGGCGTGGTGACGAAGAACGCGGCCGTGGCGGCCAGCAGCGCAACGCCGAGCCCCTTGAGCGGGGCCAGCCCGTCGGTGCGCATGCGCACCGCGGTCGCGATCACGAGCGGCAACAGCACCAGTCCGGCCGTGTACTTGAAGCCCACGGCGAACCCGACGGCCGCGCCGCCCAGGATGTACCAGCGAAGGTCGCCGCGCTCGTGGATCCGCACGGACGCATACAGCGCGATCGCGATGGGGAGCAGCGTGCCCACGTCGGTGACCGCGATCCGCGAGTAGGCCACCGGCAGGAACGCGAAGGACAGGACCGCCGCGGCCACGAGCCCCTCGCGCACGCCCCAGAGCCGGCGCGCGACGAAGAACAGCCCCGCCACGCCGGCGGCGCACAGCAGCGCCGCCACCGCGCGCGTGAGCTCGTAGACGCCGCTCGGGTTTGCACCCCCGAATATGCGCACGACGTTGTCGAAGCTCCCGAACGGCCAGCCGTGGCCGTAGCGGAAGCGCATGGCCGCGTTCAGCAGGTACGTGAAGCCGGACGGGTTCTCGTAGTAGCCGGGATCCCAGCTGCCGCCACCGAACATCGCGACCGCGCGGTTCGTGAAGTGGCGACCCTCGTCCTGGTTGTAGACGTAGGGCAGCCCATATCCGTTGTGCCGGAGCCGCAGATACAGGCCCGCGACGAGGATCAGCGCGAGGATCGCATACGCGGGCCACGCGGCGGCACGCGTGCGTCGCATGGGCGGGCACCCTACAAGGCATTGGTAAAGTTGACTCGCGAGTCAACTTCCCGCCAGACGCCCCGCCGGTGGGACTTTGGAGTCCTGAAATGACCCAGCTGACGGCGACGGAGCGCGACGAGCGCCACCTGAGGAGAGCCATAGAGCTCGCGGAACAGGCGCGCGGCATGACGAGTCCCAACCCGCTCGTCGGCGCGGTGCTCGTGAAGGACGGCCGCGTGATCGGAGAGGGCTTCCACGCTGCGGCGGGCGAGCCGCACGCGGAGCGGATGGCGCTCGCAAGCGCGAGTGAGGATCCCGCCGGCGGCACCATGTACGTGTCGCTCGAGCCCTGCTGCCATCACGGCCGCACGCCGCCGTGCACGGACGCGCTGATCGAGGCGCGGGTGGCGCGCGTGGTTGTGGCGAGCGACGACCCCACCGAGAAGGCATCGGGCCGCGGCCTCGGCATCCTGCGCGACGAGGGCATCAGCGTCGACGTGTTCGCCGGCGGCCCGGCGCACGCCGCGCGGCTGATCAACCAGCCGTTCCGCAAGCACGCGAAGACCGGGCGCCCGCTCGTGGTGTTCAAGTCCGCCATGACGCTCGACGGCAAGGTGGCCACGCACACGGGCGACTCGAAGTGGATCTCGAGCGACGCGAGCCGCGAGCGCGCGCACCTGTGGCGGGCAGAGATGGATGCGGTCGCGGTCGGCATCGGCACCGCGCTCGCCGACGATCCGCTGCTCACCGCTCGCCTCGAGGGCGTCAGGCGTCAGCCCCGGCGCGTGGTGTTCGACTCCGAGGCCCGCCTGCCGGGGGCCGGCAAGCTCGCGGGGAGTGCGAACGACGTGCCGCTCACGGTCGTCACCTCACGCGCCGCCTCGCGGCGCGCCGTCGCGGCCCTCGAGGCCGCGGGCGCCGAGGTGCTCGTCGCGACGGGCGGCAACGAGGCGGCGCGCGTGCAGTCGGCGCTCAGCCAGCTCGGCGAACTCGGCGTGCAGTCGCTGCTACTCGAGGGCGGCCCGCATCTCGCCGGCGCCTTCATGGACGCCGGTGAGATCGACGAGGCGCGCATCTTCATCGCGCCGCTGCTGCTCGGCGGGCGCCGCGCGCGGGTTCCGCTCGAGGGTCAGGGCGTGGAGGCGATCGAGGCGGCCGAGCGTGCCCTCGCTGTCGCTTCCGAGCGCATCGGCGACGACCTGCTCATCACGGCGCGCATGAGGGAGTGGTGATGTTCACCGGCCTCGTACAGGGAACGGGCAGCGTGCGGGCGGTCGAGCGCTCCGACCAAGGCGTCCGGCTGGAGGTAGCCACCGATCTCTCGGTGGAGCTCGGTCGCGGCGACTCGATCTCGGTCAACGGCGTCTGCCTCACCGCGGTCGACGTCGCCGACGGCGGCTTCCGCGCCGACGTGATGGCCGAGACGCTGCGGCGCTCGTCGCTCGGACCGCTGGGGGAGGGGGACAAGGTGAACCTCGAGCTGGCGCTGCGTGCGGGCGACCGCCTGGGCGGCCACATGGTGCAGGGCCACGTCGACGGCACCGGCACCGTCGAGTCCGTCGAAGAGGAGGGGATCGCGCGGCTGGTGCGGATTGCGGCCGAGCCGGGATTGCTTCGCTACATGGTGGAGAAGGGCTCGGTGGCGGTCGACGGCGTGTCGCTCACGATCGCGGCCATGGATGACGAGAGCTTCACCGTCTCGCTCATCCCGGAGACACTGGAGAGGACGACCCTGGGCCTTGTGGGGCCGGGTACCGTCGTGAACGTGGAGGTTGACGTGCTCGCGAAATACGTGGAGAAGCTGGTGGTACGCACATGAGCTCGCCGTTCAGCACGATCGAGGAGGCGCTCGAGGACATCCGAGAAGGGCGGATGGTCGTGGTCTGCGACGCGGAGGACCGCGAGAACGAGGGCGACCTCACAATGGCCGCGCAGTTCGTGACTCCCGACGCCATCAACTTCATGGCGAAGGAGGGTCGCGGGCTGATCTGCCTCACGCTCACGCCGGAGCGCTGCGACGAGCTCGGCCTCGACCTCATGGCCGCCAAGAACGAGACGCCCTTCCAGACGGCGTTCACCGTCTCGATCGAGGCGCGCGAGGGCGTCACCACGGGCATCTCCGCGCACGACCGCGCTCGCACGATCCAGGTCGCGATCGACCCCCGCAGCCGGCCTCACGACCTGGTCCAGCCCGGCCACATCTTCCCGCTCAAGGCCAAGTCCGGCGGAGTGCTCGAGCGCACCGGGCAGACGGAGGCGGCGGTGGATCTCGCGCGCCTCGCCGGCCTGAACCCTTCCGGCGTGATCTGCGAGATCATGAACGACGACGGCACGATGGCCCGCGTGCCGGACCTGGCCGAGTACACGGCGCGGCACGGCCTGAAGATGATCACGGTCGCCGACCTGATCGCCTATCGCCGCCGGCACGACAAGCTGGTCGAGCGCGTGGTGGAGACGCGGCTGCCCACCGACTTCGGGGAGTTCAACGTCGTCGGCTTCCGCTCGCTCGTCGACGACAAGCACCACGTCGCGATGGTCAAGGGCGAGATCGACGGCGCCGAGGACGTGCTCGTGCGCGTGCACTCCGAGTGCCTGACGGGCGACGTGTTCCACTCCCAGCGCTGCGACTGCGGCCAGCAGCTCGAGGACGCGCTCACGCGCATCGAGCAGGAGGGCCAGGGCGTGCTCCTCTATCTCGCCCAGGAGGGCCGCGGCATCGGGCTCCTCAACAAGCTGAGGGCGTACAAGCTGCAGGAGCAGGGCCTCGACACAGTGGACGCCAACCTCGAGCTGGGCCTGCCCGCCGACCTGCGCGACTACGGCATCGGCGCGCAGATCCTGGTGGACCTCGGCCTGTCCTCGATCCGGCTGCTCACCAACAACCCCAAGAAGATCGTGGGCCTCGAGGGCTACGGGCTCGAGGTCACCGACCAGATCCCGATCGCACACGCGCCCACGCCGCACAACCGCGACTACCTGCGGGCAAAGCGCGACCGCATGGGCCACATGCTCCACCACCAGGGCCTCGCGCTCGACGAGGAGATGATCGCCTCCGAGAAGCGTCTCGACCGCGAGCGCTCGGGGGCGCCCACTCCCGAGCGGCAGGAGGCAGAGGAGCCGCGTGGCTGACCGCTGGGCGATCGCGGTCGCGACGTTCTATGAGGACCTTGCCGCGAAGCTTGTCGATGGCGCCAAACGCGTGTTCGACGAGGCCGGCGGCGAGGTGCGCGTGCACGAGGTGCCGGGCGCCTTCGAGCTGCCGCTCGCGGCGAAGTACTGCGCGGATTCGCGCCGCTACGCGGGCGTGGCCTGCGTGGGCGCCGTGATCCGCGGCGAGACGAGCCACTACGACTACGTCTGTAGCGAGGCCGCGAGCGGGATCGCGCGCGTGTCGCTCGACACCGGCGTGCCGTGCTCGTTCGGCGTGCTGACCGTGGACAGCATGGAGCAGGCCCTCGAGCGGCTCGGGCCGAAGCGACACCAGGGCGAGGACGCGGCCCGTGCCGTGATCCGCATGGTCGAGCTCCACCGCGAATTGACGTGATCAACCTCTATTCCGACACGCAGACTCGCCCCAGCCGCGAGATGCGCGAGGCGATGGCGAATGCCGAGGTGGCGGACGAGCAGCGCCGCGAGGACCCAACGGTGAACGCGCTCCAGGCGCGGGTGGCCGAGCTGCTCGGGCACGAGGCGGCGGTGTTCCTGCCGAGCGGCACGATGTGCAACGCGATCTCGTTCCGCGTCCACATCCGCCCCGGCGGCGACGAGGTGATCCTCGACCGCACCGCGCACCCGATCATCGCGGAGGCGGGCGGCCCGGCATCGATCTCCGGCGCGATGATGAACCCGCTCGATGGTCGGAACGGCATCTTCAGCGCGGAGCAGGTCGAGGCCGCCCTGCGGCCGGAGGACCGCTACCTGCCGCGTTCGCGGCTCGTGTCGGTCGAGCAGACCACGAACATGGGCGGGGGCCGCGTGTGGCCGCTCGAGACCATCCGCTCGGTGCTCGACGTGGCCCGCTCCAACGACATGCGCGCGCACCTCGACGGCGCGCGCCTGATGAACGCTGTCGCGGCGTCCGGCGTGTCCGCGGCCGAGTACGCCGGCCCTTTCGACACAGCCTGGCTGGACTTCTCGAAGGGCCTCGGCGCCCCAGTCGGCGCGGTGCTCTGCGCCTCACGGGAGCTGATCGAGGAGGCCTGGCGCTACAAGCAGATGTGGGGCGGCGCGCTTCGGCAGGCCGGCGTGCTGGCGGCCGCCTGCATGTACGCCCTCGACCACAACGTCGAGCGGCTCGCCGAGGATCACGCGAACGCGAAGCGGCTCGCAGCGGGCCTTGCCGAGCTGCCCGGGGTGGCACTCGACCCCGGCGCGGTCGAGACGAACATCGTGATCTTCGACGTGCCCGATGCGAGCGGCTTCCTGGAGTGTGCGGCCGCGGACGGGCTGCGGCTGAGCCGCACGCCGGGCGGCGGGGTGCGCGCGGTCACGCATCTCGACGTGAGCTCCGAGCAGATCGAGCAGGCGCTGGAGATCGCCCACGGCGCGCTGAGCGGCTGAGGCCCTCGGTAATCTGCGCCGCATGGCCCCAGTTACAGCAGAAGGAATCGAAGGACTGAAGGACCTCATCGGACAGCCGGTCGGCCCGAGCGACTGGCGCGAGGTCACCCAGGAGATGATCAACCAGTTCGCCGAGCTGTCCGGCGACGACCAGTGGATTCACGTGGACGTGGAGCGGGCGAAGACCGAGAGCCCGTTCGGGACCACGGTCGCGCACGGCAACCTGACGCTCTCGCTGATCGACGGCTTCAGGAAGGACCTGATCCAGTCGAACGGCTTCAAGCTCGGCGTGAACTACGGCTGGAACAAGGTGCGCTTCCCGGCGCCGGTGCCCGCCGGCTCGCGCGTGCGGGCGAGCGCCGAGGTCCTGTCGGTCGACGACGTGGGCGGCGGCTGGTGGCAGATCGTCACCCGCTTCACGGTCGAGGTCGACGGCAACGAGAAGCCGGTCTGCGTGGCCGAGTCGGTGGGGCGGGCGCTTCCGTGAGCGGTGTGGTCGAGCAGATCTTCCTGGCGAGGCATGAGTCGGGGCCGACGGCGCCGATCGACGAGGTGGAGGCGGTCCCCGGCCACGGGCTCGTGGGCGACCGCTACTGGTTCGAGAACGGCGACGCCGGGCCCGGCGAGGCGATCACGCTGATAGCCGCCGAGGCGATCGACGGCTACGCGTCCGACAGCGGCGATCCGCTCGCCCCGGGCGAGCACCGGCGCCAGGTCGTCACACGAGGCATCGACGTGAACACGCTCGTGGGCCGTCGCTTCAGCGTGGGCGAGGTCGAGTGCGAGGGCGTCGAGCTCTGCGAGCCGTGCAACCACCTGCAGAAGCTCACGGGGCGCGAGACGCTGATGCGCGACCTCGTACACCGCGGCGGTCTCCGCGCCGACGTGGTGAGCGGCGGCACGATCCGGGTCGGCGACTCGGTGAGGGCGGTTGAGCGGGATGCCGCTGCTCCAACGGCCTGAGGGCGTACTCATCCACTGGGAGGCTCGGGGCGAGGGTCCGCTCCTGGTCTTCGTCACGCCGATGTTCTCGACGCACGACGTCTACGACGCGCTGCTCGACGACCTGGCGAGCGATCACCGGCTGGTCGTCTACGACGCCCGCGGCGTTGGCCGCTCGAGCCGCGTGGGCCCGTACGACATCGACACCGATGCCGCCGACCTCGCCGCCGTGATCGAGGCGGCCGGGCCGCCCGCGGTAGTGGCGGCGTCGGCCGAGTCGCTTCACCGGGCCGCCCGCGTCGCCGCCGAGCGGCCCGATCTGATCCCGGCCGTCGTGAACGTGGGCGGCGTGCCCGCCGGC
>JBJMLG010000225.1:0-10671 GCA_045805385.1 Thermoleophilaceae bacterium
CGGGGCGACCGGCGTGATGTA
Organism: Thermoleophilaceae bacterium; assembly: GCA_045805385.1. Taxonomy (GTDB): domain Bacteria; phylum Actinomycetota; class Thermoleophilia; order Solirubrobacterales; family Thermoleophilaceae; genus JADGHQ01. The sequence goes on from JBJMLG010000225.1 coordinate 22, forward strand.
CGAGGGGGCGCCCGACTACCCCGACAAGGATCGCTGGTGGCAGATCGTCGAGGACTACAAGGTCACGATCTTCTACACCGCGCCGACCGCGATCCGGGCGTGCATCAAGTGGGGGCGCGAGTACCCGGAGAAGCACGACCTCTCGTCGCTGCGCCTGCTTGGCACCGTCGGCGAGCCGATCAACCCGAAAGCCTGGATCTGGTACCACAAGGTGATCGGCGGCGAGCGCTGCCCGATCGTGGACACCTGGTGGCAGACCGAGACCGGCCACATCATGATCACGCCGCTCCCCGGCATCACGGAGACGAAGCCGGGGTCGGCGACGAAGCCGTTCCCCGGGGTGCAGGCCGCGGTGGTGAACAAGGACGGCGAGATCATCGAGGAGGGCGGCGGCTACCTGACGCTGCGCCGCCCGTGGCCGGGCATGCTGCGCACGCTGTACAAGGAGGACGACCGCTACGTCGAGACCTACTGGTCGAAGTGGGGCCCCGACGTGTACGTGGTCGGCGACGCCGCGCGGATCGACGAGGACGGCTACTTCTGGATCGTGGGCCGCACCGACGATGTGATCAACGTGTCGGGGCACCGTATGTCCACCATGGAGGTCGAGTCGGCCATCGTCTCGCTCGAGGGCGTGGCGGAGGCGGCCTGCATCGGTGCGATCGACGAGGACACCGGCCAGGCGATCGTCGCCTTCGTGACCATCGAGGGCAGCGGCGACTGGCCCGAGGGGTTCGAGGACCAGATTCGCGAACACGTCGCCCAGCGCATCGGGAAGCTGGCGCGACCCTCGCGAATCATCCCGGCCGACGATCTGCCGAAGACGCGCTCCGGCAAGATCATGCGGCGCCTCCTGAAGGACATCGCAGAGGGCCGCGAGCTCGGCGACGTGACAACGCTGCGGGACCCGACCGTCACCGAGGCGATCAAGGAGAAGGTCGAGTCCGGCCAGGCTGAGGAGTGAGCGGCAGACGCGGCGTGCCCCAGGCGAGTGGGGCACGCCGTCAAGCCGTCCTGGGCTAGCGGGCTTTCACCGACTCGCAGCCCTTGACCTTGTCGTTCTTGTCGACGACTGCGGAGTCGTCACCCTTCCCGCAGTTGACGGTCTCCTTCACGCCATCGCGGGAGTTGACCTTGTCGTCGCCCGAGCCCGCGGAGAAGGTGTCCTTCCCCTTGCCGCCCTTGAGCTTGTCCTTGCCCGAGCCGCCGGAGAGCTTGTCGTTCCCGGTCCCGCCGCCGAGCGAGTCGTTCCCGCTGCTTCCGAAGAGCTTGTCCTTGCCCGAGCCGCCGGAGAGCTTGTCGTTGCCCTTCCCGCCGTAGAGGCAGTCGTTGCCCTTCCCGCCTGAGATGCGGTCATTGCCGGCAAGCCCCTTCAGGATGTCGCCGAAGGGCGTCCCGATGAGCTTGTTGCGCTTCGAGTTGCCGGTCTTCGCGTTGGCGCAGTCCCCCGGCTTCGGCCCGGGCTTCTGAGTCCCTGTCACCGGCTTCGGCGGGCAGGGAGCCCCGGAGACGCGGCTCCCGAACACCTCTTTCTCCTCGCTGACCGACCCGAAGTTGCCGATTTTGCCAGTGCCCCAGACGACCATCGCGTCGCAGCTGTTCGAGTTGTAGTCCACGGCCGGCCGGTTGGCGGCGAACTGCGTGCTGCCGTCCGGTCCGTCCTGCGAGATGCGGAAGTCGTTGCTGCCGGTCTCCACGCCCTCGGGCTTCACCCACTGGCCCCAGATCTCGCTCTCGTTGTCGACCTGCGGGGGCGTGTTGTCGTCGCCGTGCCACGTCAGCAGGAACTGGTCCTGGTTCGGGTCCCACAAGATGCGGGGCCGGAAGGCGTCGAACTTCGGGTCGCCGTTCGGGCCCATGTCGGAGATCCGGAAGTCGTCCGGCCCGACCTGGTCGCCGGTCGGCAGGATCATCTGACCGAAAATGTCCATCTCCTGCTTGTCGCTGGCTACGCCCGAAACGGTTGCCGTACCGGGCCACGCCACGAGGTAGCGATCGTCGGCCGCGTCCCAGGCGACGTTCGGCGGCGTGACGCGCCAATCTGTGTTCCCGTCGGGACCGGTGTGGGAGATCCTGAAGTCGTCCGGCCCGATCGGGGCGCCGTCGGCAGAGATGAGCTGCCCGTAGATCTCGTACTCGCCGGCCGCATCCTGCGCCCTGAAGACGGCGAGGTACTGGTGGTCGGTGGCGTTGTAGGCGACGCCCAGTGCGTCATCCACGTGCGACGTCACGCTGCCGCCGAAGGGGAAGTCGTTCGGCCCGACTTCCGTTCCGTCGGCCGCCAGAAGCTGGCCGAACGCGATCCCGGTGGGGTCGCTGTTGCCCTTCCACACCACGAGGTAGCGCCCGGTGGCGCTGTCGCGCGTGAGGCCGAGCGCCTCGACGTCGCCCGCGGATCCGGAGATCTGCTCGTCGGGCGTGCCGACGCGGTCACCCGCGGCGGTGACCCGCTGGACGTGCACGGTCTCGTCGGTGTCGCGGCTCCACGCGACCAGGTACTCCCGGGTCGCGGGGTTGAAGATCACGCTCGGCGGGTTGTACTCCTCCTCCCCGAGCGACGTGTTCGAGATCCGGATCGGGTCGCCGATCCTCTCGCCTGCGTCGTTTACGAACTGCCCATACACGTCGTCCGTGCCGTCCGTCGTGCCGACGTGCGGCGTGGTCGAGCCGATGTACACGACGAGGTGACGGCTGAGCACCGCGTCGTAGGCAATGTCTGAGAATTCTCCGTGCCAGTTGAGATCGCCGGGCGGCCCGACGACGGTCGCCTGGAACTGCGGACCGAACGCGTCCGCCTGGGCGCCGGCGGCGGGCAGCAGGAAAACGAGCGCCGCGAACGCCGTGGACAGGAACGCACGAACTGCAAGGGGCAGCTTCAAGTGACTCACCTCGGCTTAGGGGTTGGGCGCCGGGCCAGGGCGCCGCATCTACTCCAAGGCGACCCTAAGGCCAGTGCGCGGTACCGGTCAAGCTCGTGCGTGGTGTGCGCTTAGAATCGCGCCACCCACGAGCAAGGAGCCGGTGAGTGAGCGACGAGACCGTCAAGTACACGCTGTCGGAGCGTGAGATTCCGACGCATTGGGTGAACCTCATCCCGGACCTGCCCGGCGATCCGATCCCGCCGCTCAACCCGCAGACGATGCAGCCGGCGGGGCCGCCGGACCTCACGCCGATCTTCCCCGAGGCGCTGATCATGCAGGAGGTCTCGGCCGATCCCGAGGTCGAGATCCCTGACGAGGTTCGGGAGATCTACAAGCTCTGGCGCCCGTCGCCGCTCTACCGCGCGCGCCGGCTCGAGAAGGCGCTCGATACGCCGGCGCACATCTATTACAAGTACGAGGGTGTCTCGCCGGCGGGCTCGCACAAGCCGAACAGCGCGGTCGCGCAGGCATACGAGAACAAGCGGGCCGGGATCAAGCGCCTGGCCACCGAGACCGGCGCGGGGCAGTGGGGCTCGGCGCTGGCGCTCGCGTGCCAGCTGTTCGACCTGGAGTGCGTGATCTACATGGTGGGCTCGAGCTACGACCAGAAGCCGTACCGGCGCTCGATGATGCAGACCTGGGGCGCGACCGTGCACCGCTCGCCGAGCGACACCACGGACGCCGGGCGTTCCCAGGCCTCGCACCCGACCGGGTCGCTCGGGATCGCGATCTCCGAGGCTGTCGAGGTCGCCGCCAAGGACCCTGAGACGAACTACTCGCTCGGCTCGGTGCTGAACCACGTGTGCCTGCACCAGACGGTGATCGGCCAGGAGGCGATGGCGCAGATGGCACTTGCCGGCGAGGAGCCCGACGTGGTTGTGGGCTGTGTCGGCGGCGGCTCCAACTTCGCGGGCCTCACCTTCCCGTTCATCCGGCGCGTGCTGCGCGACGGCGCGAAGACGCGCTTCCTCGCAGCGGAGCCGGCAGCCTGTCCCACCCTCACCCGAGGCGTGTACCGCTACGACTTCGGCGACACCGTCGGCATGACGCCACTGCTGCCGATGTACACGCTCGGCCACGACTTCGTGCCGCCGCCGGTGCACGCCGGCGGTCTCCGCTACCACGGCGACGCGCCGCTGCTGTGCGCGCTGGTGAAGGAAGGGCTGATCGAGGCGAGGGCGTACGCGCAGAACCCGGCATTCGAAGCGGCGATTACGTTCGCCCGCAACGAGGGCATCGTGCCGGGACCGGAACCGGCCCACGCGATCCGCGCGACTGTGGAGGAGGCGCTCGCGGCGCGGGAGGCCGGCGAGGCGCGCGTGATCCTGCTCGGGCTATCGGGCCACGGGCACTTCGACATGTCCGCCTACGACGACTACCTGGCGGGGCGCCTCGAGGACGTCGAGTTCTCGGAGGCGGACATGCAGGCGGCGCTCGCCCGCCTGCCGGAGGCGCCCGCAATCGCGTAGCCGGCGGGTTGCATCGCCTCTCGCGACAGGCGTAGGGTCGCCGTGCGCCGCAACTAAAGGAGGCCGCATGGCAACCGTTCCAGAGACGCTGCAGGTGAAGAGCTCGTCCGAGCCCGAGGAGGTGCGCGCCTTCGTGGACAAGGGCCAGATGAACGTCGTGCACTTGTCGAGCGGCGACGCCGGCCTAGGGACATTCGAACCAGGATGGCGTTGGTCGGAATGCGTGAAGCCCATCGCGGGAACGGACTCGTGCCAGGTCCGGCACGTGGGCTACGTGCTGTCCGGGCGGATGGCGGTCGCGATGGACGACGGCACCGAGAAGGAGGTCGGCCCGGGCGACTTCTTCCACATGCCGCCGGGCCACGACGCCTGGATAGTGGGGGACGAGACGTGCCGAATCGTCGACTTCGGCGGCCTCTCCGGGTACGCACAGGCTCACTAGCCGCCGCGTAGTCGCGGCTCGATCGATGAGCTGGGACTACGAGCAATTCATCAGGACGATCCAGCACAAGGCGGATCTGTCCTGGGATGACGCGAACCGTGTAGCGCGGATCGTGCTCGAGACGCTCGCGGAGCGCCTGTCCTCGGGCGAGGCGCGCGACATACGCGAGCAGATGCCCGAGGAGATCCGCCCCTGGCTCGAGACCGACTCCGACGCGGAGGGCCTGAGCGCAGCGGAGTTCGTGCGGCGTGTGGCCGAGCGTGAGAGCGAAGGACAGCTCGACGATGTGCCGCCGTCCGTGGCGGAGCGCCACGTGCGCGCGGTGCTCACAGCTCTTCGCCGCCAGCTCAGGGAGCGCATGAAGGACCGCGAGTTCCGCGACGTGATCGCGGAGCTCGGCAAGGACTACGCGGCCCTGGTCGCGCCCGCGATCGACAAGAGCCCGCCCGCCGACGACCTCACGCTCGAGCAGTTCCTCGAGACCGTCATGAACCACTCGGGCCTCGACCGCGAGGGCGCGTGGCGCGCGACTCAGGTGGTGCTCGAGACCCTCGGAGAGCGGCTGGCCGAGGGCGAGGTGCGCGACATCGCGCGCCAGCTGCCGCCGCAGCTGCGCGAAGCGCTTGCTCGCGGCAACGAGCGGAGCGCCGGCAAGGCGATGCGAATGTCGCTCGACGACTTCGTCGAGCGGGTCGAGGAGCGCGAGGACCTCGCAGAGCACGCCGTGGCCGAGGAGCACGTGCACGCGGTGTTCAGCGCGCTCCGGGAGACGCTCGACGACAAGGAGTTCTCCGACCTGCGGGCGGAGCTCCCCAAGGATTTCGAGGCGGTCCTCGCGCGCCGTTAGCGCTTAGCGGCGCTTCTTCTTGCGCTTCTTGCGGCGCTGGCCGGCGGTCTCGCCGGGCTCCGCCTCGGCGGCCACCTCGGGCAGCTCGGGCGGCTGATCGCTCTCGGGCTCAGGCTCCGGAGCTCGGCCCCTGCCGCCGAAGAGCGTCGGCGGCCGCGGGGCAGCCGGCGCATCGCCGTGGCGCGCGGCCGCCCTGTCGGCGGCGCTCGGCCACGGGATCGGCTCACCGGTCTCCCACGCCGGGCCGCGACCGGTCCCGGGCCAGCGCCCCATGAAGAGCAGCCCCACCGCGCCGAGCCAGAAGAACTGGAGGATCTGCGGCCCGCCGAGCGGGATCACGTACAGGACGCCGATGATGATCCCGACGATGCCGATGAAGCGGCTCACGACCCCCGCTCTCATCGCGTTCAGGGAGATCATGATGAACGCGAACGCGAGCGCCAGGTTCGCCGCCAGCCCGAGTCCGCTGAGGGCGCGCAGCGTGCCGGTGTCGAGCGTGTCCTTCGCGCGCTGGTTCGAATCGAGCTTCGCGGCGGCGTCGGCGTACTTCTTCGGGTCGGTGATCGTATGGAGGCTGTCCGCGCTCGGCGGCTTCTGCTTCACGAAGGTGTGCGCGGCGTTGACGACCTCGACCTGGCTCGCCACCGTCACGGCCCCTACCACGATCGGCGCTGTCACCGCGAGCACGAGCGCGATGCGCGGCAGCTGCCGGCGCCGGTACTTCGTGACCCGGTACAGGAACCAGAGAATCGGCACGAGCAGGAAGATGCCGATCGCCTGGAGCGCTCCGGTGCCGATCACGGCGCCGCTGTGACGGTCGATCGCGCGAAGCGCCTCGGCGGCCTTGTTCGAGCCGCCGGGGATGTTCGCCCGCTGGTACAGGATCATGCTGACCAGCAGGAACAGGATCGCCGCAAACGCTGCGGGTCCTACGAAGCGCCCCACGCGCGCTTCCCACTCGAGCTGCGCCCGATGCGACTGTGTCGCGCCGTCCTCGGGGGCGGGCGGCGCGGCGGTCATCTCACTACTCACTGATTCTCGGCTTCCTCTCAGGTGCGGGCGGGGGCTCGATGTCCCCGGCGCGCGGCGGGTAGTACTCCGGGTCGTCCGGCTCGACGATACGAGATACGCGCTCTCCCGCCGCGAGGACGAGGTTAAGCACGGGAGCGACCAGCCGGATGCCACCCTCGACGAGCTCGCGGCGGCGGCGCTGCTCCGCGGTGAGCGTGCCCACCTCAGCCGCCCCGCTGGTGGAAGAAGAACTCGGGCAGGGCCGCCTTGGCCACCTCGGCGGTGATGTGCTGGGCGAGCTCCAGGTCGCCGGCTCGGACCGCGAGGTCGTCGATCGTGACGATGCCGGCGAGCTCGGAGCCCTCGAGCACCGGCAGTCGCCTGATGCGGTGCTGCACCATCAGCGCAACGGCCTCTTCGAGCTCCATCTCGACCTCTCCGGTCACGAGCGGGCGGGTGGCCTGGTCGCCCACCGGCGAGGCCACATCGACTCCGTCCGCCACCACGGCGAGCGCAAGGTCGCGGTCGGTGATCACGCCCACCGGCTGGCCGTGCTCGCAGATGACGACGGAGCCGACGTTGCGGTCGCGCATGAGCGCGCCGACGTCGCTGAGCGGAACGCCGCAGTCGGCCGTCACCACGGAATGCGTCATCACCTCGCTGATCCGCACCCACGCGAGTCTACGTGCTTATTGCGCGATCTTGCGCCTGCCTAGAATGGGTTCCATGTCCTCAGAGGATCCATTTGGCGGCCTCTTCGGCGACCCCGACGAGCTGCGGCGCCGCATGGCGGAATTCGCCGAGCAGATGCAGGGCGCTCAGAAGGTCGCCTGGGCGGACAACGCCATCCAGCTGGCCGTGACCATGACGGTGGCCGGCGTCAATCGGCTGAATCTCCAGGGCAACGTGGAGCAGCAGGCCGAGGATGTCCGGCGGGCCATGGGGATCCTGTTCCCCGAGGCCGTCACTCTCGTGCGCGAGGCGCGCGAGGGGTTCGGCACGAGCTAGCCGGCCGGCTGCGCCGCCCGCGCCTCCTTCTCGGCGGCCCGCTCCGCCTGCCCGCGGGCGATGATCTCCTTGAAGCTGCGGATCCGGAAGATCAGCGCGAGCGCCGCGAAGCCGACGGCGAACGTGAACACCGCGATCGCGATCTGCTGGCCGACTGAGTAGGCCGCAACGGTGGCCGACGCGGCCGTGCCCGCGAAGACCTTCACGAGCAGCGCCTGCTGAACCCCCGCCCCGCCGGGCGTGAACGGCACCACGGCCGAGACCGCCTGGACGCCGAGTACCAGCAGCACGTTCCTGACGCTGCCTCCGATCCTGAACGCCTCGAGCATGAACCAGAAGGCGGTGAAGCGGAACAGCCACCCCACGAACTGCACGCCGAACACCTGGCGCAGGTAGCGCTCGCGGTCGCGGAGGATCGCGAAGCCCTGGCGCACATGTGCCCAGAAGGCCCGGATGCGCTCCGATGTGAGCGCGAAGCCGATCATCACGGCCACCGCCAGCGCGGTGAGGAAGAACAGTGTGAACTTCGGATGCTGGGCGAAGAACGCGAGATCGAAGGCCGGGAGCTTCGAGAAGTCTGGCGGCTTCGGGAACACGCCCTGGGAGAAGGCAAACGCGAGGATCACGATGCCCATGCAGAGGTCGTAGATCAGCTCGACCACGAAGCTGGCGGCCACGGCCGAATAGCTCGCGCCCGGAATCGACGTCTTGGTGAGGAAGAGCCGCACCACGTCGCCGCCCCGGGCCGGGATCACGCTGTTGAAGCCGTAGCCGGCGAAGTACGCGCCCCAGATCAGGCGGAAGGGAAAGCGTTCATCCGGGTAGGCCGCGCGCAGGATGTTGTAGGACGCTCGCGCCCGCAGCGTCAGATAGATCCCGAACGCGCACATGGCGATGAACAGCGCGCCCCAGTGCACCTGAGCGAGGTTCGAGAAGAACTTGTCGACTGCGTCGAAGAAGGAGCGAAACGAGTCGCCGATCGCGGCGAGCGGGGCCATCGCTCAACGGTACCCTCCGGCCAGACGCATGACGGCCGCGAGCGAGCGCTCCGGCCCGGGCCAATGCTCGCTCACGAGCGCGCCGCCGGCGCCGCGGACGACACCGCGCAGGACGAGCGCCACCAGGATCGCGTCGTCGAGCTGCCCGGCGACGGGGATGAAGTCGGGCACGAGGTCGATCGGCATCGCCAGGTACCCGATCAGCCCGAGCATGAGGAGCCGCCTGGTGCGCGGGACGCGCGGGTCGGTGGCCAGCCTCTTGAACAGCACGACGCAATCCGGGACGAAGCCGGCGAGCGCCCGCGCGTCGTCGCGGCGCCCGGCCGCGTAGAGCACGAGGACGAACAGGAGCCACGCGAGCGCGCATGCGGCGAGGGAAATCCAGAGCCAGCTCATCTCAGCCGTGGCGCACGGTCTGCCAGGACTGCCAGGTGATGCGCAGGATCACGAACGTGATCGCGAGGCCGATCAGCGGGTCGCCGAGGTCGAAGCCGAGTGCCACGACAGCGGCGCTGCCGACCACAGCCAGGCTCACGTACGCGTCCGCGCGGGCGTGGTCCCCGTCCGCGACGAGCGCCGGACTCTCCAGCCGGCGGCCGGCGCGCGTGCGGACCATCGCGGCAAGCCAGTTCCCGGCGAAGCCCGCGACCCCGGCGAGAGCCAGCGCGACGAGGTGGTCCGGTGGGCTCGGGTCGATGAGCCGCCGCACAGCCTCCACGCCCGCCACGCATGCGCTCACGAGGATGGCCAGCACCACGGCCAGCCCGGCGGCGCGCTCCGCGCGCTCGCTGCGCAGCGCGAAGGCGATCCCGAGCGGAACCGCGGTGAGCGCGTCGCCCACATTGTGGATCAGGTCGGCGAGTAGGGCGATGCTGCCGGTGGTGACGAGGATGACGGCCTGAATAGCGGCGGTGGCCCCGAGCAGCCCGAGCGATAGGGCGACGGCCCGGATGCCCGCGCGCGATCGCTTGATCGACGGATCGACGAGCCCGTGCGAATGACCCTGCTCGTGCGCATGCGCCTGGCCGTGTCCCACGGCCCGCAGGTTAGGGGGTAGCCGCGTTGACTTCGGCCGCGAAGCCTGCCCAGGCCTGCCAGCGGAAACGCGGCGCCGGGCCCCGGAGCCCGACCGGGGCCGGTGGCGCCGCAATCGGGGCTCAGTGGTGCACGAGCTGGAGCACTTCGCTGGCGGCCCTGTTCACCATCACCTCGCCGCCCTTCACGTCGATGCGCTCGATCTCCATGTCACTCAGGCTCTCGCGAACGAACATGGCCGCCATCTCGTTCGTGCGGTCGCACGTGGACTCGTCGCGGCCGACGGTGACCGTGCAGACGGTGCCGCCGCCCGTGTAGACCGCCTGGTAGGAGATGACGCCCGGCTGGTCCTGGACGCTGTCGGCGAACTCCGTGTCGATCCGGTGCATGAGATCGTCGACGCGCGAGTCCTCGATGCGATAACTGCGGATGCTTGCGTACAAGAGAGTCCTCCTTCGAAGACGCAAGGCATTTCCGAGGTTCAGGCACTGCCCGAAGCGACTCGGCGCACAGCTCTCCTCTCGGCCGGGCTTCCGCCGAACCTACCGGCTGGCGCGTGGCCCGGGCAAGTAGCTACGCAACCTCGCGCAGCTCGCCGAGCGCGCCCAGCACCAGGTCGTCGTGCGTCTTCGGCGATACCTTCGGGAACGCGCGCTCGATCGTGCCGTTGGCGCCGATGATGAAGGTCGAGCGGTTGATCCCCATGTACGTGCGCCCGTAGTTCTTCTTCTCGCCCCAGACTCCGTAGGCCTCGGCCACCGCATGGTCCGGGTCGGCAAGCAGCGTGAAGTCGAGCGAGTACTTGTCGGCGAACTTCTTCACCGCCTCCACGTCGTCCGGCGACACGCCGATCACCTCGGCGCCCATCTCGGCGTACTCGCCGGAGCGGTCGCGGATGCTGCAGGCCTGAGTGGTGCAG
>JBJMLG010000226.1:0-25011 GCA_045805385.1 Thermoleophilaceae bacterium
CGTACGGACGCATGATCCGCGCGCTGCGCGCCCACACGAACAAGACCATGAACAAGGAACCGAAGTGGCGACACAACCGGCCGGAGCTGACCACTGGCGCCGAGCCCCGCTGGCGCCCCTAGGACAGGACAGGAGAAGACATGGCAATCCGCGAGAGGATCAAGCCAGAGGCCGGCAAGGTCGTAGACATGTCCTGGGACCCGATCACCAGGATCGTCGGCAACCTCGGTATCTACACGAAGATCGACTTCGGTCAGAAGGAGGTCGTGCAGTGCAAGAGCACGTCCTCGCTGTTCCGCGGCTACAGCGTGTTCATGAAGGGCAAGGACCCTCGCGACTCGCACTTCATCACGAGCCGCATCTGCGGCATCTGCGGTGACAACCACGCCACCTGCTCGATCTACGCGCAGAATATGGCCTACGGCATCAAGACGCCCAAGCTCGCCGAGCTGATCATCAACCTGGGCGAGGCCGCCGAGTACATGTTCGACCACACGATCTTCCAGGACAACCTGGTGTTCGTGGACTTCTGCGAGCAGATGGTGCGCGACACGAACCCGAGTGTGATGGACAAGGCCGAGAAGGCCGAGGCACCTCACGCGGAGATGCACGGGTTTCGGACGATCGCCGACATCATGCGCTCGCTCAATCCGTTCACGGGTGAGACGTACAAGGAAGCGCTGCAGATGAGCCGGATCACGCGCGAGATGATCTGCCTCATGGAGGGGCGCCACGTGCACCCCTCGACGCTCTACCCGGGCGGAGTCGGAACGGTTGCCACGCCGACTCTGTTCACGGATTACCTCAGCCGGCTGCTCCGGTGCATCGACTTCTTCAAGAAGGCCGTCGCCATGAACGACGACTTGTTCGACTTCTTCTACGAGGCCCTGCCCGGCTACGAGGAGGTGGGCCGAAGGCGCATCCTGCTCGGCTGCTGGGGCGCGTTCCAGGACCCGTACGTGTGCGACTACGACTACCGCAACATGACGGAGTGGGGCAGGGCGATGTTCGTCACGCCCGGTGTGGTCGTGGACGGCGAGCTCGTGACCACGGACCTCGTGGACATCAACCTCGGCATCCGCATCCTGCTCGGCAGCTCCTACTACGAGGATTGGGAGAACGAGGAGACGTTCGTGGAGCGCGACCCGCTCGGCAACCCGGTCGACAAGCGGCACCCGTGGAACCAGACGACGCTCCCGAAGCCGCAGAAGCGCGACCTCGAGGGCGGCAACTACAGCTGGGTGATGAGCCCGCGGTGGCACGACAACCGCACGGGTGACTACCTGGCTCTCGACACCGGCGGGGGTCCGCTCGCGCGGCTGTGGTCGATCGCCCTCGCCGGGCTTGTGGACACGCCGTACGTGAAGGCCCCGGGCGACGGCACGGTGCGGATCACGCTGCCGCAGACGCCGAACACGAAGGAGGAGCAGCTCGTCTGGCGGATCCCGCAGTGGTCGAACGCGATCGAGCGCGACCGCGCACGCGTGTATTTCATCGCGTACGCGGCGGCGATGTCGATGTTCTTCCTCGACAAGGGCCTCGACGAGGTGCGCGCCGGCAGGACGAAGGTGTTCCAGGACTTCGAGGTGCCGGACGAGGCGATTGGCTGCGGCTTCCACGAGGCCGTGCGCGGCGTGCTGTCGCACCACCTGGTGATCCGCGACGGCAAGATCGCCAACTACCACCCGTACCCGCCGACTCCATGGAACGGCTCGCCCACGGACTCCTACGGCACGCTTGGCCCGTACGAGGACGCGGTCACCGGCATGCCGATCTTCGAGGAGAACGGCCCCGAGGACTTCAGGGGGATCGACATCATGAGGGCGGTGCGCAGCTTCGATCCGTGCCTGCCGTGCGGGGTGCACATGTACCTCGGCAACGGCAAGACGGTGAAGCAGGTGCACTCGCCGATGTTCGGAGCGCAGCACAACTGACGTGGACGAACGCGAGATCCAGGAGCGGGTAGCCCGCATCGAGGAGCTGCTCGACGAGGTCGACGCGATCGCCGACCCGCACGATCGCGACACGGCGACCGAGCTGGTGCAGGCTCTCCTCGATCTGTACGGGGAGGGCCTGCGGCGCGTTCTCGCGCGCGCGGACCCGCAGACCCTCGCGGAAGATGAGCTCGTCTCGCACCTGCTGCTCCTCCACGGGCTGCACCCGCTGCCGCCGGAGGCCCGCGTGCGCGCGGCCTTCGGCGACCTTGGCGCGAACGCCGGGAAGGTCGAGCTGGTGCGGATCGACGAGATGGGTGTGGCGCACGTGCGGCTGCACGGCGGTGACCCCACGCTCGAGCTCGCGGTGGAGCATGCCGTGCGCACGGCGGCACCCGACGTCGAGGCCGTGCAGGTCGAGGACGACGGCGCGATCCCTCTGCCGATGTGGCGGTCGCCATGAGCACGCCACTCGCCTCCTCGCGCCTTCGCCGCATGGCCTCCACGCCGGCGCCCGTGCCGGCGCCGGAGGAGAAGTGCGAGCTCTGCGGCGAGCCGATCGCGCCGGAGCACCGGCACCTGCTCGACCTCGAGAACCGCGAGCTGATGTGCGCCTGCCGCGCATGTGGCGTGTTGTTCGACCGGCGGGCCGCCGGTGGCGGCCACTACCGCCTGGTGTCCGAGCGCCGTCTCCATCTCCCGGACTTCGAGCTCCGCGACGAGCAATGGGACGAGCTGAGGATCCCCGTGGACATGGCGTTCTTCTTCCACCACTCGGGGGAGGGCCGCGTGGTGGCGTTCTATCCCGGGCCGATGGGCGCGACCGAGTCGCTGCTCGACCTGCGCGCGTGGCGCTCACTCGAGGCGGCAAACCCCGTGCTCGAGGGGCTCGAGCCCGACGTCGAGGCGCTGCTCGTGAACCGCTCCCGCGGCGCACGCGACCACTGGCTCGTGCCGATCGACGAGTGCTACGGGCTCGCGGGCCTGATCCGCGCAAAGTGGCGCGGCCTCACCGGCGGCAAGGAGGTCTGGCAGCAGATCGAGAGCTTCTTCGGCTCTCTCACGGACAGGAGTAAGCAATGGACAACGTGAAGACCGGCAAGCCGGACGTGGCTCAGGACGACCCGGCCCACACGCCAGGCGTGAAGGAGGGCAACGAGCCGGGCGGCTACAAGAAGATGTCCGGCCACCTCGACGACGACCGCTCGACGGCGGAGCGCTCGACCGGGATCAACCCGGACATGGAGAACCCGATCGACCCCCGAATGCCCAACCTGTCGCCGGGCTAGGAGGCTCGCGTGGCGTCGGCCGTCGGCTCCCTGCTGGATCTTCGCTTCCACGTGGACGGCGCGGCCGCGGTCGAGTACGCGGCGGTGCCGACCATCGGCTTCGACCTGCGGATCGAGAGCGGCCGCCAGGAGATCCGCTCGCTGATGCTCGACGTGCAGGTGCAGATCCCGGCGCGGCGCCGCGCGTACGACGCGGACGACGAGCGGCTGTTCGACCTGTTCGGCGACCCCGCCGGCTGGAAGGACTCGCTGCGCACGCTGCCGTGGACGCGTACGGCGTTCGTGGTGCCGGGCTTCACCGGCGAGACCGTCGTTCAGCTGCCGATGCCCTGCAGCTACGACTTCGAGGTCACCGCCTCGCGCTACCTCGCCTCTCTCGAGGACGGCGAGGTGCCGCTCGAGTTCCTCTTCTACGGCACGGCCTTCTACGCGGGGCCGGACGGGCAGCTTCAGACCGCCCACGTGCACTGGAGCAGCGAGGCCGAGTACCGCATGCCGGCGAGCGTCTGGCACGAGACGATGGCGCACTACTTCCCGCGGAGCGCGTGGCTGCGCGTGTCGAAGGACACGTTCGACCGGCTGCACGCGTACCGCTCGAAGCACGCGCTGCTGAGCTGGGAGCGCACGCTCGACTCGCTGCTCGACGAGAGGGAGGCGTAGGCGTGGACGCCGTGCGCCGCATCGCCGACGCCGTGCTCTACGAGGGGTACATCCTCTGGCCCTACCGCCGCTCGGCGGTGAAGAACCAGCGGCGCTGGACCTTCGGGGGCGTCTACCCGCGGGCGCACAGCGAGGCGCACCCCGACGACGCGTGGCTGATGCAGACGCAGTGCCTCGTGGAGGGCGAGGGCGACGTGGACGTGCGCGTGCGCTTCCTGCACGTGGTCGAGCGCTTCGAGGAGCGCGACGGCTTCGAGCCGTGGGACGAGGCGGTGGAGCGCGAGCGGGGTCCCGGGCCGATCGAGATCCCCGCCGGAGCTGACGACGGGCGCAGGTGGCGCGCGCTCGACGGCTCGATCGAGCGCTCGGAGGAGCAGCTCCAGCCAGGGCTGCGGCGGCTGACCGTGCGCATCTCCAACACGAGCCCGCTCGAGCCCGGCGCGGATCGCGAGGACGCGCTTCGGCAGACGTTCTGCTCCACGCACACCGTGCTCCGCAGCGAGCACGCGAGCTTCGTGTCGCTCACCGACCCGCCGCCCGAGTTGCCGTACCAGTGCGACAACGTCGGCACGTGGCCGGTGCTGGTCGAGGACCGCCACACGATGCTGTCCTCCCCGATCATCCTGCCCGACTACCCGCAGGTCGCGCCCGAGAGCCCGGGCGACATGTTCGACTCCGCGGAGATCGACCAGCTGCTGCGCCTGAGCATCCTCAGCCTCACCGAGGAGGAGAAGGAGGCGATGCGCGCAAGCGACCCGCGCGCTCGGGAGATCCTCGACCTCACGGAGGGCCTCACGGAGGAGCAGCTGATGAAGCTTCACGGCGCGATCAGGGACCTGCGGTGATGGGCTGGGAGGAGCTCGAGCGCCCGGCGCCCGACTCGGTGGTCGTCGGCGGCGTCCAGCTGCGCCGCAGGAGCCGCGTGCGGCTGCAGCCGCGGCGCGGGGGCGACGTGTTCGACATCGCGCTCGCGGGCCGCGCAGCGGTGGTGGAGGAGATCGTGCAGGGGATGGACGGCGCGATCCAGCTCGCGGTCACCGTCGAGGACGATCCAGGTGCCGACCTGGGCGCGGAGAAGACGCTCGGCCACCGCTTCTTCTTCTCGCCGGAGGAGGTGGAGCCGCTCGGCCAGGCGCCCGCCGCCACGGCGCGAGTGCTCGTGGCCGGGATCGGCAACGTGTTCCTGGGTGACGACGGATTCGGGGTGGCCGTGGCCGGCGCCCTCGCGCGCACCGAGTTGCCCGCCGGCGTGCAGGCGGCGGACTTCGGGATCCGCGGCATGGATCTCGCCTACGCGCTTCAGGACTTCGACCTGGCCGTGCTCGTCGACGCGGTGCCGCGAGGCGAGACGCCCGGCACGCTCTACGTGATCGAGCCGGACCTCGACGACCTGCCGGAGGACCTCGACGCACACGGCATGGACCCCGTGAAGGTGCTGGCGCTCGCACGCCAGCTCGGCGGGCGGCTGCCGCGCGTGCTCGTGGTGGGCTGCGAGCCGGCCACGCGCATGACCGGTGAGGAGGACGAGGTGGTGGCGGAGCTCAGCGAACCGGTGCGCGCGGCGGTGCCGCGCGCAGTCCGGCTCGTGGAGGAGCTGCTCGACGAAGAAAGGACGGTGAAGCGGTCGTGAAGGAGATCGTTGGGATGAGGGCGCTGCTGCTCCTGTTGCTGCTGGCGACGGTGGGCATCGTGATCCGGGAGCTGCCCGGGCTCAAGCGCTACGTGAAGATCAGCCGGATGTAGGAGGGACTCGCATGCACAAGACGAGGGTGAGGGTCGTCGAGGACGCGCTCGACGCCAACAACACGATCGCGCGTGCGAACCGGTCCGACTTCGACCGCGACGGCGTGAGGGTCGTGAACCTGATGAGCGCGCCGGGGGCGGGCAAGACCACGCTGCTCGAGCGGGTGCTCGGCGACCTCGGCGGCGTGCGTGCGGGAGTGCTCGAGGGCGACGTGCAGGGCAGCCTCGACGCGGACCGCCTGGCGTGGCTGCACGTGCCGGTCACTCAGCTCAACACCGATCCCGGCTTCGGCGGGGAGTGCCACCTCGACGCCAACATGGTCCGCTCGGCGCTGCCCGAGATACCGCTCGGCGAGCTCGACCTGCTCGTGATCGAGAACGTGGGCAACCTCGTGTGCCCGGCCGAGTTCCGCGTGGGCGAGGACGTACGCGTGATGGTGTCGTCGATCACCGAGGGCGAGGACAAGCCGCTCAAGTACCCGCTCATGTTCCGCACGTGCGAGCTGGTGCTGATCAACAAGGTCGACCTGCTGCCTCACCTCGACTTCGACATCGACCGCTTCCTTCGCAACCTCGACCAGGTGAACCCGGACTCGCGCCGGATCCTGGTGAGCGCGCGAACGGGCGAGGGGGTGGAGCAGTTCCGCGACTGGCTCGTGCGGCTGGCCGCGCGGGAGGAGGCGCGCGTTTGAGCGACACCATCGCCGCGCCGAGCGAGCGCACGGAGGCGAACGCGCGCTTCTTCGAGGCGGAGGCACCGCGCATCGCCGAGCTGTGCCGCCGGATGGCGGAGCGCTTCGCGCGCGGCGGTCGTCTGATCGCGGTGGGCGCCACGCCTGCCGCCCGCTCCGACGTGCGCCACGTGGCGGTCGAGTTCGTGCACCCGGTGATCGTGGGCAAGCGGGCGCTGCCGGCGATCGGCCTGTCGCTCGAGGGCGGACCGCTGCCGCGGCAGGTGGAGCTGCTCGCAGAGCCGGACGACATCGTGATCGGCTTCGGCGACGACGTCGCGGCGCTCGCGCCGGCGGCCGAGCGTGGCTGCCTCACTGTCGCGTTCGAGCACGAGTTCCGGCTGCCCACGCAGGATCCGTTCATCCGGCAGGAGCTCGTCGAGACTCTCTACCACGTGCTCTGGGAGCTGGTGCACGTGTTCTTCGACCACCTCGACCGCGGCATGGAGGGCACGGGTGCGTCGAGCTTCCTCTATCCATTCCTGGGCGAGCAGGAGCACGACCTGGATGCGGTGGTCGCGGACGTGGCCCGCTCGGTGCGCATGAAGGCCGAGGAGGTGGGCGCGCTACGCGTGCAGACGCTCACCGAGGCCGGCCCCGAGCTGGTCGCCGCCGCTGCGGCGCTGCGCCGCTCGTTCGAGCGGGGCGGCAAGCTGCTCGCGCTCGGCAACGGCGGCTCGGCCACCGATGCGATGGACGCGGTGGCCGACTTCCGCACGCCGCCGCACGGCTGGCCGGCGCGGCCGGCGATCGACCTCACCGAGGACGCCGCGATCCTCACCGCGATCGCCAACGACATCGGCACCGACGCGATCTTCGCCCGCCAGGTGATCGCCTACGGGCGCGAGGGCGACTCGCTGCTCGCGCTCTCCACGAGCGGCAACTCCGCGAACGTGATCGAGGCGCTGGCGGAGGCCCGCCGCCGCGGGCTTACGACGGTTGCGATGGTCGGCTACGACGGCGGGCGGGTGGCGGCCGAGCGGCTCGCGGACCACGTGGTGGTCACGCGCTCGCAGCACATCCCGCGCATCCAGGAGGCGCAGGCGAGTGCCTACCACGAGCTCCGCCGCCTGGTGGAGGCGGCGGCGTGAGCGCGGTCGCGCGGTCGCACGGAGTCGCGCGCGTGCGCGCGCGCGGGACGGGGACGGTGCAGGGAGTGGGCTTCAGGCCGCACGTGTACCGGCTCGCGACCGAGCTGGGGCTGGGCGGTTGGGTGCTGAACGACGAGCGCGGGGTGCTGCTCGAGGTGGAGGGAGCGCCGCGCGAGGTGGACGCCTTCATCGCACGGCTGACGGCCGAGGCGCCGCCGCTTGCCGCGGTGCAGAGCGTGAGCGAGGAGCGCGTCGCGCCCCAGGGGTCGCACGGCTTCGAGATCGCCGAGAGCGCCCGCTCGGGCCAGGCCGACGCGCTGGTGTCGCCGGACAGCGCCACCTGCGACGACTGCCTCGCCGAGCTCTTCGACCCGGCCGACCGCCGCTACCGCTATCCGTTCGTCAACTGCACGAATTGCGGGCCCCGCTTCACGATCGTGCGCGGCGTGCCGTACGACCGGCCGCTCACCACGATGGCGTCGTTTCCGATGTGCGAGCGCTGCCGCCGGGAGTACGAGGACCCGCGCGACCGGCGCTTCCACGCCCAGCCGAACGCCTGCCCCGAGTGCGGGCCGTCGCTGCGGCTCGTGGATCGGAACGGCGCGCAGGTCACGAGCTCGGACCCGATCCGAACCGTGTCTGCCGCGCTCAATGCGGGGCTTGTCGTAGCCGTGAAGGGGCTGGGCGGCTTCCACCTCGCCTGCCTCGCCTCCGACGAGCCGGTGGTCGCGGCGCTGCGGTCGCGAAAGCACCGCGAGAGCAAGCCCTTCGCGCTGATGGTGCCGGACCTCGCGGCCGCACGCGAGCTGGCCGAGCTCACGGCCGGGGAAGAGGCGCTTCTTGTCGGCCGCGAGCGGCCGATCGTGCTCGCGCGGCGCCGCGACGGCGCGGCGGTGGCGCCCTCGGTGGCACCCGGACTGCCTGAGCTCGGCCTGATGCTGCCGTACTCGCCGCTCCACCACCTGCTCATGGCGGAGTGCGGCGTGCCGCTCGTGATGACGAGCGCCAACGTGTCCGACGAGCCGATCGCCTACCGCGACCACAGCGCACTCGCGCGCCTGCGACGGATCGCCGATCTCTTCCTGCTTCACAACCGGCCGATCCACATGCGCACCGACGACTCCGTGGTCCGCGTGGTGCACGGCCGCCCGCTGATGCTGCGGCGCTCGCGCGGGCATGTGCCCGCGAGCGCGGACCTGCCGCTCGCCACGCGGCCGCTGCTGGCGTGCGGCGCCGAGCTGAAGAGCACGTTCTGCGTCGCGAAGGGCGCTCACGCCTGGGTCGGGCACCACATCGGCGACCTGAAGAACTGGGAGACGCTGCGCTCGTTCCGCGAGGGCGTGTCGCACTTCGAGCGCCTGTTCGCCGTCGAGCCGGAGCTGGTCGCGCACGACCTGCACCCGGACTATCTCTCGACCCGCTACGCGCTCGAGCGCGAGGGCGTGCGGCTCGTGGGGGTGCAGCACCACCACGCGCACCTGGCGGCATGCCTGGCGGAGCACGGCGAGACCGGCCGGGCCGTCGGCGCGATCTTCGACGGCTCCGGCTACGGCAGCGACGGCACGGTGTGGGGCGGCGAGCTGCTCGTGGGCGACCTGACGGGCTTCACGCGCGCGGGCCACCTGTGGCCGGTGCGGCTGCCGGGGGGCGACCGCGCCGCCGAGCAGCCGTGGCGCATGGCGTGCGCCTGGCTCGGGGAAGCGCTCGGCGACGAGGGCCCGCCGCTGCCCGGCGTCGATCCCGCGCAGTGGGCGGCGGTGGCGCGGATGGCGCGCTCAGGCTTCTCGTCGCCCATCACGACCAGCGTGGGGCGGCTGTTCGACGCGGTCGCCGCGCTCTGCGGCGTGCGCACCGAGTCGGATTACGAGGGCCATGCGGCGATCGAGCTCGAGGCGCTCGCGGCACGCGGGGAGCGCGGCGCCTATCCGCTCCCGGGGCTCGACGCCCGCGAGGCGATTCGCGCGATCCGCGGCGACCTCGCGGACGGCGTCGATCCGAGGATCGTCTCGGCGCGCTTCCACAACGGGCTGGCGTCCGCCACCGCTCGCGCCTGCGCCGAGGCGGCCGAGGCGGCGGGGGTGGATCTGGTGGTTCTATCCGGTGGCGTGTTCCAGAACCGCCGGCTGCTCGAATCGACGCTCGACCTGCTGCTCGCCGAGGGGCTGCGCGTGCTCGTGCCCGAGCGCCTGCCGCCGAACGACGGTGGAATCTCCTACGGCCAGGCCGCGGTGGCGGCGGCGTCCTGACGATGTTCGGCCTCGACGACAGGATCGCGGGGCTCGCCGGCGGCGGCGGGCTGCTGGTGGTGCTCGCGATTGCGCTGCTGCTCGGGCTCCGCCACGCCACCGACCCCGATCACATCACCGCGGTTTCCACGCTCGCGGCCTCGGACGAGCGGCACGGCGCGCGCCGAGCGAGCGCTCTGGGGTTTGCCTGGGGGCTCGGCCACGCAGCCACGCTGTTCGTGTTCGGCCTGCCCGTCGTGCTGTTCGGCAGCTACCTGCCGGATGCGGTGCAGCGCGGGGCCGAGGCCGCCGTGGGGCTGGTGATCATCGCGCTCGCCGTACGCCTCCTGCTGCGCTGGCGCCGGGGACAGTTCCACTGGCACGCGCACACGCACGGCGAGCTGACGCACGTGCACCCGCACGCGCACGCGCGGGCGCACGCCCACGGGCACGAGCCGGCTCACGAGCACGCGCACGCGGAGTCGCTCGGCCGCTCGCCGCGGGCGGCGTTCGGCATCGGCATGCTGCACGGCTTCGGCGGATCGGCGGCGGTCGCGGTGCTGCTGCTCGGGTCGATCCCGTCCCGCAGCGAGGCCGCCGCGGCGCTGGCGCTGTTCGCCGCTGCAACGGCGCTCTCGATGGGCCTGATCTCCTCAGGGCTGGGCTTCGCGCTCACGCGCGTCGCGGTCGCGAGGCGCTTCGAGGCGATCGCGCCGGCGATCGGCGCGTTCAGCCTGCTGTTCGGCGTCTGGTACGCGCTCGCCGCTCTGTAGCGCTAGCGCGCGTGCACGAGGCGACCGCCGCTCATGCCGACGGAGTTGAGCGCGTCGCTCCGCACGCGCACGCGGAAGATCGAGTCGCGGCGGACCCTGACCGGGCGGCTCTTGAAGCTCGAGGCGCCGCCGCTCGACCCGCTCAGCGTGGCGCGCGCGACGGTGCGCCAGCCGCTCGTGAGCGAGCGCCGCTGAATCGAGATGGTCTTGCCCGGCCGAGCCGGCCGCACGCTGCCCTTCACCGTCACAAGCGCAGCCTTCTTGGCCTGCCTCACCGAGACCGAGATTCGCGGCCTGAACGGCACGTGCAGCACGAGCACCTGGCTCACGTACGTGCCCGAGTCGAGCTGCGCCGTGGCCCGGTACTTCTGGTTGTTGAGCACGTTCCAGCGCCTGAAGCTGAAGTAGCCGTTGAACTCGGTGGTCGCGGTCCCGATCGGCTGCCACGAGGTGAACGGCCAGATCGACTGCTCGAGCGTTACCTGCTTGCCCACGCGCATCGTCTCGTCGGCGTCCTTCGGCAGGCGGATGTAGCCGTACACGTAGGTGAGCCCCCACGGGCGCGGGTAGTGGTGCGCGCCCAGCCGCACCTTGATGTCTCCCGCGGCCTGCGCCCCGGCCGTCGCCGGCAGCGCGAGCGCGCCTATCGCCATCGCCCCTGCCAGGAGCGCGCTGAAGCGTCCCACGGGATGCGTTCTGCCCCCTGCCATCGCTGCTGAAACGAGCGGGGCGCCCGGAGGTTGCGGTCCGGCGAGATACTGATCGCGATGGGCCAGGAAAGCGTCGAGGTGGTGCGCCAGCCGCTCCGGGTGAATGAGCGGACGAGGCGGACGCTCGACCAGCGGCTCAACCTCCGCTTCCCCGGGCTCGCCCGGCGTACCGCCCGCTTGGTCGCGCAGCTCCCGCCGCGTTCCCGTCTCCGCCAGGCGGCCCTCCTGCGCGCTGTGCGGCTCTCGATTGAGGCTTACAACCGTCGCGATCTCGACGCCGTCGTGGCGGGATGGGATCCGGATTTCGAGTATCTGCCCGACCGGACCTGGGTGGAGGCGGGCCTGGTCGACCCCTGCTATCGCGGGGTCGCGGGCTACCGCAGGTACATCGCGACCGCCGACGAGGCCTGGGGAGAAGAGAACCGCTTGAGCCCGCTCGAGGTCATCGACCTCGGGGAGCGGTTCGTCCTGCTCGCGGACGTGTCGATGCGCGGTCAGGGCAGTGGCGTTCCGCTCACGCAGGCGTACGCAGTTGTCGTGACGCTCAGGGATGGCATACCGGTCAAATACGAGGAGTACTTCGACCGCGGCGCGGGCCTCGCAGCTGTGGGGCTGTCGTCCTAGGTTTCCGCAGACGCACCTCGGGGCACACTGCTACCTTACGTTTACGTAAGAAACAGCATGGAGCCCGCCACCACCACATCCGCCCGACCACGCGGACGCCGCCCAGGCGTGCACGCCGAGCACCCCAACTACAAGTGGTGGGCGCTCAGCTGCACGAGCCTCGGCATGCTGATGGCCACGATCAACTCGGGCACGCTGATCATCGCCCTGCCCGAGCTCGAGCGCGCGCTCGGCGTCTCGCTGCTCCAGCTCGTGTGGGTGATCCTCGTCTACATGATCGCCAGCACGGTGCTGGTGCTCACGGCAGGCCGCATGAGCGACCTCTTCGGGCGCAAGAAGGCCTACGTGCTCGGCTTCGTGGTCTTCAGCCTGGCGTCGCTCGGCGCCGGCTTCTCGACGGGCGCGACCGAGCTCCTGATCTGGCGCGTGCTCCAGGGCATTGGCGGCGCGTTCCTGTTCGCCAACAGCTCCGCGATCGTCACCGACGCCTTCCCGCGCGAGCAGCTGGGCGTGGCCATGGGCACGAACACGATGGTCGCCGCGGTGGGGCTCGTGATCGGGCCGGTGCTCGGTGGCGCGCTCGTCTCGATCAGCTGGCACTGGGTGTTCTGGTTCAACGTGCCGCTCGGACTGATCGGCTCGATCTGGGCCGCGCTCGTCCTGCACGAGCTCGCTCGCCGCGACGAGAATCGCGGCCTCGATCTGCTCGGCTCGAGCGTGTACGTGGTCGGTCTGACCGGCCTCGTCTATGCGCTGTCGAAGGCGGGCCTCTCGGGCTGGGGCGACCCGCTCGTGATCGCCGGCCTCGTGGCCGCCGTGATCCTCCTGCCCCTGTTCGTGGTGATCGAGAACCACCAGCGCGCGCCCATGCTCGATCTCTCCCTCTTCAAGGACCGCATGTTCGCGGCCGCCTCCGGCGCGGCCTTCATCAACGGCCTCAGCCGCTTCGCGCTGCTGTTCATCTTCGTCTTCTACTTCCAGGGCCCGCAGGGCGACGACCCGATCACGGCCGGCATCAAGCTCGCGCCGATGGCGATCGGCATGCTCATCGCAAGCCCGATCGCGGGTGTGATCGCCGACCGCCGCGGCTCGCGCCTGCTGGCCGCGGGCGGCATGGTCGTCACGGCTCTCGGGCTGGCGCTCATGACCACGCTCCAGGTGCACACCGCCTACTGGGAGAGCGGGCTCTACCTGTTCATCGTGGGGATCGGCTCGGGCATGTTCAACAGCCCGAACACCGCCGCGATGATGGGTGGCGTGCCCAGCAAGCGGCGCGGCATCGCCGCCGGTGCTCGTGTGATGCTGCAGAACACGGGCGCCGTCATCTCGATCGCGTTCGTAATCGCCGTCGTCACCTCCGCTGTGCCCAAGGACGTGCTGTTCAAGATCTTCTCCGGGCTCACGAAGGGCCTGAGCACCGCTCAGCTCGACCCGTTCATTTCCCATATGCACCTGGCGCTGTGGTGCCTGGCCGCCGTGTCGCTACTGGGCGCATTCGTCTCGCTCCTGCGGCCCTCGCACGCCGTCGCGTCCGAGCTGGAGCCCGCGCGCGCATGACCCAAACGGCGCCCCGCACGCTCCGCATCGGCGAGCTCGCCGAGCTGACCGGCACGACGCCGCGCACGATCCGCTTCTACGAGGAGATCGGCGTGCTGCCCGCCGCGGAGGACCGCGAGCCGGGCAAGCGGCGCATCTACTCCGACGCGGACGTGGAGCGCCTGCGCGAGATCGTGCGGCTGCGGGACCTGCTCGGGCTCTCGCTCGAGGAAGTGCGCGAGCTCGCCGAGGCAGAGAGCGCGCGCGCGCACATCCGCCGCGAGTTCCAGGAAACCGACGACCCGGACGAGCGCCACCGTCTGCTCGAGGCCGCGCTGCCGTACATCGAGCGCCAGCTCGAGCTTGTCCGCGGCCGGATCGGGGAACTCCAGAAGCTGGAGGAAGAGCTCGTCGCGCGCCGCAAGCGCGTGAGGACCCGGCTGCGGGAGGGCTAGTCGTGAGGGAGGCTGTGGACCGCCGCTCGATGGCGGTCCTGTCCACGGGTCACATGATGGCCGACACCTGGCAGGGCGCCGTGCCGGCACTCCTTCCCTTCCTGATCGACAAGCGCGGCTACTCGTACGCGGCGGCGTCGGCGCTGGTGCTCGCCGCCACGGTCGCCTCCTCGCTGATCCAGCCGGCGTTCGGCCACTTCTCCGACCGCCGCTCGCTCGCGTGGCTGATGCCGGCGGGAGTGCTGCTCGGCGGCGTCGGGATCGCGCTCGTGGGCGTGGCGAGCGATTACGCCCTCACCTTCCTCGCGGTCGTGATCAGCGGCCTCGGCGTGGCGGCGTTCCACCCGGAGGGCTCGCGCTTCGCCAACTACGTGTCGGGCGCCAAGCGCGCGAGCGGCATGAGCCTGTTCTCGCTCGGCGGCAACGTGGGCTTCGCGCTGGGCCCGATCCTGGTCACGCCGCTCGTGATCGCGTTCGGGCTGAGCGGCACGCTGCTGCTGCTGATCCCCACCGTGGCAGTGTTCGCCTGGATCGCCATCGAGCTCCCGCGGCTCACGCGTTTCCGACCCGACGAGGGACCCGCCGCCGAGGGCGCCGGCTCACCCGACGACGACTGGGCGGGCTTCGCGAAGCTCGCGGGCGTGATCGCATTCCGCACGTTCGTGTACTTCGGCCTGATCACCTTCGTGCCGCTCTACTTCGTGCACGAGCTCGGCACCTCCAAGGCCACCGGCAACACGGCGCTCGCGCTGATGCTCATCGGCGGCGCAGTGGGGACCCTGATCGGCGGCCCGCTGGCGGACCGAATCGGGCGCCGCGCGGTGATCGTCGGCTCGATGGCCCTCACGGCGCCTCTGATCGTGCTCTTCCACCTGGCCGGCGAGCTGCCCGCGCTGGTGCTCGCCTTCGTGATCGGCGCGGTCGTGATCGCAACCTTCAGCGTCACCGTGGTGATGGGGCAGGAGTTCCTACCCGGACGGATCGGCGTGGCGAGCGGGGTCACGCTCGGGCTCTCGATCGGCCTCGGCGGCGTCGGCGCGCCGCTGCTCGGCGTGGTGGCCGACGCCACGTCGCTCAACACCGTGCTGTGGGTGGTGGCCGCGCTGCCGCTGCTCGGACTGGCGATGGCAGTGTGGCTGCCGAGCGAACCGCGGCCTCGCGAGCGCAGGCATAGCGGTTCACCGCGGCGGGTACATCAGCTGCAGGGATAGGGGCCCACCGGGGGGCTGGGCCCCGAACTCAGCGAGGGAGGTCGCTGTGAACGGGAATGGCCGGGCTCGCCGCCGCTGGCTCTACCTGGTGCTCCTGGTGCCGTTCGTGGCGCTTCTGTGGGTGCCGTTCTACGCCCGCGAGACACCAAAGGTGTGGGGCATCCCCTTCTTCTACTGGTACCAGTTCGCCTGGGTGATCGTCACGGCGGCGTTGCTGGCGTTCGTGTACGTGGCCACGCGCGTACCGCGGGGTGATCGCCCGTGAGGCACGACACCCACACCACCGCGATAGTCGTCTTCGTCGTCCTCTTCGCGTTCGTCACAGTGCTCGGCTTCGTGGCCTCGCGCTGGCGGCGGGCGGCACTCGACCACATCAACGAGTGGGGGCTCGGCGGGCGCAGGTTCGGCAACGTCGTCACCTGGTTCCTGCTCGGCGGCGACATCTACACCGCCTACACGTTCATTGCCGTGCCGGCGCTCGTGTTCGGCGCGGGCGCGCTGGGCTTCTTCGCGCTGCCGTACACGATCATCGTCTATCCGATCGTGTTCCTGATCATGCCGCGGCTGTGGGCCGTCTCGCACCGCCACGGCTACGTCACACCCGCCGACTTCGTCCGCGGCCGCTACCGCAGCCACGGGCTGGCGACCACCGTGGCGTTCACCGGCCTGCTCGCGACGATGCCGTACATCGCCCTGCAGCTCGTGGGCATCCGCGTGGTGCTCCAGGCGATGGGCATCAAGGGCGACTGGCCGCTGATCATCGCGTTCGTCGTGCTTGCGGCCTACACCTACAACTCCGGACTGCGGGCCCCGGCACTGATCGCGCTCGTGAAGGACACGCTGATCTACGTGACGATCATCGTCGCGATCGCCTACATCACGGGGAAGGTCGGCGGCTTCGGCCACATCTTCAACGCCGCCAAGGACGAGCTGCCGAAGCACACGACCCCGACCGGCAAGCCGGGCGCTCTGATCCCTGGAACCTCGCAGGCGCAGACCGCCTTTGCCACGCTGGCGCTGGGCTCGGCGATGGCACTGTTCCTCTACCCGCACATGATCACCGGCGTGCTCAGCTCGAAGAGCGGCGACGTGGTGCGCCGCAACTCCGTGGTGCTGCCGGCATACACGTTCCTGCTCGGGCTGATCGCGCTGCTCGGCTACATGACGATCGCGGCGGGGATCAAGCCGTCGGACCCGAACTTCGCGGTGCCCGACCTGTTCCTGAAGTACTTCCCGCCGTGGTTCGAGGGCTTCGCGTTCGCGGCGATCGCCATTGGAGCACTGGTGCCGGCGGCGATCATGTCGATCGCGGCCGCGAACCTGTTCACGCGCAACATCTACAAGGAGTACCTGCGGCCAGGGGTGAGCGACAGCGAAGAGGCCACCGTCGCGAAGATCGTCTCCCTGTTCGTGAAGGTCGGCGCGCTTCTGTTCGTGATCCTGCTGCCGACGAAGTTCTCGATCAACCTGCAGCTTCTCGGCGGGGTGTGGATCCTGCAGACGCTGCCGGCGATCGTGGTCGGGCTGTACACGCGCTGGCTGAACAAGTGGGCGCTCATCGCCGGCTGGGCCGCGGGCATGTCGCTCGGCACGTGGATGGCGGTGGATCTCGACTTCAAGTCGTCGGTCTACAACGTGACCATCTCGGGGCACCAGATCTCGCTGTACGCGGGCATCTGGGCCGTTGCTCTGAACCTGATCGTGTCGGTCGTGCTCACGGTCGTGCTGCGCGCACTCGGCAACCGCGACGTGACCGACGACGAGACACGCCCGGTCGACTATCGCGACACCGAGGCCGTGGAGACGCCCGCCGAGCGCGAGCGCGAGCCTGAGGTGGTGCCGGGCTAGCCTCCCCGCGGTGAGGCTCTTCCGCCGCCGCCAGCCACCCGTCCTCTACGTCCACCTCGCCGACGACGGGGGCATCTTCGTCGCGCGCAGCGATAGCGGCGAGCGCTTCTGGACCGACGGCGAGGGCCTCCGTGACGAGCTGGTGCGTACCCAGCGCCGGCGCGGGGTCCTCCTCTACTCGCGCGACGACCCCGGGGCCGACCCGCCGCCACACGTGGAGTCGATGTTCGACTCGATGCTCGACTTCCAGCTGCCCTTGCAGCTCGTCGAGGAGCCGTGGCCGGAGGCGCTCGTGCCGCCGGACGAGCGCGACTACGGCCCCTGAAGGGGACTAGATTCCCCGGCCGATCCCGGGTATACCAACACCCTCGCATGGCGATAGTCGAGGTGATCACGCAGGACCCGTGGCGGCGTACCATCCGGGACTCGCTGCCGCCCCTCGAGGAGCGCTTGGCGTTCGGGCGGGCCCTGCGCGACCGGGTCCCGCGCAGCGAGCTCGGCAGGTGGAAGCCCGCGCCGGACCGGCCGGACCCCGTCGACCTGATCAGCATCACGAACGTCGGCCGCGTGAAGGAGCTCGTGCCGATCCGCGTGGGGCGGATGGCGGCCTCGCCCTTCACGTTCCTGCGTGGGGCGGCGGCGCAGATGGCGGCCGACCTCGCGAGCGCGCCGATGTCGGGTGTCGTCTCCTGGATCTGCGGCGACGCGCACCTGTCGAACTTCGGGCTGTACGCCTCGCCCGAGCGCTCGCTCGTCTTCGACCTGAACGACTTCGACGAGGCGATCATCGGCCCGCGCGAGTGGGACCTCAAGCGGCTGGGCGCCAGCATCGTGGTGGCGGCGCGGAGCCGGGGGTTCGCGGACAACCACGCGCGCGCGGCGGTGCTCGGCTGCATGAAGGTCTACCGGCTCGGCATGCGCGAGCTGGCCGGGCTGCCGCTGCTCGACACCTACCGGATTCGCTGGAGGGAGGACCAGCCGGTCGACCTCGGCATGTCGAAGAAGACGATCAAGCAGGGGCAGAAGCTCCGGCAGAAGGCCGAAACGCGCACGAACGACCACGCGCTGCGCAAGCTCACGACCACCCAGAGGGACGGGCGCTGGTGCTTCGACGAGCAGCCGCCGCTGCTCACGCGCCTGCCCGAGGTGGAGGCCGAGCGCGTCGCGGCGGCGCTCGAGCGCTACACGAGCACGCTGTCGGCGGATCGCCGCGATCTGGTGAACGCCTATGCGGTGCAGGACGTGGCGTTCAAGGTCGTAGGGGTGGGCAGCGTCGGCACGCGTGCATACGTCGCGGCGCTCGCGGGGAACGGCGACCGCGACGCGCTGTTCCTGCAGGTGAAGGAGGCACCGGGCTCGCAGCTCGCGCCGTACCTGCCGGAGCACCGGATGCGCCACCAGGGCGAGCGCGTGGTCGAGGCGCAGCTATCGCTACAGGCGCTCTCGGACCCGTTCCTCGGTTGGACGACGATCGGCCGCCGCCACTTCTACGTGCGCCAGCTGCGTGACATGAAGGGCGCGGTCGAGATCGAGACGATGCGACCGCGCGGGCTGATCGACTACTCGAGGCTGCTCGGCGGCACGCTCGCGATGGCCCACGCGCGCTGCGGTGACCCGGCGGTGATCGCCGGCTACCTCGGGAAGGGCGACCACATGGACCGCGCGATGGCGGAATTCGCCTTCGCCTACGCCGACCAGACCGAGCGCGACCACGACGCGGTCGTGAAGGCGATCAAGGCCGGCCGGCTGCCGGCCGAATTCGGCGTCTAGAGCGACTCGACGAAGTCGCCGATCGCGCCCGCCACCCGCTCCGGCTCGTCCTCCACGAGGTAGTGCGCGGCGGTATTGATCTCTGTCGTCTTCGCCTCAGGGAACAGCGCCCGCCACTGGTCGATGAAGGCTGGCACGAAGACCGTGTCGCGCATGCCCCAGATCAGATGCATCGGGCGC
This sequence comes from Thermoleophilaceae bacterium, assembly GCA_045805385.1. Taxonomy (GTDB): domain Bacteria; phylum Actinomycetota; class Thermoleophilia; order Solirubrobacterales; family Thermoleophilaceae; genus JADGHQ01. Next base: position 18,781 of record JBJMLG010000226.1, read on the forward strand.
TCGAAGGCTTCGAGCTGCGCATGGATCGCGCCGAGCACCGCCGCGCTCAGGTCGTGCTCGGTGAGTGGGATGTCGCGGATGAAGCCGAGCGTGCCCACGCGCGACCAGTAGGTGTCGAAGGGGGCCCGGTAGGCGTCCATCATCGTCGCGTCGGTGTCGCGGTGGTACATGCCGCCGGGGATCGCCTCGACCGGCACGTTGTTGGCGAGCGCGAGGATCTCCCCGAGGCCCTCGGTGCGGAATTGGCGCAACCAGGGCGGGAGAAAGCTCGGCAGCTCCCACGCCCAGGTGTTCATCGCGACGATCGCCTTGATCCTGGCGGGGCGCTCGGTCGCGGCGCCGAGGCCGATCGGCCCGCCCCAGTCGTGGAGCACGAGCGTCACGTCGCGCAGGTCGAGCCCGTCGAGCATCTCGATCGCGTTGGCGATGTGGTTGGCGAGCACGTAGCGCCTCGGCTCGGGAGGCTTCCCGGAGCGGCCGAAGCCCATGTGGTCGTAGGCGATGCAGCGGTGGCCGCGCTCGGACAGCCGGGCGATCGGCGTGCGGTACATGTAGCTCCAGGTCGGGTTGCCGTGGAGCATCAGGATCGGGCTCGCGTCGCAGGGGCCGGCGTCCACGTAATGGAGGCGCGTGCCGTTCACGTCGACGTAGCGCGGCTCATACGGGAAGGTGCCGCCGAAGTCGCCGCCGATACCGCCGCTCATCGGCCACCGTTATACCGCGCTCGGGTAGTCTCCCGGCCGCCCGTGTCAGCGCAGGAACAGGCCACCGCTTCCGAGCCCGAGCAGGCGCAGCTCCACGGCGGGCGGCTGGTGGCCCAGCGGCTGGCGGCGCACGGGGTGTCGCACCTGTTCACGCTCTCGGGCGGTCACCTCTTCTCGATCTACGACGGCTGCCGGGAAGAGGGCATCGCGATCGTCGATACGCGCCATGAGCAGGCGGCGGCTTTCGCGGCGGAGGGATGGGCGAAGGCCACGCGCTCACCCGGGGTGTGCGCTCTCACGGCCGGGCCGGGTGTGACGAACGGCATGAGTGCACTTGCCTCGTCGCTGATGAACGGCTCGCCGGTGGTCGCCCTGGGCGGCCGCGCGCCGGCGATGCGCTGGGGTCAGGGCTCGCTGCAGGAGATCGACCACGTGCCCTTCGTGGCCCCGCTCGTGAAGAGTGCGCGGACCGCGGGCGCCACCGCCGAGATCCCCGGGCTGGTCGACGAGGCGCTGCGGCTTTCCCTCGAGCCTCCCACCGGCCCGACCTTCGTCGACTTCCCCCTCGACGTCGTGTTCATGGAGGCGGCGCCGGTCGAGGCGCCCGCCTCGCTGCCGGATCCCCTCGGGTATCCGCCCGCCGACGGGGATGCCATCGACCGCGCCGCCGCGCTGCTTCGGGGCGCCGAGCGGCCGGTGATCATGGCCGGCACCGGGCTCTACTGGGCGCACGGCGAGCACGCGCTCCGCTCGCTCTGCGAGGAGCTCCAGGTGCCGGTGTTCCTGAACGGCTTGGCGCGCGGCTGCGTGCCCGCCGACCACCTCTGCTTCTTCTCGCGCGCACGCTCGCAGGCGCTGAAGGGCGCCGACGTGGCTCTCGTAATCGGCGTTCCCATGGACTTCCGGCTGGGCTTCGGCGGCTCGTTCGGCGAGGACACGACGATCGTCACCGTGGGAAGCGCGCCACCCGTGAACCCGCATCCACGCGAGGTGGCTGCCGAGCTGTACGGCGGGGTCGCCGCGACGCTCGATGCCCTGCGATCTGCCGCGGGCGGCGGCCCGGACCGTTCCGGCTGGCTCGCCGACCTGCGCGCGACCGAGAACGAGAAGCGCGCGGCCGAGCAGGAGGAGCTGAACGACCCGCGCGCGCCGCTTCACCCGATGCGCGTCTACAACGAGCTGAACCAGGTCCTCGATCGCGACACGGTCGTGGTAGGCGACGGCGGCGACTTCGTCTCGTACGCCGGCCGCATGATCGACTCATACGAGCCCGGCTGCTGGATGGACCCAGGGCCGTACGGCTGCCTCGGCGCCGGTCCTGGATATTCGATCGCCGCCCAGCTCGCACGCCCGGACTCCCGCGTGTGCCTGCTGCTCGGCGACGGCGCCTTCGGCTTCTCCGGCCTCGAGTTCGACACGATGGTGCGCCACGGCCTGCCAGTCGTGGGAGTGATGGGCAACAACGGGATCTGGGGGCTCGAGAAGCACCCGATGGAGTTCCTGTACGGCTATTCGGTGGCGGCCGAGCTCCAGCCCGAGCTGCGCTACGACCGCGTGGTCGAGGAGCTGGGCGGGCACGGCGAGCTGGTGCGCTCGCCGGACGAGCTTCGGCCGGCGCTCGAGCGGGCGTTCGCGAGCGGGAAGCCGGCGCTCGTGAACGTGCTCACCGACCCCTCGGTGGCTTACCCGCGCAAGGCGAACCTGGCGTAGCCCGCGCTACCTGAGCTCGGTCGCTAGCTCGCGAAGGTACGTACCGGTCACCCTCCGCTCGGTCGCGGCGCCTGCTTCCTCCTCGACTCCTATCTCGCACCACACCGTGCAGCCCTCGTCGTCCTGCTCGACACCCCACGAGTCGGAGAGCGAATCCACGATGAACAGACCGCGCCCGCCCGTCGTGAACCGGTTCTGGCGCCGTGGCGGCGGCGGCTCGAAGCCCTCGCCGGCGTCGTGAACAGATACGCGGGCGCGACCGGGCCGCTGCGTGACGCTCAGCGTCACCGAATCCTCGTCGGAGAGCCCGGCGTGGATCACCGCGTTGGTGACGAGCTCCGACACGAGTAGGGCGAGCGTCTCCCGGGTCGGCTCCGGAAAGCCGAGCTCCGCCAATCCCCTCCGGGCGCTCGTCACCCCTTCGGGTCGCGCCGGGAGGGTTCGCGTGACACGGCGGGTGGTACCGAAGCGGCTGCCGTCCGAGAGTGGGGCGGAGCAACTCGGGCACGTGCCCACCGAGGGGCGCGCGGCCGCGCTGTAGCTGCGGGAGCCACAGGCGGGGCATCGGTGGTACGGCATGGTCCCTGCTTCCTGCAATCCGCACGGGGCCCGTTGGGAGGCGGGCGGCGAGCGTCTCGCTCTCTGGGTCCGGCGCTTCTCGTGCGACGCCACGCTGTGGCAGCACCGCTAGGAGACGCGACGGTCTCATTGGTCAATGTACCCCCCGGTGCCAGAAGTATGTGTACCCGGCGCGCCAGGCTGCTTAGCTGAGGCCGACCTATGACCTTGCTGGCCGATGTCGTCGCCGCCTCGGGAGACGTGACCAACACCAGTTCTCGCTCGCAGAAGGTCGCTTTCCTGGCCGATCTCTTGCGGCGGCTCGACCCGAGCGAGGTCCCGCCGGCCGTCGGCTTCCTGGCGGGCGTGCCGCGACAGGGCCGTATCGGTGTCGGGTATTCGACTATCTACGGGTTGGACGTGGTGGGCGCCGAAGAGCCGTCGCTCACGATCGAGGAGCTCGATCGCGCGATCGCCGAGGTGCGGAAGACGACGGGCGGCGGGTCGGCGGGTAGGCGGAAAGAGATCCTCGGTGAGCTCCTCCGGCGTGCCACTTCGCAGGAGGCGGACTTCATCAAGCGGCTCTTCACCGGCGAGCTCAGGCAAGGCGCGCTCGCCGGCTTGATGGTCGACGCGGTCGCGAAGGCGGCCGGGGTGCCGGGCGAGCTCGCGCGCCGAGCGTTGATGCTGTCGGGCGACCTCACGCGCACGGCAGAGATCGCGATCTCGAGCGGCGAGGAAGGGCTGCGCGAGGTTGGGTTCGAGATCTTCCGGCCGATCTTCCCGATGCTCGCGTCGACGGCGGCGAATGTGCCGGAAGCGGTCGAGAGCTTCGATCGCGCGTCGGTGGAGTGGAAGCTCGACGGGATCCGGATCCAGATCCACCGGCGCGGTGACGAGGTCCGCATCTACACCCGCAACCTCAACGAGATCACGGAGTCACTGCCGGGGATCGTCGAGGCGGTGCGGCGGATCCCCGTCGAGCAGGCGGTGTTCGACGGCGAGGCGCTGTGGATGGGCGAACACGGGCCGGCGCCCTTTCAGGACACCGTCTCGCAGATCGACCGTGACGCCCCGCCCGAGGGGATCGTGACGTTCCTGTTCGACCTGCTCCACGTCGACGGCGAGGACCTGCTCGACACGCCGCTCGAGCAGCGCGCCGCCCGGCTGGAGGCGATCGCGCCGCAGCTCAGGATCCCGAGCGTAATGACGTCGGACCCTGAGGCCGCGACGCGCGTGATGGACGAGGCGCTCGCCGCCGGCCACGAGGGCGTGGTCGTGAAGGACGCGGCGTCGGTGTACAAGGCGGGCCGCCGCGGCAAGGCGTGGCGCAAGGTGAAGCCGGTGCGTACGTACGACCTCGTCGTGCTCGGTGCAGAGTGGGGCCACGGGCGCCGGCAGGGCTGGCTGTCGAACCTCCACCTCGGCGCGCGCGACCCGCGGACGGGCGAGTTCGTGATGGTCGGGAAGACCTTCAAGGGGATGACGGATGAGCTGCTCCAGTGGCAGACCGGCGAGTTGCTGGCGCGCGAGGCCTGCCGGCAGGGAATCGCTGTGATGGTGCGCCCGGAGCTGGTCGTCGAGATCGCGCTCGACGGCGTCCAGTCCTCCACGCGCTACCCGGGCCGGGTGGCGCTGCGCTTCGCGCGCGTCAAGCGCTACCGGCCGGACAAGAGCGCCGACGAGGCCGACACGATCGACGAACTGCGCGCGCTGCTCGGCGGTAGACCGTGACGGCCTCGACTGAGCCGTGAGCAGCCGGTTACGTGACCGGCGCCTCGGGCGCTCCGCACAAAAAGAAACCGCCCGCGTTGCCGCGGGCGGTTCCAAGTGGCCCCATCAGGACGGGCAGGGGTACGTGCCATGAAAGGGCCTTAGCGGTCCGAGCGGCGGGAGGCGCCGATACGATGCGGCTTCGCCCGAACCTATGACCGAGTCGTGTGGGCCGACGAGCCAAAGGCACGCTGACCCGACCCGGCGAGGCCAGTATAAGCGCCCGCTCAGCCCACCGCAAGGTAGAACCTTTGTCCTTATGGGCTACCAGGGCTGTCCCCGGCATGGGGCATAAATCCGACGCGTCGTTTAGCACGATTCGGCTGCGAAGAACAGCGCCGCGCCGTGCAGCAGGTCGGCCTCCGAGACCTCGATCTCGCGTAGGCCGAAAGCCCGCATCGCCTCGCCGAGTATGAGGCCTCCGGCCACGATCGTCGGTGCGCGGTCGGGGTTGAGGCCTGGCACCTCACGCCGCTCGGGGAGGGGGACGGCGGCGAGCTCGTCGGTGATCCGCTCGACGCTCTCGAGCGACAGCCGGTAGCCCTCCACCGCCTTCCCGTCTGGCGGCTCGAGCCCCGCGTCGATCGACGCGAACGAAACCGGCGTGCCGGCGACGGCGATGCCCGAGCTCACGCTTTCGCGCATATTTGCGGGCACTTCGGCGTCGATGATCGCGCGCAGCTCCTCGGCGAGCGCCTGGACCTGCTCGGGGGCCGGCGGGTCGTCGGCGAGGTGGCGCTCGGTCTGGCGCACTGATCCCGCCTGCGTCGACACGTGGAAGTCGGGGTCCTCGCCGGGGCGCCCGACGACGAACTCCGTGCTGCCGCCGCCGATGTCGAGCACGAGGGTCGGCTCGCCGCGCGGCCGCTCGCGGGTGGCGCCGAGGAAGGTGAGCCGCGCCTCCTCGTCGCCGCTCAGGATGCGCGCGTCGATGTCGAAGCGGTGGTGCAGCAGCGCGCGGAAGTCGGCGCCGTTCGAGGAGTCGCGCACCGCGCTCGTGGCGACAGCGGTGCGCCGCTCGGCGCCGAGCTCGTCCATCAGTTCGCGGTAGGCGCCTACCGTTTCGAGCACGCGCCCGACCGCGGCCTCGGCTAGCTTGCCGGACGAGTCCACGTCTTCGCCCAGCCGCGTCACCGTAGAGCGGCGCTCGAGCTCGCGCAGCCGTCCCTGCTCGACTTCGGCGACGAGCAGGCGCGTGGAGTTGGTTCCGAGGTCGACGACCGCGATTCGCACGCGCGCATCGTAGGGCGGTGGGTTAGCGTGCACCCTGATGGACCGCTCGCCGCTCGCCCTGATCGAATTCCCCGCCGACGAGCCGGAGCGCGCGCTGCGCTTCTGGAGCGAGCTGCTCGACGTGAAGCTCGAGCCCCGCGAAGGAGCCGAGGGTCAGGGCTGGCAGTCGCGCTCCGAGCTCCCGCTGATCGGCGTGCACGAGCGCGGGCCCGGGCCCGGCGACACGTTCTCGCTTCCCTACTTCACCGTCGAC
>JBJMLG010000227.1:0-3857 GCA_045805385.1 Thermoleophilaceae bacterium
GCAGTGGCGGGCCATGAACTACGAAGGATTCATCAGCACCGTGCAGGACCGAGCGCACATCTCCGGGGAGGAGGCCGCACGCATCGCGTGCACCACGCTCGAGACGCTGTCCGAGCGCCTCTCGGGCGGTGAGGCGGAGGACATCGCCGAGCGGCTGCCGAGCGAGCTCCGCAGCTGCGTCAACACCGATCGGCCGAACGAGCCGTTCCACGTGGACGAGTTCCTCCGTCGCATTGCACAGCGAGCGGGAGTGGAGGAGTCGATCGCGGAGCGCGATGCGCGCGCGGTGTTCACCGCTTTGTGGCGAGCCGTGGGACCGGATGAGTTCGCCGACATGTCGTCCGAGCTGCCAAAGGACTTCCAACCGCTGCTCGACGAGGCCATCGCCGAGGAGCGCCGGCTCGACGTGGAGCCCGGGTCGGCTGCGCGGATGGGCTTTGACGACTTTCTCGAGCGCATGATGATGCGCACCAAACTCGACCGCCTGCGCGCGGAGCGCGCCGCCGAGGCGGTGCTCGAAGTGCTGGCGTCGCGAATTACGGGCGGCGAGCTCGACGACATCGAGGCGGAGCTGCCGCCCGAGCTCGCGCCGGCGATCGAGCGAGGCAGGGCGCGCAGCGGTGGCCGCGCGAGGCGGCTCTCGCTCGAGGACTTCGAGGGGCAGATCGCCGAGATCGAAGGTGTGACCCGCAGCGAGGCGGCCGAGCACGCGCGAGCGGTATTCGCCACTCTGCGCGAGGCGCTGAGCGACAAAGAGTGGTCGGACATGAAGGCCCAGCTGCCCGACGAATACCGCTCGCTGCTGAAGACCGACTAGGAGAGCAGCACGCCCGAGAAAGCCGGAAGGGCCCGCCGGAGCGGGCCCTTCCTGTTTCTCGCGAGGAGGGTTGCGAGAAAGGTTGTCTAGAAGCCTGCCGCCCGCGGGACCAGGCGCGGGTTCGCCGCCGCAGGCACGGTCTCAGCCTCGGCGGCGCGCAGTTGAGTTGCGCGAAGCTCGAGGAGGCTCACCAGATCGGCGGTCGGGCGGAACGGATCCGCGATCGCGTGCCCTGCGAGCGAGACGGCGGCCACCAGCTCACCGTCCACCTCCGCGACCACGACCGTGCCGGACGGCACACGGCGGTCGTCGAGCGCTGCGAGGCGCACGATCGCGTCGAAGTCGGCCGGCACGGCATCGCGCACGATCACGCGCCGGTGGCTCGCCGGGACGGGCGCCGGCGCCCCCGCCGTGCCCTTGCGAGAGATCGCGGAGTAACGGCGGGGATCATCACGATGGAGGAAGTAGCTGGGAAACATTGTGTGATCCTTTTGAACTGATGTATTAACCGCATGCTGCTCTTACAATGTGCATGTTAGGGTCGGTCTTAGGCGGTACAATGTCGTACAAGTTGGACTTGTCTGACCTAAAGCGCGACGGGGACGTCTCCCTCACCCAGCAGCTCGTGGACCGCTTCGCCGCCGCGATCGAGTCCGGCGACCTCGAGCCTGGTGAGAAGCTCCCGACCACACGCGCGCTCGCCGACCAGGCCGGCATCAACCACCTCACGGCAGCGCGCGCCTACAGACGCCTCGCCGAGCTCGGGTACGTGACGGCCAGCGTGGGACGTGGCACATTCGTGCGGGCGGTCACGCCCGCCACCGCCGCCGAAGAGGGTGACGACTGGCAGACATACGTGCTGCCCGACCGGCCGCTGAGCTACCGCGAGCAGGTGCTCGACGACGCGTTCCGGCACGCGCGCGAGCCGGGGGTCCTGTCGCTCGCGACCGGCTGGCCGTCGCCGAGCATGTACCCGATCGAGGAGCTGGCGGAGATCACCGCCGCGGTGTTCGAGGAGGAGGGCGGGGAAGCCATCTCGTATCTCACGGCGGAGGGCCTGTTCGAGCTCCGGGAGCAGCTCGCCCGCTGGGTCTCCGACTCGGGTCATCCAGCGGATCCCGACGACATCATCGTCACGTCCGGGGCGCGCCAGGCGATCGACCTGACGGCGCGCGCGCTGCTCGAGCCGGGCGACGTGGCGGTGGTCGAGTCGCCCACGTTCGCCGGCATCCTCTCCTCGGCGCGAGCCACGGGGGCCCGGATCATCGGCGTTCCCGTCGACGAGGACGGTATGAACATCGATGCGCTCGAGCACGTGCTGGCGCGCCACGAGGTGAAGCTGTGCGCGCTCCAGACCGACTGCCAGAACCCCACCGGCGTCGATCTCTCAGCCGAACGCCGCGACCGGCTGGCACAACTCGCGATCGAGCGGAACTTCTTCGTGCTCGAGGATCGCGTGTACGCGGACCTGCGCTTCGAGGGCCAGGGTCAGCCGTCCGTGCGCTCGCGCGCACCAGGGCACGTGATCTACGTGAACTCGCTCTCGAAGACGGTCGGAGGGGGCCTCCGGCTCGGCTGGATCGTCGCGCGCGGCCCGGTGCGCGAGCGGCTCGCCATGCTGAAGCTCGAGACCGACTTCCACTCCACCACGCTGGCGCAGCACATCGCCGCGCGCTTCCTCGCAGCCGGCGGCCACAAGCGCCAGATCGAGCGCTCGATCCCGTTCTACCGCGAGCGGCGCGACGCGCTCCTGGAGTCGCTCGCACGCCACATGGCGGGCGAGTACCGCGCCGCAGTGCCGCGCGGCGGCCACCACGTGTGGGTCACGCTGAACCGCCCGCTCGACGAGCGCGACCTCTACCGCGAAGCCGCGCGGGTGGGCGTGTCATTCACGCCCGGCGGCGCCGTCACAGCCGAGCGCCACAGCCAGACGCAGTTGCGGCTGTCGTTCCCGTTGCTCGACCCAGACGGGCTCGACGAGGCCGTGCGTCGCCTGGCGCGCGCGATCCGCGAAGTGCGACGGCGTCACCGGCACGCCGCCACCATCCCCGTCTCCTAGCAGCTCGGCAGAGCCGATTCGCCGGTGAGCAGGCGCTCCCAGAGCCGGCCCAGCTGGGCGAGCTCCGTCTCGGAGAAGTGTTCGAGGAAGCCCGTTCGCACACTTTCGAGATGCGCGCCACGGGCATCGTGGAAGCGCGCGCGACCCTTGTCCGTGAGGGCGGCGAACCAGCCGCGCTTGTCCGACGAGCAGGCGCTTCGCTCGACCAGGCCCTCGCGCTCGAGCCGGTCGATCAGCCTGGTGAGGCCGCTGCGGCTGAGCAGGACGCTCTCGGCGAGCTCGGACATTCGCATGCGACTGTCGGGAGCGGTCGAGAGGAACAGCAGCACCTCGTAGGAGCTGAGCGGCAGGCGGTGGCTTGCCTCGAGCTCCGCGTCGAGCTGCTTCACGAGTTGGGCATGGGCCTGGAGGAAGCCGCGCCACGCGGCGAGCTCGATCTCGCTGAGCTCACGGACGCCTGGGCTGGTTGGGGCTGTCTCTGTCATCGGGCGTGCTTTAAGTTGCCTGTGCAATCACGTTAGCCCAGCCGGCGCGCTGCGTCGAGCCCGGCAGCACTCTCTCAAACAGCCCGGCGTACGCTGTCGGGCGAGAATGGCGCGTGAGGGAACCCGTCAAGTCCTGCAGCACCGTATCCGGCCGGCCGCGGGAGAACCCGAGGGCGCGCTCGTGCTCCTGCACGGACGCGGCGTGGACGAGAACGACCTCTTTCCCCTGCTCGACGAGCTCGACCCCGAGCGCCGGCTGCTGGGCGTGACGCCGCGCGCGCCGCTGCAATTCGCCGGGGCACCGGGCAACCACTGGTACGTGGTGCGCCGCGTGGGCTTCCCCGACCCCGACACCTTCTTCCCGACGTTCGGGTTGCTCGAGCAGTTCATGGGCGCGCTCGCCGAGGACAGCGGCGTACCGATCGAGCGAACGGTGATCGGCGGCTTCTCGCAAGGTGGCGTGATGTCGCACGCGCTCACGGTCGGCAAGGGGCGC
>JBJMLG010000228.1:0-38174 GCA_045805385.1 Thermoleophilaceae bacterium
ACGGACGTTCACCTCCTGCTCGTCGACCTCCGTGAGTCGCATCTCGACGGCAAGCAGGCCGAGGACCGCCTGCACGACATCGGGATCACCGTGAACCGCAACGCGGTCCCGTTCGACCCGAGGCCGCCGGCCGTGTCGTCAGGCCTGCGCGTCGGCACGCCGGCACTCGCGACCAGGGGGCTCCAGGCGGACGACTTCCATGAGATCGGGAAGACGATCGCCGAGGTGCTCGTGGCCGACGACTGGACCGACTCGCTGAAGTCCGAGCTCAGCGAGCGGACTCGGGCTCTCGCGGAGCGCTATCCGCTGTACCCACAGCTCTCGCACGCCGCCGTCTAGGCCCGGAGGCTCAACCCGCCTTCGCCCGTGCAGTCCGGGCAACACGGCGCGCTTGCCGGAGAGGCTCTGGAGTCCTCGCTCGTTCAACGGCCCCCAGGACAATCTCCGCCGCGCGGTCCGTATCCACACCCCAGCCGGCGTGAACCGCGAGCGGACGCGCACCGCGCCTGGTGCGTACCCAGTGGCCGACGATGTCGCCGCCGAGCCGGAACGGCGCAGTCGACCCCTCACTCTCGCGCGGCCACGTCCCTTCGGCGAGCAGCAGCCGGTGCGTGACGCCGATCGTCGGCGTGCCCAGCACCGCACCCAGCTGCAGCGCCAGCCCTGCGCGACGCGGGTGGTCACGGCCTGTGGCGTCTACCAGCAGCACATCGGGCTCCACGTCGAGCGCGCGCACGGCGGCCTCTAGCAGCGGGCCTTCCCTGAGGGCGAGCAGGCCAGGCTCGTAAGGTGCGCCAGCAACGCCGGGCACGACCGCAGTCGAAACAAGCGTTCCGCCCCGCACGACTGCCGCCCCGGCCCACCCCGGATCGCCCGCCGCGCCCGGACCGTGCTCGCCACGCGGGAAGCACACGAAACAAGCGCCCACAGCGCGCGAGCGTTCGCGCTGGGGCCAGCCCGGCTGCACGGCGCACGCCAGTGTGCGTTGCGCGTCCATGAGCTGCCCCGCAGAGCGGGGCCACCGGCCGGAGAGCGCGGATCTCGACACCAATTCGGTTGTACCACCGGGCGTCACAACCCCGACGACTTTCGCTGACCATTGCCCTGGTTCGCCGCACATGGGACGATCCGCAGCATCCGCGACGAGGGGGCCGGAATGGCTGGGAGGGCGTGAAGTTCTTTGCAGCAGATAGGAGCCGTGCCGAGCTAGGCGGCCGCCAGGCCGATCGCTAGAAGAGCACGCGACCGGCGCCGCACCGCTCGACGCTACTCCCGGCGCTCCAGGGCGGCTGGATCGACCGCCTCGAACTCGCCCGTCTCGAGCTCGTGGACCACGCCGGCGTCCACCTTGTCGGGCCCCGGCTCGGGGCCGCCCTCTGCAAGCGCCGCGCGCCGTGCCTGGTACGAGCGGAAGCGCCGCAGCTTCAGGATCTCGAGGACCAGCACCAGGTACACGGACGAGGTGAGCGCCAGCAGGCCGAAGCCGGCCATGACGAGGCTCCAGCGGAGGTTCCAGTGGCCCTGGTCGTCGGTATAGGGCACGAAGCGCAGCGCAAGCGCGAGCAGTCCGAGCGACAGCGTCCACAGGTAGATGTAGACGGCCGTGCGCCGCTGCGAGAAGCCGATGTTGGCGAAGCGGTGGTGGAAGTGCCAGGTGTCCGCCTTGTACACGGGCTTGCCGTACTTGACGCGCTTGGCGATCACGAAGCTCGAGTCGAGGATCGGCACGGCGAGGATCACGAGCGGGAAGGCGAGGGCGATCACGGCGTTCGTCTTCAGCGCGCCCTGGACCGCGATTGTCGCGAGCAGGTAGCCGAGCAGGTTCGAGCCTGAATCGCCGAGGAAAATCGAGGCGGGGTGGAAGCCGTGGCGCAAATAGCCGAGGCAGCCGCCGGCGACGATCAGCGCGAGCACGCCCGCCGCGTCGCGGTCCAGGGACAGCGCGATGGTTCCGAACGTGATCGCAGCGATCGTGCAGACGCCGGCCGCGAGCCCGTCCACGCCGTCGATGAAGTTCACCGCGTTCATGCAGGCCACGATCCCGACCGTGGTGAGCGGATAAGAGGTCCAGCCGAGGTCGATGTGGCCGAGGAACGGCAGCGTCATCGTGTCGACGCGCACGTTCATCGCCACGGGGATGATCGCGGCAAGCGTCTGGCCGGCGAGCTTCACGTCGGCGGAGAGCTCGAACAGATCGTCGAGCGCGCCGACGAACGCGATCACGGCCGCCCCGATCAGGATCCCGCGCGTCTCCTGCCCGTGCGGCAGCCAGATCCAGCCGGCCACCTCCACGCCGAGCAGGATCGCGAGCCCGCCGAGGCGCGGGGTGGGGAACTGATGCAACCCGCGCTCCCGCGGCTCGTCGATCGCGCCGATTCGCCAGGCGACGGCCGCCGCGACCGGCGTCATCACCCAGACGATCACGAGCGCGAGGCCGAAGCCCAGGAATGCGTCGTGGAGGTTCACGGACCCAAGGGTAGGGTTCGGCGCGGCCGCCCGTGAACCTCTGCGCGCCAGGCTAGGCGGCCACCCGACGGCCGGGGTGTGTGGGCTCGGGTCCTCGCGCGTAGCGCTCGAACCAGAGCGCGAACGAGAGCAGGCCCCAGAGCTGGCGCGACAGGTCCTCCCGGCGAGACACGTGCCGGTCGATCAGCGCGGTAACCGCCTTCGGGTCGAAGAAGCCCTGGCGGCTGACATTCTCCGGCGAGAGCACCTCGCGCGCGAACGGCTCCAGCTCGCCGCGCAGCCAGGCGGCCGCTGGTATCGAGAAGCCCTGCTTCTTCGCGTTGTAGATCTCCTCGGGCACGAGCGGGCGCACGGCCTCCTTGAGCAGCCGCTTCTTCTCGAAGCGCTTCACCTTCATCTCGGTAGGCAGCGTCATTGCGAAGTCCGCGACCACGGTGTCCATGAACGGCACGCGCGCCTCTAGCGAGTGCGCCATGCTCGCCCGGTCGGTCTTCACGAGCAGGTCGTCCGCTAGGTAGATGCCGAGGTCAACGTCCTGAAGGCGGGCGAGCAGCTCGGCCCCCTCCGTCTCCGCCCAGCGCGCGCGGTACACATCGACAGGGTCGACGCTGCTGCGGCGGTGGTGGGCGAGCAGCTCGGCCCGCGCCTCCGGGGAGAAGATCTCCTTCCAGGCGTGGTGGCGCTCGAGCGGCGGCAGGTGGGCCCCACGGGCGAAGCGCTTCGCCTTGTAGTCGAAGCTCACCTTTCCGGATGTGCTGGGCAGCAGGTCCACCAGCGGCCGCAGCGCCGAGGCGATCCGCCCGACACGCGGCGCGAGCAGATCCGCCACGTAGGTGTAGTAGCCGCCGAACAGCTCGTCGCCGCCCTCGCCGGACATCGCCACCTTCACGTGGTCGGCCGCGAGCTGCGACACGAGGTAGGTGGGCAGCGCCGATGAGTCGGCGAACGGCTCGTCGAACGCCTCGGCCAGCTTCGGCAGGAGCTCGGCCGCGTCCGGCCGCACCACCAGCTCGTGGTGATCGGTGTCGTAGCGCTTCGCCACGAGGCGCGCCAGCTCGAGCTCGTTGAACGCGCGCTCCTCGAAGCCGATCGAGAAGGTGCTCACGCGCTCCCCGGACTCCTGGGCGGCAAGGGCAGCCAGCGCGGAGGAGTCGATTCCGCCGGACAGCATCACCCCGACCGGCACGTCGGACACGAGATGCGCACGCACCGAGTCGCGGAGGCACCCGCGTAGCTCCTCGGCAAGCTCGTCGATGCCCTCGCTGCGCACCTCGGACGCCGGCACGGGCTCGGGCCTCGCATAGCGCTCGATCGAGCAGCGGCCGCCCTCGAGCACCAGCAGGTGCCCGGCCGGGAGCTTGCGCGCCTCGCGGAAGATCGTGAGCGGCGCCGGGATGGAGTTGAAGGCGAGAAAGGCCTCCAGGGCCTCGATGTCGATCTCGCGCGAGAACTCCGGCTGCGCCAGCAGCGCCTTCAGCTCGGAACCGAACGACAGCGTGCCGCCCTCCAGCCGGTAGTAGAGCGGCTTGATCCCGAAGCGGTCGCGAGCAAGCAGCAGCCGGCGCCTGCGCGCGTCCCACAGGGCGATCGCGAACATGCCGCGCAGGTCCTCCACGAAGCGCGTGCCGCGCTCCTCGTACAGGTGCGCCAGCACCTCGGTGTCGCAGCGGGTGGCGAAGCGGTGCCCGCGCCGCTCCAGATCGGCACGCAGCTCGCGGTGGTTGTAGATCTCGCCGTTCTGAACAACGGTGACGGTGCCGTCCTCGTTGGAGATCGGCTGATGGCCGCCCTCGAGGTCGATGATCGAGAGGCGCCGCGCGGCGAGCCCGACCCGTCCCTCGCGGTGGTAGCCCTCGTCGTCCGGACCCCGGTGGACAAGGGTCGCGTTCATAGCCGACAGAACCTCAGCGTCGACGGGCTCGCCCGAGAGCGACGCGAGGCCGCAGATCCCGCACACGGCTAGTCGGCGCCGCCGGCGATCCGGCGGATCACGCGCGCGACCGTCTCCGCGATCACGCTCAGGTACAGCCCAAGCGAGCGGTCGGCGATGAATTCGAAGTCATGGGCGAGCTTCTCCGACCAGGTCATCTCGCGCTCGATCCGGATCTGCGCGAGCCCCGTCATGCCGGGCCGAACGACCAGCCGCTGCCAGTACTGCGGGATCTGCTCGCACAGCTCCTCGAAGAAGCGCGGGCGGATCGGGCGTGGGCCGACGAGGCTCATGTCGCCCCGTACCACGTTCCAGAGCTGCGGCAGCTCGTCCACGTGCGTGCGCCGCAGCCACCTGCCCACGCGGGTCACCTCGGCGTTGGTGAGGTCGGTGAGCTGCGCGCCCAGGTAGGGCCCGAGCCGCGACTCGGCGTCGAGCTCGAGCGTGCGGAACTTGAGCATCGTGAAGATGCGGCCCGCGCGGCCCACACGGCGGCCGCGATAGAGCGCGGGCTTGCCGGAGTCGGCGTAGATGGCCAGCGCGGCGACGGCCATGATCGGCGAGGTGGCCACGAGCAGCGTGCCCGCGATCAGGACGTCGAGCGTTCTCAACGCCGGATCGACCGCGCGGCGCTCGAAGCCCTCGTGCGCCATGCGCGCGTAGCGCTCCGCCAGCGAGCCGGCGGGGGTGATCGCGGCCTGCAGCTCCGCGGTGTCGCTCGAGCTTGGAACCTTTTGCTTCACGCTCATCGAGGGGTGCCGAGCAGGATGTCCACGAGTATGGCGGGGTCGCGTCGCGTGCGTGCGCCGTCGTGCTGTCGCTTCTGAAGCTCTATTGCTCGTGCGTTCGTCAGCGGGCGCAGGCGTCCTTCACGGATGAGCCACTCGTCCACGCCGCCGAGCCGCCCGCCGTAGGTGGTGTAGACCGGCGTCCCGAGCGCGACCGCCTCGCGGTTCATCGTCCCGCCCGCCGACACCACGAGATCGGCCAGCGCGATCAGGCTCTGGGCGTCGACCGCGTGATCGGGCACGATCACCGACGGCAGCCCGAGGGCCTTCACGTACACGCGCTGCTCCTGCGTGCGCGGCAGCACGATCGCGTGGACATCGTCGTCGCGGCCGAGGCGGTCGAGCACCGCGGGGAAGAGCTTGTTCGACTTGCGGTGGTAGAGCGACACGTCCGGCGGCGGCCGCACCACCACGGTCACGCGCTCGCGGTCCACGCCGAGCTGCTCCATCACGGCCGGGTTCGGCTCGAAGTCGGCGAGGTAGTACTCCTCCTTCAGCCCCGGGTACTGCACGAGCTTGTCCGGGCCGGCGCCGTAGCGCGCCAGGCGCTCGGGTGGGATCGAGTCCGGCGTGACCACCCGCCGAGCCAGCCGGCAGCCAACGTTGTGCTGGGCCGTCGCGAACTCGTAATCGAACATGTTGGCGGCCGGGATTCGCAGCGAGGCGGCGGCGATCGCCAGGTCGTTCGAGCCGTGCGCCAGAGCGAGGTCGAATCCCTTGCCCTTGCCGAAGCGCCGCATCGCCCGCGTGCGCGACACGAGTGCGGCGACCTTCTTCGCGCGGGTCGCGCCGCCGTGTCGGCCGAAGTCGATGTGGTCGATGCCGTGCAGCTCGAGCAGCTCGAGGGTCTGCGCGTAGTCACGCGCAGTGATGTCGACCTCGTGCCCCTGCCCGCGCAGGCGCTCGATGATCGGCCGGAACACGAGCACGTGCGCCGGTGCGGTCATGTCGATCCAGATCCTCATGTGAGGGAGCCCGGGGCCCAGAAAGGTCCCGGGTCGGCGGCGGACTCAATATAGAGAGGGAGCCGGGCGCTCAGCGATTGCCGGGGAGCCGGTCCTCCAGCTTCAGCAGGCGCTCGGCCATGACCTGGAGCGTGGTGTGCTCGATACCGAAGCGCTCGTTCAGGAGCGCCTCCACCTGCCCGCGCACGATGTCGGGGTCATGCGTGGCCTCCACGATCACGTGCGCTGCGAGCGCTGGAAAGCCGCTCGTGACGGTCCACACGTGCAGGTCGTGCACCTCGCGCACGCCGTCCACGCGCGCCATCGCCTCGCCGACGTCGTTCACGTTCACGCCGGGCGGGGCGCCCTCCATCAGCACGTTCAGCGGCTCGGAGATGAGCCGCCACGAGCCGAGCAGCACGAGCAGGCCGATCAGCATGCCCGCGATCGCGTCGGCCTGCTCCCAGCCCGTCGCGAGCACCACTGCGCCAGCGACGATCACCCCGAGCGACCCGAGCGCGTCCGCGGCCGAATGGCGGAGTACGCCCTCGAGGTTGATGTCCTCCCGCTCGCCTCCCGCGAGCGCCGCGGTGGCGGCCACGTTCCCCGCCAGCCCGATCAAGCCGACCACGAGTACGCCGCCTGCGCCCACGTCGGGGGATCCGTTGAGGCGCCCGATCGCCTCCACGAACACCACCACCGCGACGGCCACGAGCAGCACGCCGTTCGCGAGCGCCGCGAGGATCTCGGTCCGGTGATAGCCGAACGTGCGCTTCGCGGTCGGCGGTCGTGCGGCCACCGTCGCGGCGAACACCCCCAGCGCGATCGCGGCCACGTCGGAGAGCACGTGGCCGGCGTCCGCGAGAAGCGCAACGGAATCGAACGCGAGCCACCCGGCCACGCCGATTGCGAGCAGCGCGACGTTGATCGCGAGCGCGACCACCATGCGAGGTCTATTACCGGCATGGCTACCGTGTGAGTGCGCGTGCGCTTGGTGGTGCGAATGCATCGCCACCTATTGCAGCAGCCGCGCCCCCCGGAGCGTCACGTTGAGCAGAGTTGGGTACAAATCCCTCATGCCTGCGCCCGAGCGCAACCAGCGCGCGGCGGGGCTCGACGGCCTGCGCGGCCTCGCCGCCCTCACCGTGCTCACGTTCCACGTCTGGCTGTACCACTTTCCGGACCCGGCCAACGTCCGCCGCCACAGCTTCGGCGACTATGTGGCGTCCGATCTTCGGCTCGGGCTGATCCTCTTCTTCGTGCTCTCCGGCTACCTGCTCTACCGCGGGTTCGCGCGAGCGGCGCTGCGGCGAGAGGGCACGGTCGATCTCCGCTCCTACGTGGCGCGCCGGGCCGCGCGGATCCTGCCCGCCTACTACGTGGCGATGGCCGGAACCCTCGCGCTGCTGTGGGGGACGAAGGGCGTGCCGGGCGTGCGACTGCCCGACCAGGCCGACCTGCCGCTGTTCGCGATCTTCGCTCAGAACTACAAGCCGCAAACGATGATGTCGTTCAACCCGGTCACGTGGACGCTATGCGTGGAGATCCTCTTCTACGCGCTCCTGCCGCTCCTCGGGCTGCTCGCGTACCGCTTCGGCGCGGGCAGTGCGCGGCGCCAGCTGTGGATGCTGGTGGGGCTGGTCGTCGCCGGCATCTTCTGGAACTGGCTCGTGTACTCGCGTGGCTGGAACATGGTCGCCTCCAAGGCGCTGATCGCGTACCTCCCGTACTTCGCGGCCGGCATGCTCGTCGCGCTACTCGCGGAGTGGCGGCTGGCCCGTGCCGGTGAGCCGTTCCGGATCGGCCCCGTCGCCACGTTCGCGATCGCACTTGCCGGACTCGGCGGCGTGGTGGTGAACAGCCTGTGGCACATCAGCGACGTGGGCATCCGGCACCAGGGGATCAACCTCACGATGCAGAACCTGCCCGCAGGGATCGGCTTCGGGCTGCTCGTGCTCGCGGTCGTCGCGGGCACGGGGCCTGCGGTCGCGTGGACCCGCTTCCGGCCGCTCGTGGCGGTTGGCGTGGTGTCCTACGCGCTCTACCTGTGGCACCTGCCCGTGCTTCTGTTCGAGGAGCGAATCGGGGCGGTGCCGGGTCCGCTGCCACTGCGCTGGCTCGCGGTGCTGGTGCCGTCGCTCACGGTTGCGACGGCGAGCTGGTTCCTCGTGGAGAAGCGTGTGCTCGCGAAGGTCCACCGGGTGGAGCGAAGCCGGCGCGAGCGCCGCTCCAAGTCGGGTTCAGCGGGCCGCCCCGCGCTCGAGAGCCACGCGGCTCCCTGACCGCTGTCAGTTCGCGCGGTAGAGCTGCTCGGGCTCGGCCGTGACCTGCGAGATCGCGTCGAGTACCTCGTCGGCGAGCCGCGCGCCATCTGCGTTCGAGGCCGGCGTGGCGGTCACGCGCACCACGACCTTGTCGCCGTCGACCTCCTCGAGACCCACATGCGGCCGGTCCCGGATCGGCACGGTGATGTTCTCCTCGATCAGCTGGTGCACCTCACTCGGCTTGATGCCAGGCCGCAGGTGCGCGCGCACGTCGACCCCCGCCGGCTCTCGCAGGGGCACGACCGCCGCTCCGAGCACGATCGAGTTGGGGACCATGATGCTGTCCTCGCCATGCGCCAGCGTGGTGTAGAGCAGGCCGAGGCTGGTGACGACTCCCTCGACCTGTCCTGCCAGGCCGCCCGCCTGAAAGCGCACGCGGTCTCCGACTCGGAACGGCCGCGCGCTGATCAGCACCATGCCGGCGATCAGGTTGCCGAGCGTCTGCTGCGCCGCGAGACCGAACACGACCGCGGTGAGCGCGCCGCCGACGGCGACCGTCTGAGGTTGCACGCCCGCGATCCGCAGCGCGATCAGCACGGCGAACGCGATCGTGACAAGCCTGATCAGGAAGCCGACAGTGCCGGCGGTGCCGGCGTCCATGCGACGGAACAGAGATGGGCCGAGGGCGCGGCCTAACGCTCGCGCCATTGCCCAGCCCACGATCACAAGCACGATCGCGGCAGCAACCCGGATCGGGGCGTCCAGGCCGAACAGCTGCTTGCGGTACTGGTAGGCGACGATCGTCCCGATCAGCACCGGCACGAGAAGGAACAGCTCCCGGCGGGCGCGCCTTGCACGCGCGCTCGCCTGCTGCCTGAGCTGCCTTGCGAACGCCGCGGCCGTCATGGGCCCGTCCGCGTCCGTGGGTCTGCGGAAGAAACGTCTCACGAGTGGGGGAGGTCGGGTGCGGGTCCCACAGTTGACTTAGCCATCCGCCGCCGCACCTCAAACCTCATCGGTCAGAACAGCGCAGGTTGCTCGGGCGGCGGGTGACGATCCTCACGGGTCTCGGCGCGAACGAACCCGGGATTGTCGCGATCGACCAGGAAACGGCGGGCGGGGCGGGAGGGGTTGCGCGGCTCGTGCTTGGGTCGCGCGAGCGCCTGGAGACGCGCTCGCTCGTCCTTCGGCGCGTACGCGCCGCGCTTGTACAGCTCGCGGTATCGGGGCAGGAGGTCGGGACGGTACGACTCGAGCCACTCGAAGAAGACCTGCCTCACTTCTCCGCGCAGGTGAAGCGCGATGCCGCCGACGCTCACCGCTCCCATCTCCGCGGCCATCTCGAGGATCGGCTCCACCTGCTCCGGCGCGTCGTTGATGCCGGGCATGAGCGGCGCGATCAGCACACCGCAGGGGATGCCCGCGCGATTGAGCTCGCCGATGGCCTCGAGGCGCGCCCGAGGATTCGGCGTGTGCGGCTCGCTCGCGCGCCACGCCTTCTCGTCGAGCGTCGGCACCGAGAAGCTCGCGCTGATCGGAGCAACCTCTGCCACCTCTTTGAGCAAAGGTAGGTCACGCAGGAGTAGCGGCGACTTGGTCAGCACCGAGCACGGGTTGCGGAAGTCACGAAACGCCTCCCAGATACCCGGCATGAGCTTGTAGCGACCTTCAACCCACTGGTACGGGTCGGTGTTCGTGCCGAGCGCGACGTGCTCGCCGTTCCAAGACGGCTTGGCGAGCTCGCGGCGCAGCACCTCGGGCACGTTGACCTTGACGATGATCTCGCGCTCGAAGTCGCGCCCGGCGTCGAAGTCGAGGTACTTGTGGGTGGGACGGGCGAAGCAGTTGTGGCTCACTACGCCGTTGGCGACGAAGTCACCGGTGCCCGTGGTGATGTCGTAGAGACGCATCTCCACTCCAAGTGGGTCGATCGACGCTACGCGCAAGTCGCCATCCTCCTCGGCGCCGACCAACTCGATGCCGTCTGTCAGGTGAGGACGTTCTTCAGAGCCCGGTTCTGACTGCGTTACGTGCTCCCAGCCATCAGCGGTCAGGAAGCGGTGGTCCCCACTGGCGACGAGTTCGGTGCCGTCGCGTAGCGTGACCCTGTACGCCGGCTTGGTCGACGCCCACTGGTCCTTGACCTCCGTCGGGATCAGCTGTCGCTGCGTGCCTCGCTCCTCCGTTCCGTAGACGAGGTCGCCGGCACGCAGATGCTGGATCTCGCGGGTCGTTCCGTCCGCCATGAGCACACGCGTGTCGCCCGCCAGGCAATAGGTGCACGCATGCGTGCAGCCCCTGTACGGGTTGATGGTCCAGCGGAACGGGACCTGCGACTGCTCGGGCACGCGGTTCAGCGCCGACTTCGCGAACACCTCGTAGAAGCGGATGTTCAGCGCCTCGGGCGCATCGAAGCGGCGGATCACCGCCGGCTCGCGATAGCCGGGGAGGCGGTGTCCCTCCTCGATATCGACTCTCAGGTTGTCCCAGCGCATACGAACACATGTTCGCACATCGGCATGACGAGCTCAGCGCTCTTCGCCGAACAAGGTGACGATCACACTGCGCGAGCCGCCGTGGTCGCGGTGTTCGCAGAGGTACACGCCCTGCCACGTTCCGAGCGCCAGGCGGCCGTCGCTTACCGGGATCGTGAGCGCCACGTCGAGCAGCGACGCCTTCACGTGCGCGGGCATGTCGTCGTCACCCTCGAGCGTGTGCGTCCAGTACGGCGCGCCGTCGGGCACGGCTTGGTCGAACCACGTGGCGAAGTCGCGGCGCACGTCCGGGCTCGCGTTCTCGTTCAGCGTCAAAGACGCGGACGTGTGTCGGATGAACAGGTGCGCAATCCCGACGCGCAGACGCTCGAGCTCCGGCATCCCCGACTCGATTTCACGCGTGACCAGATGGAAGCCGCGCGGATGAGCAGGCAGGCGGATCTCTCTCTGAGCCCACATCCGGCTGAACGCTACCCGCGCGACTAAAGGGATGGGCGTGTGTTCCGAGGAAGAACAGGTGGCCCTCCCTCGGCGACTCGCGTTCTTCACCGTCGTACTCGCGACCCTCGCGGCCGTGCCGGCGCACGCGCTCGCCGCGCTACCCGGCAACTGGAACAAGGTCGACCAGCGCCGCGTGGTCCGCGCCGGCCTCATGACGAAGGACGGCGACGCATTCCACGGCGAGCGCCCGTTCACCCCGGCGGCGATGCGCGCCTCCTTGGCCGCATTGGGCCAGCGGACGCAGAGCGCGCCAGTGCAGATCTCGTCGGCGCCGATCAGCGTGTCGCGCTTCGACAAGCTCGTGATCGAGCAGATCGGTCTGAGCGACCTGGCCGCCGCGGTCCAGGCCGAAGGGCAGCGCGCCGGCCTGCGCCCGCCCTCACGCTTCGGCACCGAGGTGGTCGCCCGCCAGCTCGGCCTCCGCTTCAACCACCCGTTCCCGTACGGCGAGCGCCTCGAGCTCTTCCCCTCGGATCGCATCACCCGCGCCGAGGCGGCGTACTCGTTCGCGCGCATCCTTTCGTTCAGCGGTTGGGAGACGCAGTACGCGCGCGACGTGCTCGGCCGCTTCTCACTACCGCAGTACGGGCCGAGGCAGCTCGCCGCACTCCGCGTGGCGGTCTCCAAGATCGGCATGCCGTACATCTGGGGCGGGGAGACCGATTGGGCGAGCCCCGGCCAGGTGCACGGCGGCTACGACTGCTCCGGCTTCGCCTGGCGGGTGTACAAGCTGTCCGGCAATCCGGCCGGCCGCTCCATCCGCGGGCGTACCGCTGCGCAGCAGGCCGGCGAAATCCCGAAATCCGCGCGCGTCACCTTCGCCGACATCCGCCCGGGCGATCTCCTCTTCTTCGGCTCCGCCGGATTCGGCAGCCGTGCCACCGAGTCGAGCGTGACCCACGAGGGCATCGCGCTGTCGAAGGACTTCATGATCCACTCCTCGTCGCAGGGCGTGTACGTGTCGCCGCTCTTCGAGGACTGGCGCCGCAACGAATTCACCTGGGCGCGGCGGGTTCTGTAGCTAACCGAGCGGCGGGCGCTTGTCCGCCCACGGCCGCTCGGCCTCGATCTGTGCGGCCAGCGAGAAGAGCGTGGCTTCGTCGCCGGGGCGCGCGACGATCTGCACGGCGGTCGGCAGTCCGTCGGCGTCAAAGCCCGCCGGCACCGACGCGGCAGGCTGGCCCGTGAGGTTCCACGGGGTGGTGAACGGGATCCACTTGCCCACGCTGTCGACGAGCTTCAGCGCATGGCGGCCTTCCCACTTGCCGATAAGGGGCGGCTGGTAGGCGAGCATCGGTGTCATCACGACGTCGTGGTCGTCGAACACGCGGTTGATGTTCGCGGCCACTTCGGGCTCCTTCGAGCGTGCCCACCGGACCGCTCCAGGCGGCGCCACGAGCCGCGCCATCCGCACGAGCTGGCGAGAGCGGCGTTCGAGACGCTCGGGATAGGGGAGCGCCATCGCGTCGTCGTAGTTCCCGCGCAGCCAGCGGGGGGCGTAGTAGGGGAGCAGCTGCCCGTAGTGCGGATCTCGCTCGATTACCTCGTGACCCAGCGAGCGCAGCAGCTCCGCGGTCTCGCGTAGCGCCGTCAGCGGCTCCGGCGCGATCTTCGACGGGAGCACCGGCTTTGACGACATCGCGATGCGCAGTTTGCCGGGCGCGGCGCGCGCGGCCTCGGTGAAGGTGCGCTCGGGCGGAGCCGGCGGCGAGGGATCGTGCGGCGAGGGGCCCGCGATGACGTCCAGGAGGATCGCTGCGTCGAGCACGCTGCGGGCCATCGGTCCCATCGCGGAGAGCCCGTACCAGTGCTCGAACTCGGTGCCGTCGTACGCCACGCGCCCGCGCTGCGGCTTGATTCCGAAGACCCCGCAGCAGGCGGACGGGATGCGGACCGAGCCGCCGCCGTCCGAGCCGAGGGCGAAGGGCGCGAGCCCCGCGGCCACGGCGGCCCCGGAGCCGCCGCTCGAGCCGCCGGTGGTGCGCTCCGCGTGCCAAGGGTTGTGCGTGGCGCCCCAGGTGAGCGATTCGCAGATCGGCCACGTCGCAAGCTCGGGCATCTGGGTCTTGCCGATCACGATCGCGCCGGCGGCCCGCAGCCGGCGCACCACCTCGGAGTCGGATGCCGCCGGCGGCCCGTACGCCCCGGTGCCGAAAGCCGTCACCTCGCCGGCCACGTGCACGTTGTCCTTCACGGCGACGGGCACGCCGAGCAGCGGGCGGCTGTCGCCGGCTCGCAACCGGGCCTGGGCCTGCTCCGCCTCGGCAAGCGCGCGCTCGGCAAAGACCACGCGATAGGCGTTCAGCCGCGGGTCGAGGCGCTCGATGCGGTCGAGATAGGCCGAGACGAGCTCACCGGGGGAGATGTCGCCCCCTCGGAGCAGCTCGACCTGGCGCGCGGCGCCTGCGTATGCGACATCGGCGAAGTCCATGGCCCGGGCCGAGCGTACAGAGTCGGTGACGCCGGCGTCACCTTCTGGGGGACAAGGGCTGAACCCGTAGCCCAAGCGGGTTCAAGTGGTCGTCGTCGTGGCCGATCACCCGGCGGTACGCCAACCCTCTCTCCCGCTCAGGAGGACCCAGCCGATGCGGAAGGTACGGAACGCGATCACCGGGCTGCTGTTGCTCGGTGCGACCCTCGGGGCCGCCGGAACAGCACACGCCGCGCCCGGCATGGAGGTCGCGCTACAGGACGATGCAGTCTTTCTCTACCGGTCGTATTACGACCGCGACGCCGCGTTCCAGCAGGCACGCGCGCTGGGCGTCACGCGCCTGCGGGTGAACATGCTCTGGGACCGCGCCCTCGGCGCGCAGGCCCGGCTTGCCCGGCGGCCCGCGCAGCTCCAGTACAACTGGGGCCCCTACGACTCGGTGGTGGACGCTGCCGCCGCCTACGGCATCCGCGTGCAGCTCACGGTCGCCGGACCGGCTCCAGCCTGGGCCACCGGCAACCACGTCGTCGGCCCCACCAGCCCGAACGCCGCCCGCTACGGCGGGTTCATGCGCGACGTGGCCACCCACTTCAGGGGGCGGGTCGACCGCTACTCGATCTGGAACGAGCCGAACTGGCGGGGCTGGCTCAACCCGCAGAGGAAGGCGCCGGCGCTCTACCGCAACCTGTACGTCGCGGGCTACCGCGCGGTGAAGTCGGCCGACCCGGCCGCCCAGGTGCTGATTGGTGAGCTGGCGCCGCTCGGCCGCCGCGGCACGGCGATCTCGCCGCTCGCCTTCGTGCGGGGGATCACCAGGCACGGAAAGCTCAGGGCCGACGGCTTCGCGCACCACCCGTACTCGATGAAGTACGGCCCGAGCGAGCGTCCCGGCTCCCGCGACGACGTGACGCTCGGCAGCCTCCCGCGCCTCAGCGGCATGCTGCATCGGCTCGCGAAGTCGCGCCGACTGAGCACCCCGAGCGGTAAGCCGCTTCCGCTGTACCTCACGGAGTGGGGTTACTTCGCCCGCGGCCCGCGCACGGTGCCGATGCAGAAGCGCGTTGCCTTCGTTCGCAAGTCGTTCGACATCGCGCAGCGCACCCCGGGCGTCCGCCAGCTCCTCCAGTACCTGCTGGTTCAGCCGCAGCACGGCGTGAGCTGGGACACGAGCATCGTGAGCCCCGGAGGCGTCGCATCGCCGACGTTCAACGCCATCTGGGGCTGGGCGCAGAAGCGCGGATGACGTTCCGCCGCGCCCACCGCGTGTCGATGAGGACGAGCAGCGCGCTCGTCCTCATCGCCTTCACGGGCCTGTTCGCGCACGCTCAGGCCGCCCATGCCGCCACTGTCTCGATGGACGGCTCGGTGCTGCGCTACGCCGCGCTTCCCGGCGAGGTGAACAAGCCGCAGGTCTGGGTCTCGGGGAACCAGATGGTGGTGTGGGACTCGAGCGCGCCGCTCACGCCGGCGGCCGGATGCGTGAGCGCGGGCACCACGAGCGTGAACTGCGCGCTCGCGCCGGTCCAGGCGATCTCGATCGACACGGGTGACCAGAACGACACGGCGATCGTCTACGGCTCGATCCCAGCCACCTTCCGCGACGGGCCAGGGGCCGATCAGATGACGGGCGGGAGCGCGGCGGACACGTTCGTGTCGGGCAGCGGCGCGGACACCTTCAGGGGCAACGGCGGCCAGGACGTGGTCGACTACTCCGCGCGCACGGGCAACCTCAACGTGACGCTCGACAGCGTCGCGGGCGACGGCGAGCCGGGCGAGAACGACAACGTGCGCAGCGACGTGGACGTGATCCTCGGCGGGTCGGGCAACGACACGCTCACCGGCCACTCCGGCGTGAACGAGCTGCACGGCGGCCCCGGCCGGGACACGCTCAACGGCGGTGACGGCAACGACACGCTCGACGGCGGCGCCGGTTCGGACATCCTCAACGGAGGCAACGGCTCGGACACAGCGGACTACTCCGCGCGGAGCGCGCCCGTGTCCGTGTCGCTCGACGGGCAGCCGAACGACGGCGAGGTGCCAGAGGCCGACAACGTCACGTCGTCGACGGAGAACGCGACGGGCGGCGCCGGCGACGACCGCTTCAGCGGCGACCGCGGCGCGAACACCTTCAGCGGCGGCCCCGGCTTCGACACGGCGGACTACTCGAACCGGACGGCGGCTGTGACTGCCGACCTCGACGGCAACGCCGACGACGGCGAGTCGGGCGAGCGCGACAACCTGAAGCCCGACATCGAGGGCATCGTCGGCGGCTCCGGCAACGACAAGCTCACCGGCGACGCCGGGGCGAATGCTCTCAGCGGCGGTCCCGGCAACGACGTGCTGGTGCCCGGCGCGGGAGCGGATGTTGTCGACGGCGGCGAGGGCTTCGACAGCGCCGACTACGGCGACCGCAAATCGGCTGTGACGATCACGATCGACGGCACCGCTGACGACGGCGAGAACGGCGAGGGCGACAACGTGCTTCCCGGTGTCGAGAAGCTCGTGGGCGGCGCGGGCGGCGATCGCCTCATCGGTGATGATGCGTCCAACCAGCTCCAGGGCGGCGCCGGCGCGGACACGCTCGTGGGCGGCGGTGGGAACGACCAGCTCGAGGGCGGCTCCGGGGACGACAACCTCGACGGAGGAGGCGGCGCCGACTCGCTGGCCGGCGGCGACGGAGCCGACCGCGCCGACTACGGCACCCGCACGGCGCCGCTCACGGTGACGATCGACGACCAGGCCAACGACGGCGAGCTCGGCGAGGCAGACAACGTGAAGACGGACGTGGAGAAGGTCACCGGCGGCTACGGGCCGGACCGGCTGGTGGGTTCGAGCCGCGACAACCGCCTCGAGGGCGGGCCCGGCGACGACGTGCTCGACGGCGGCCGCGGCGCCGACGTGCTCGCGGGCGGGCCGGGCTCCGACACCGTCGACTACTCCTCGCGCTCGGCCGGCGTGTCCGTGTCGATCGACGACAAGGCGAACGACGGCGAGTCCGGCGAGGGCGACAACGTGCAGAGCGGGGTGGACAACGTGCGCGGCGGCTCGGGCAGCGACACGATCTCGGGCTCCGGCTCCGACAACCGCATCTGGGGCGGAGCGGGCGACGACAAGCTCGCCGGCAACGAGGGCGACGACGTGATCTTCGGCGGCGACGGAAACGACAAGCTCTCGGGCGGCCGGGATCGCGACCGCCTGTACGGCGAGGGCGGCGACGACTCGCTCAGCTCGCGCGACGGCGTAGTCGAGGTCGTGAGCTGCGGCTCGGGCCGCGACTCGCTCGACGCCGACAAGAAGGACAAGCGCAAGAGCTGCGAGCTCAACTCCAAGGGCGGCTCGGTGTCGACGCCCACCGCGCCGCGCAAGCGCAAGCCGGCGCAGAAGCTGCCGGCGGTGACTCGCCTGTCCGGCCTGGCTAATGCCTCGAACCACGCCCTCCACCGCTACCCGAGTGTGCGTGCGGGCGTTGCCGCAGTGAAGCCGTGCTCGGGCGCCGGCCCGCTCTACAGGACCTGGCGCACCGCGGCCAAGGCGTTCGGCCTCCGCTGGCAGGTGCTTGCCGCGATCACCCAGATCGAGTCGGGCTTCGGTTGCAACATGGGCCCGTCGTCAGCGGGCGCGATCGGCTGGACGCAGTTCATGCCGGGCACCTGGCGAGCCTGGGGCATGGACGCGAGCGGCGACCGCAAGGCGAGTCCCTACAACTCCGTCGACGCGATCTTCTCGACCGCGCGCTACCTCCGCGCGAGCGGCGCTCCACACAGCTACAAGCGCGCGATCTTCGCCTACAACCACGCCGACTGGTACGTGCGCGACGTCCTGAACCGCGCGAGCGTGTTCGGCCGTTAGGCCCGCTTCGCCTGCTGGCGCTCCGGTGTGATTCGCACCACGTTGCGCGCCAGCCCCACCAGTTCGAGCGTGCGGATCACCACAACGCTTGAGCGGCGGCATCGGTTCGAATTCAAGCGTTTTCGGCGGCGGGAGGC
This sequence comes from Thermoleophilaceae bacterium, assembly GCA_045805385.1. Classification (GTDB taxonomy): domain Bacteria; phylum Actinomycetota; class Thermoleophilia; order Solirubrobacterales; family Thermoleophilaceae; genus JADGHQ01. Next base: position 17,806 of record JBJMLG010000228.1, read on the forward strand.
GCAATTTAGGCGGTCCGCCACCGCTTGCGCTACCGGATTCGTCCAAACAGGTTGCACCCGAGTTTGAGCCGGCCCGCGCGTTGACGAGAATAGAGATGGATGAGCGAGGCCTCACTTCCGCTGCCCGGACGCGGGCGGCAACACTCGCGGGTCGTGCCCCTGCACGCTCTGAGCGACGGTCGCCTGGCGAAGCTGGCGGCGAGCGGCGACCGGACGGCATTCGCCGCGATCTACGAGCGGCACCATCAGGCGCTGTACCGCTATTGCCGCTCGATCCTGCGCGACGAGGAGGAGGCCCGCGACGCGCTGCAGTCCACGATGGCTTCGGCGCTGCGGGCGCTCGAGGGGGAGCGGCGAGAGATCTCCCTGAAGCCGTGGCTGTTCCGGATCGCGCACAACGAGTCGATCTCGCTGTTGCGCCGGCGCCGGCCGCGGGCGGACCTGGCCGAGGCCGAGGAGCTCCCGGCGGAGGCAGGGGCGGATCCGGAGACGCGTACTCACCTACGAGAGTTGCTCGAGGATCTGCGGCAGCTTCCCGAACGACAGCGTGGCGCCCTGGTGATGCGGGAGCTGTCGGGGCTCGAATACGAGGAGATCGCCGTGGCGCTGGGCGTGTCGCCACAGGCCGCCACGCAGACGGTGTACGAGGCCCGGCGCGGGCTTCAAGAATTGAGCGAGGGACGCGAGATGAGCTGTGACGAGATCCGCGTCCTGATCTCCGAGCAGGACCGCCGGCGCCTGCGCGGGCGCAAGGTGCGCGCGCATCTCCGGTCGTGCGAGGGCTGCCGCGAGTTCGAGCTCGCAGTGCGCCGACGGCCTGCCGAGCTCGGCGCCATCTTCCCGGCGATTCCGGCCGCCGCCGCGACCGGCCTGCTGCACGGCATCATCGGCGGAGGCGGCGGCAAGGGTGGGGCAGGCATCCTCGCGAGCATCTTCGGTGGGGGAGGAGGGTCCGCGGCCGGGACCACGGTGGCGGCGAAGGCGATAGCGCTCGTCGCGATCACCGCCACCGCCGGCGCGGGCGCCGTTGAGGTCGTGAAGCACGAGACCGATTCGTCCAAGCCCGCGGCCGAGCGGGTGGTTCCAGTCGATGTCGTCTCCCCGGTCGCGAAGCTGCACTCGCAAAGCGACGTGCTCCAGTTCGGCGCGCCCGGCCACACCGGCGACACGAGCAGGCCGCACGGCGCGGCGGCGACGAAGACCAAGCGCGGCAGGGCGCTCGGCCACACCAAGACCCATCGCGGGCGTCACCGTGCCCTTGGCCACACCAAGAGCAAGCGCCGCGCGGATGCCCCGGGTCAGGTCGTGAAGCACGAGCGGCAGGTCCGAGCGAAGAGCCCGTCGCGGCCGGTGCATCCGACCAAGCCCGCGAAGCCGGTGCTGCCACCGCAGCCGAAGGCGGTCGCCCCGACGCCGAAGGCGAAGCCGGTACCGCCGGTTGCCACCCCGCCGCAGAGCGGCGACGCGCTCCCCAGGGTCCGAGCGCCGAAACTTCCGCGCGATACCGGCTGATATTCGCAGTCCTGCTGCGTTTAAACACACGCGAGATACACCGGCCGGGACTGGCGCTCCGACACCCAAGGTCTCCGGCCGCATTTGCGAACCAACGAGGGGCCCCCGCGTGGCAGGAAGCCAAACGGGGGCCCCTCGGTCTTTCTAAGCCGTTTCCCGCAGCGGCCAGATGAGCACCTGCTGGCGGCGGGCGAAGTGCAGGACGGGCGGCGGGTCGCTCAACTCGAGGCCAAGCTCGAGCGCCATCGTGTTGACGGGCATCGATGCCTCCGCGCGCTGAAGCGGCCACGGCGGGTGATGGATCTCACCGCGCAGGATGCGCTGCTGCTCGTCGACGGTGTACAGGCAGTAGCGCTCGGCGAGGAAGTGCTCGAGCGACCCTGGCGACGCTTGGTACATCTCTCCGATCGGCCAGTAGAGCGCCCGCAGCCCGGCAGGCGGGGCTTCGGGTGATCTGCGCTCGAGGGAGTAGCGAACGCGGCCGGCCGCTCGCTGCACGTCGATCTTCGAGTGGAAGTACGGGAGCCGGTAGCCGCGTCGTGCAGCCCTCACCGCGACGTTGCTGTCGGCGTCGAGGCTGAAGAACCAGATTCCCGGCTTGTCGCCGACGGTGGTGTACGTGCGCACGTTCGTCTCCGGGAAGCTCGACAGTCCGGGGACCGGCAGGGTGCCCCGGGCGCGCAGCCCTCTGACAACGAACGGCGTCACGCCCAGCCAGGCGCTGCCGTCGTAGACGTCGATTGGCAGCTGGGGCGGCACCAATGGCCTCAGCGCCTCCACCGGCACGGGCCAGTGCGCGAACAGCAGGTCCTCCCACGTCTGCGCCTGGAGCCACGGTTCGTCCGGCACCGGCCACGGCCGGTGCGAGCGATCGCTGAGCAGATCGCCGGAGCTTTGCGCGAGCGGCGTCCGGCTCACCACCGCCTCGGCAACCTCCGCCACCGTGCTCAGGCCTCGTCCGATCAAGCTCGCTCAGCCGCCTCGCGGAGCGCTTCGCGCGCCTCCCGCGCGAGCCGCCTCACGATCTCCCCGGCGGGTGCCTCCTCGGCCAGCGAAAATGCCTGTCCGGCCCAGAGGTTTATGGCATCCGCGTCGTCGCGCTCCCGCCCCGCCGCACGCATTGGCGACGTGACGTGGTGTACCTGCGGATAGGCGCTCGGAGCATCCGTGTGCTCGCGCATGAAGCGATTCTCCACCCCGCGAGCCGTGCGGCCACTGAACGCGCGGGTGAGCGCGGTCGAGCCGGGCGTCTGGAGAGCGCGCCGGTGCGGCTTGGAGGTGCCCGCCTCCTCGGCGAGCATGAACGCGGTCCCCACTTGCGCGGCGGCCGCGCCGGCTGCGAGCACGGCCGCGACGCCGCGCCCGGTCGCGATGCCGCCGGTCGCCACCATCGGAAGCGGCACCTCCGCGGCCACGAGCTGAAGCAACGCGAGCAGGCCGATGTCGCCGGGAGCGGTGTCGTCGAAGGAGCCACGGTGGCCACCGGCCTCCACACCCTGGACCACCAGCGCGTCCGCGCCCGCGTCCCGGGCGGCCACGGCCTCGGCTGGGGTCGTGACCGTTACCCAGACGGCGCAGCCCGCCGCCTGCAGGCGCTCCACCTCGTCCTGCTGCGGGCACCCGAAGGTGAAGGACACGACGGGCACGCTCTCCTCCATCACCAGTGCCAGCTTCGCGGCCCAGGCGTCGTCGTCGTGGACCGGAGTGCCGATCTCAGCCCCGAGGCGCTCCGCCTCGGCGTGCAGCGACTCAGCGTACGCACGCACGGCGGCCTCGTCGCGCGCCGGCGGCGGCGGCGCGAACACGCTCACGCCGAACGCGCGCTCCGTGAGCGCGCGCACCGCGGCGATGTCATCGCGGACCGCTCCGGGGGTCCTGTAGCCCGCCGCGAGGAAGCCGAGTCCTCCGGCCTCCGACACGGCGGCCGCCAGCGTGGGGGTGGAGGGCCCGCCGCCGAGCGGGGCGAGCACCAGGGGGTGCTCCAGGCTGTCGAGGGTCAGTCGGCCCGCCACGGCGGGCACGCTACCGCGACCGCTACTGATTCCACTTGTCTGCGGTCACCTTGCGGTGCCGCTCGCTCTTCGCGCGCGGGCTCAGCTCGTCGGGCGGTCGGCTGTCGTCGTAGAGGTCGGGCTCATCGCCCTGGATCTCGCCCTCGTTCGGGTTGAGAGGCGGCCGGCCTTCCTGCTGGGTCCTGCGCTTCTTCTCCTCGAGCGCCTTGGCGAACTGCTCGAGCTGTCGTTCGTCCGTCATGTGGTGACTGCTCCTCCGATCGCCGTCGTATCCGCGCTACCCGTCGAACGGGCACGCAAACCGCCGGGGGAGCCCATCAGGCGCCGAAGCGCAAACAGGCTCAACGTGCCGGTCACTTCCACCAGGAGCTCGCTTGCCATCAGCGAGATGCGCGCGAGCGCGCCGCCCACGGGCCGCTCCCTGAGCGTGATGTGCGTGCCGTCGGGGGTCGCGGTGAGATCGAAGCGTTTCCGCGTCTCGATGAGCGGGGGTATCCGCACACGCAGCTCGAGCTCGCTCGGCTCGGCCTCGTGCAGGACGGTGTAGGAGCCGCGGAGGGACGCGGGTCCGATCCCGTGGCGCAGCCGCGCCGAGGCGCCCGGGTCCGGCCACGCCGCGTCGGCGTCCAAGAAGCTCGCGACGCCGAAGATCCAGTCCTCGTACCACTCCGGATCGGTGAGAAGGCGCCACACCCGTTCACGTGGCCTGGCGATGAAGTTCTCGGTGCGGGCGGTGCGAAGATCCCCGGGGCCGCCGGGCGGCGGGATCAGGTGCGACGGGCCCGGGCCCTCCGGGTCGACGGGTCGCGCTGGATACACCGGCTCGTAGCCCCGCCGCTCCGCCGCGCGTGCGAGCGCGGCGAGCAGCGGCTTCTGCAGCGCTGCCGGCACGAGCGGCGCGTAGAGCCCGTATGTGTGCGCGAGTAGAGCGGAGTGCAGCGGCGGGGGCGCGCCGCGCATCCGGCCGCCGCCGTCGGCCGCGATCCCGAAGAAGGTCTCGAACATCGTCTCCACGTCGTCAGCGGGCCGCGCCTCGGCGAGGGCACGCGCCTCGGCGTCGCCGGCGTTCCACACGAGGTGACCGCGCATCGGCGGGATCACCACCTCGTCGCCGGGCCCATGCGTGCGCCGGCCACTGCCTGCGATCCAGGTGGCGAACAGCCCCTCCTGCACCGCGAAGCGCTCCTCGACGGGATGCCTGTGCGGAAAGCCCCCGATCCGCGCGCCTCGCGCGAGCACCACCTCGAACTCGAGCACCTGCCCGCCGCTCTCGTCGCGCGTGCGCAGGAAGGTGATGCGCTCGCCTGTGGAGGGATTGTCGATCGTCTCGCCCGGCCACGCCATGCGCGCTCGGGCTACCCGTGACCATGCTCACGAAACAGGCCTTTGCCCAGGGGTCGGCCGGGTGTAGAAGTGGAGCATGCCGCCGTTCCCGAAGCCGAAGTTCGCCTACGACTACGACCGCGCGGAGCAGGTGAAGGCGCTGCGCAAGTGGCGCGACAAGGAGCCGGGCCGGCAGATCCCCGCCAAGGCAGACGGCAAGCTGCTGCTCGCCACCTGGAACATCGCGAACCTCGGCGTGCAGGACCGCTCCGATGACGACTACGCGCTGATCGCAGAGGTGATGAGCTGGTTCGACCTCGTGGCCGTGCAGGAGGTGAACGACAACCTGCGCGGGATCACAGCGATCCACTCGCACATGCCCAGCCGCTACCGGCTGCTGTTCTCGGACGCATCCGGCAACCAGGAGCGCCAGGCGTTCCTCTACGACGAGAACAAGGTCTTGCAGCTCGAGGAGGTCGGGCGCCTATCGATCCCACCGAGCCAGCTCAGGAGGATCAAGCCGCCGGGCATCGCCTCGCCGTTCCCGGGATTCGACCGGGGGCCGTACCTCGCCACGTTCGCGGCGAACGGGTTCAAGTTCGAGCTCGTGAACGTGCATCTCTACTACGGCTCGGACAGCGACCCGATCGACCTCGGGCGGCGCATCCAGGAGACGTACGCGGTCGCCTGGTGGGCGAAGGCCAAGCACGACGACGACCACTCCTACGTGTCGAACGTGATCCCACTCGGCGACTTCAACCTCCCGAAGGCCGCGGCGGGCGACAGGGTGTACGACGCGCTCACCTCACAGGGCCTCGAGCTGCCGCCGCATTCGTCGCAGGTCGGGTCGGCCATCGCGTCCGACAACCACTACGACCAGATCGCCTTCTTCCCCGGCGACACGCACGACCACTTCACCGGCGCGATGAACGTCTTCGACTTCGACGGCGCACTGTTCCACGACCTCTGGGAGGCGCGCAAGCGGAGCGAGTTCATGGCGTACACGCGCTTCCACATCTCCGACCATCGCCCGCTGTGGGCGGAGTTCGAGACTACGGCTTGAGACACCGCCCGGGCGACCTACGATTCACCTTGTGGCGGCCACGATCGTCACCTGTCCGCACTGCGGCAAGAAGAACCGGGTGAAGCCAGTCGCCGAGGGCGTTCCCCGCTGCGCGAACTGCCACAACCTGCTGCCCTGGAAGGTGGACGCCGACTCGAGCAGCTTCGACGCGGAGACAAAGGCGTCCGTCCCCGTGGTCGTGGACTTCTGGGCCGCCTGGTGCGGGCCGTGCAAGATGATCGAGCCGATCCTCGAGACGCTCGCGCAGGAGCACGCCGGCAGGCTCAAGGTCGTCCGCTTGAACGTTGACGAGAACCAGGACATCGCGGCGCGCTTCCAGGTGCAGGGCATCCCGCTGCTGGTCCTGTTCCGCGACGGCAAGGAGATCGATCGGCTCGTGGGCGCCGCCCCCAAGCCGAAGCTCGAACAGTGGCTCGAGCCCCACCTCGGCGCACCGGCAGGCGCCGGCACGTGAAGCACGAGGATCCGGCCACGGCGGGCGGCCTCGAGGAGACGCCCGACCTCTACGGCGCCTTCCCGCGGCTGAGCGATGCGCAGATCCGGACGCTGTCGCAGCAGGGCGAGCGGGCTCACGCCGAGCCCCGCGATGTGCTGTTCAGCGAGGGCGACGAGTACAGGGACTTCTTCGTCGTGCTCGAGGGCAAGGTCGCTACATACGCCGACTACGGCACCGAAGAGGAGACCCTGATCGCGCTGCACGGCCCCGGTCGCTTCCTCGGCGAGCTCGGACTGCTCACGGGCCAGGCCGCGTTTCTCACCGCCGTCGTGGCAGAGCCGTCGGAGCTCTTGCACGTGCCGGTGTACGCGCTGCGTCAGCTCGTCGCGCGCGATCCTGCGCTTGGCGACGTGATCCTGCGCGCCTACCTCGCGCGCCGCTCGATCCTGATCGAGGTCGGAGCCGGGCTCCGCATCGTGGGCTCCTGCTTCTCCCCGGACACCCGCCGTCTGCGCGAATTTGCCGCGCGCAACCGCCTGCCGCACCGCTGGATCGACCTGGAGGAGGATCAGGAGGCCGAGCAGCTTCTGAACGCCCTCGGGCTGTCGCCGGAGGAGACGCCGGTGGTGATCTGGCGTGGCCAGGTTCTGCGCAACCCGAGCAACGCCGAGCTCGCGCGGGTGATAGGCCTGCCATCGAAGCGTTCACACAGCGCCGACTGCGACCTGCTGGTGGTCGGCGCCGGGCCGGCAGGCCTCGCCGCGTCGGTGTACGGCGCCTCCGAGGGCCTGTCGACCATGACCTTCGACGCCGTTGCCACCGGGGGCCAGGCGGGAACGTCGCCGCGGATCGAGAACTACCTCGGGTTTCCGTCGGGCCTCTCTGGGTCGGAGCTTGCGGAACGCGCAACGCTTCAGGCCGAGAAGTTCGGCGCGCAGCTGAACGTGGCCGCGGAGGCCGTCGGCCTCGAATACCGCGATGGCCACCACGTGGTCACGCTCGACGACGGGAGCTCCGTGTCAGGTCACGCCATGGTTATCGCGTCCGGTGCCCGCTACCGGAAGCTCGAGGTCGAGCGGCTGGAAGAGTTCGAAGGACACAGCGTGCACTACGCGGCCACGCTCGTGGAGGTGCATACCTGCATCGGCGATCCCGTGGTGGTCGTCGGCGGAGGCAACTCTGCCGGTCAGGCTTCGCTGTTTCTCGCCAGACACGCTTCGCAGGTTCATCTCCTGATCGCCCACCGCGATCTCGAACGGGACATGTCGCGCTATCTCGCGGATCAGATCGAGCGGGATCCCCAGATCGAGGTGATGCGCTGCACCGAGGTGCGGGAGTTGACCGGCGAGCACGGAATGCTGCGTGCAGTGGTGGCCGAGAACACCGAGACCGGCGAGCGCCGCACGCTCCCGGCCCGGGCCCTGTTCGTGTTCATCGGAGCGCATCCGCACACGCAGTGGCTCGGCGACCAGATCGCTCTCGACGACCACGGCTTCATCCTGACCGGGCCAGCCGCGGCGAATGCCTCGAACGGCGGCTGGATCGCGGGCCGCGAAGCCCTCCCGCTCGAGACGAGCCGCCCAGGAGTATTCGCCGCCGGTGACGTGCGCGCCGGGTCCATAAAGCGCCTCGCCTCGGCAGTGGGCGAGGGGTCCATGGCCGTACGCCTGGTCCACGAGCACCTGGAGAAGTCAGCTCACTGGCAGATCCACCCGCCGGTCAGCGCTTGACCTCGCGGCCCAAGCTCTGCGGGGAACGCCGCTGCGGGAACGTGGGCGCCGGCGGACCCGGCGAGTACTCCACCGCCGGAGTGCGTCCACGCGGCTGCGGATAGAGCTCCATCAGCTCGCGCTCCTCGTCGGGGACCCCGACCTCGACCGGCACGCCGAGGGCAAGCAGGTCCGTGGCGAGCAGCGGATGGTCGTGAGTCCAGGTGCCGGTCGCCATCATCCGGGCCGTTTCGCGCGCGCGCTGCGGGTCCATGTGGCGCGCGAGCAGCGAGAACGTGAACGCCTCGACCTGCGTGAGCGCCTTGCGGCCGACGTCGGCCATGATCAGCGTTTTGTCCTCGTGCTCACCCTCCTGCTCGGAGGCCTCGACGATCGAGCGGGCGGGGTACTCGCCGAGTTGCGGGTCGACCGGGCCCAGGGCGGCGTGGGAGTCGAGCTGGACCTTGTCTGCGGAGAGCGCGATGAGGGTGCCGCCGCTCATCGCGTAGTGGGGGATGACAGCGGTCACCGGGCCGTCGTGGTCGGCGAGCGCCGCGGCGATCTGCTGCGCGGCGAGCACGAGGCCGCCGGGCGTGTGGAGGATGATCTCGATGCCCCTCCCCGGGGGTGTGTCGCGGATCGCGCGGAGCACGCCCTCGGAGTCGTCGATGTCGATGTAGCGGACCAGGGGGAAGCCGAACAGCGACATCGACTCCTGCCGATGGATCAGGGTGATCACCGTCGACTCGCGCTTGCGGGAGATCGCGGCGAGCGCGAACCGGCGCTGCCCCATGAGCCACTGGCGCTGGAACAGCGGCTGGAGCGACGCGATGACGAAGTACAGCCAGATGAGGCTGAAGGGGTCGAATGCTGCGATGACCGTTGTCAATTTGCCTCCGGTTCCACCAGGCCGTAGTCGCCGTCGTGCCTGAGATAGATGACCTTGCCGCGCCCGTCGTCTGCGTCGATGAAGTACAGAAAGCGGTGGTTGAGCACGTCCATCTCGTCGCGCGCCGCGCGCAGCGTCAGCGGCTCCTCGTAGCGGGACGGCTCCGGCTCCACGAGGTCGTTCTCGTTCGCCAGCTCGCTGCCAGGCGGGTGGAGCAGGCCGATCGTGTCGGTGTCCCTGCGGAACACCACAACGTCCTCACGCGTGCGCTCGTGCACGAAGATCACGAACTCCTCGTCGCGCTCGTACAGCTCCGCGACCGCGGCCACCGTCGACATCGGGTCGTTCGGATACGTGGCGCGCTGCACGATCTCGCGCTCCTCCGGAGGCTTGAGGCTCGCCTCCGGGCGCTGCTCGGTGTCGTGTTCGAGATCCGCGAGTGCTCGTCGCATGAAGCGCGGCTCGTTGCGAGTTGCCACGTCCGCCGCGACCCAGTCGCGGAGGCGGCGTTGCAGCCGCTCCACCACGGCGTCCACGGCCTGCTCGGGCCTGTTGCCGGTGGCGTGGCCAGTCAGCTTGCGGCCGTTCACGATCACCGTCACGTCCGCTACGTAGGGACGCACGCCGTCGGTCTTCCGAAGCGTGACGCGCTCCCACTGGATCGGCTGGTCGGTGTAGTCCTCCAGCCTCGCCAGCCGCTCGCGTGCGGCACGCGCCTCCTCCGGCGGGATCTCCTTGCTCGCCCTGACCTCGACGTCCACAGCCATGCCTATACCCCGGCGCCGACCGGCTCGCGCTCCTCCGCGGCCTGCTCGGATTCCTCGGGATTGCGCCAGCTGACGATCAGTTTGTCGCCGTCGGCGTCGACGACGATGGTCGCGCCGTCGAGGATCTCACCAGACAGCAGGGCCCTTCCGATCCGGGTCTCCACCTCCCGCTGGATGAACCGGCGGAGCGGCCGCGCGCCGTACACCGGGTCGTAGCCCTCGCGCGCGACCAGCACGCGAGCGGGCTCCGTGATCTCGAGCGACAGGCGCCGATCCGAGAGCCGGCGGTGCACGTCGCGGATCTGCAGGTCCACGATCTGCTCGATCTCCTGAAGCGTGAGCGGCTTGAACAGCACGGTCTCGTCCACGCGGTTGAGGAATTCCGGGCGGAAGTGCCCGCGCAGGTCGGCCATCACGCGCTCGCGCGCGTCCTCGCGGATCTCGCCGTCGGCTGTGACCCCGTCGATCAGGTGCACCGAGCCGATGTTCGAGGTCATGATGATCACGGTGTTCCGGAAGTCCACCGTGCGTCCCTGGGCATCAGTCAGGCGGCCATCGTCGAGGATCTGGAGCAGCGTGTTGAACACGTCGGGGTGCGCCTTCTCGATCTCGTCGAACAGCACCACCGAGTACGGCTTGCGGCGCACCGCCTCGGTGAGCTGCCCGCCCTCCTCGTAGCCGACATAGCCCGGAGGAGCTCCCATGAGGCGGCTCACGGTGTGGCGCTCCTGGTACTCCGACATGTCGAGCCGCACCATGTTGTCCTCGGAGTCGAACAGCGACTCCGCGAGCGCGCGTGAGAGCTCCGTCTTCCCGACTCCGGTGGGGCCGAGGAAGATGAACGAACCGATCGGCCGGCGCGGATCCTTGATGCCCGACCGTGCGCGGATGACCGCGTCCGCCACGAGCTGCACCGCCTCGTCCTGGCCGATCACGCGCTGGTGGAGCACCTCGTCGAGGCGCAGCAGCTTCTCGCGCTCGCCCTCCATCAGGCGCGACACCGGGATGCCGGTCCAGCGGGCCACGATCTGCGCGATCTCGTCCTCGGTGACCACCTCGCGCAGCAACCGCTCGCCGCCCTGCTTCTGCTCGAGGCGCTCCTCCTCCGCCTGCAGGCGGCGCTCGAGATCGGCCAGCCGCCCGTAGCGCAGCTCGGCCGCTCGGTTCAGGTCATAGGCGCGCTCTGCCTCCTCCATTTCGCGCCGCACCTGCTCGAGCTCCTCGCGCAGTGCCTGCAGCTTGCGGATCGCCTGGCGCTCCGCCTCCCACTGCGCCGTCATCGCGTCGGCCTCCGAGCGCAGGTCGGCAAGCTCCCTGCGGATCGCCTCGAGCCGCTCCTGGCTCGCAGCGTCGGTCTCCTTGCTGAGAGCCGCCTCCTCGATCTCGAGCTGCATGATCCGGCGCGTGATCGCGTCGAGCTCCTGCGGCATCGAGTCGATCTCGGTGCGCACCACTGCACAGGCCTCGTCCACCAGGTCGATCGCCTTGTCCGGCAGGAAGCGGTCGCTGATGTAGCGCTGTGACATCGTCGCCGCCGCCACCAGTGCGGCGTCCTGGATCCTCACGCCGTGGTGCACCTCGAAGCGCTCGCGCAGGCCGCGCAGGATCGAGATCGTGTCCTCCACCGTCGGCTCGTTCACGGGCACGGGCTGGAAGCGCCGCTCGAGTGCCGGGTCCTTCTCGATGTACCGGCGGTACTCGTGGAGCGTCGTCGCGCCGATGCAATGGAGCTCGCCGCGGGCCAGCATCGGCTTGAGCATGTTGCCGGCGTCCATCGCGCCCTCGCCGCCGCCACCGGCGCCGACCACGTTGTGCATCTCGTCGATGAACAGCAGGATGCGGCCCTCGGACGCCTTCACCTCGTTCAGCACCGCCTGCAGCCGCTCCTCGAACTCTCCGCGGTACTTCGCGCCGGCGACGAGCAGGCCCATGTCGAGCGCGAACACCGTCCGGTCCTTGAGGCCCTCGGGCACGTCCGCGCGCACGATGCGCTGAGCGAGTCCCTCGACGATCGCGGTCTTGCCCACGCCCGGGTCGCCCACGAGCGCCGGGTTGTTCTTGGTCTTGCGCGAGAGGATCTGGATCACCCGGCGGATCTCCTCGTCGCGGCCGATGACGGGGTCCATCTTCCCGAGCCGGGCCTCCTCCACGAGGTCGCGCCCGTACTTCTCGAGCGCCTCGTAGGCGACCTCGGGCATCGCGCTCGTTACGCGCTGGCTGCCGCGTACCTCGGTGAGCACCTCGAGGAAGCGCTCGCGCGTGAGCCCGTGCTGCTGCAGCATCCGCCCGGTCGCGCCGGCCTGCGGCGAGTCGAGCATCGCGAGCAGCACATGCTCCACCGATACGTACTCGTCCTTCATGCGCGTTGCCTCGGCGAGCGCGCTGTCGAGCAGCTGGCTCAGTCGCCGAGACACGTAGACCTCGCCCGGCGCGGCGCCGGGGCCGCTCACACGCGGGCGGCCCTCGAGATGCGATTCGAGCGCGGACCGCAGCGCGTCCACGTTCACGTTCGCCCGCTCGAGCAGGCGCGGCACGAGGCCGTCGGCCTGGTCGAGGAGCGCGAGCAGCAGATGCTCCACGTCGACCTCGTTGTGGCTGTAGCGCAGCGCCTTCGTCTGCGCATCGTGTAGGGCTTCCTGTGTCTTCTGCGTGAGCTGGCTGGGGTCCATGTCATCTCCTCGGCAGTCGTCTCGAAGGTTCGTAGCGCTGGAGGCGCGCCTCGAGCTGGTCGATGCGTGCCAGGAGGTCGCTCGCCAGCATGGCTCCGGCGTAGTTCAGGCCGAGGTCGCGCCGGAGCCGCGCGATCCGGGCGAGCCGGGCGGCGGCGTCGCGCGGGAACAGAGGTGCGGCGCGCGTGCCTCCTGCGGCGGGCTCGAGCGCGCCGAGCAGCACCAGCCGGCGTACGAGGTCGGGGTGGAGGCCGGCATCGCGCGCAAGCACCTCGATCTCGACCACCGGCACGCCGGCCTCGCGCCGCGTCGCCAGCGCGAACTTCGTGCGGGACGGAGCCGCTCTGCCTCTTGGTGCTGCTGTCGCCATCAGCGGCTCCTGCGGGGGTTGAAGTTCGATGTGTCCCGGAGACGCTCGAACAGCTCGCGCTCCTCTTCGCTCAGCCTCTTCGGTACCCGGATCTGAACAGTTGCGTAGAGATCGCCTGAGTCGCCGCTCGGGCCGGGCATGCCCTGGCCGCGCAGGCGCAGGCGCCTGCCGCAGGACGAGCCGGCGGGCACCTTCACCTTGCCCCGGCCCTCGAGCGTCTCCACCTCCACCGTCGCGCCGAGCGCCGCCTCCCACGGTGCGACTGGCACGTCGGTGTAGAGGTCGCGGCCCTCGAGCCGGAAGCGGGGGTGGGGCTTGATGCGCACACGCAGCAGCAGGTCGCCGCGCGGCCCGCCGCCCATGCCGGCGGCGCCTTCGCCCGCCAGGCGTATGAGCTGTCCGTCGCGCACGCCGCGGGGGATGTTCACCTCGTAGTCGCGACCGTCCCCGAGAGTGATCCTGCGCTTGCCGCCACGCGCCGCCTCCTCGAGACTCAGCTCGAGGGTGGCCTCCTGGTCGCCCCCTCGCGTGGAGAAGCCCTCGAATCCCCGGGCCCTCGCACGCCCACCTGCGCGTCCCCGCCGTGAGCCGAACAGCCCCTCGAACAGGTCGCTGAAGTCGCCGCCTGTCCCGAAGTCCACGCGTACGTCCCCGCCGTTGCCGAAGCCGCCGAAGCCGCCGAAGCCGCCCATGTCTCCGAAGTCGAAGCCCTCGGCACCCGACACGTCCTGGCCGGCCTTCCAGTTCGCTCCGAGCCGGTCGTAGCGCTCGCGCTTCTCGGGATCGCGGAGCACCTCGTATGCCTCGGACACCTCCTTGAAGCGGTCCTCCGCGCCCGGCTCCTTGTTCACGTCCGGGTGGTACTGCCGCGCGAGTCGCCGGTACGCCGAGCGGATGTCCTCTTCCGAGGCGTCTCGTGGGACGCCCAGCGTCTCGTAGTAATCGCGGTACTCGACTGCCATCAGGCCGCGCGCTGCCCACTGCGCGACACGATCACCTGAGCGGGCCGCAGCACGCGGTCGCCCATCGAGTAACCCGAGCGCGCCACATCAACCACCGTCTGGTCCGGCACCTCGTTCGTCTCGTGCACTCCTATCGCCTCGTGGCGCTCGGGGTCGAAGCGCTCACCCGGCTCGCCCACGCGCGTGATGCCCTGGCGGTCGAGCAGCGCCTCGAGCTGCTCGAGCACTGCGCGCAGCCCTTCCGCGACCGGGTTCTCCGGCGTGGTGAGCACGAGCGCGCGCTCGAGGTTGTCGACCACCTCGAGCCACTCCCGGGCCATCCGCTCGCTGCGCTCCGCCACCTGGCGCTCGACCTCGCGCCCGGAGCGTTTCCGGTAGTTGTCGAGGTCGGCGAGCGCGCGTTTGTAGCGGTCATCGAGCTGCTCCACGCGCTGCCGTAGATCCTCGACCTCCTGGGCGCGCTGCCCGTTGCCCTCGTGCGCGCCGCTGTCGGCCGGCGCCTGTTCGACTGCCTGTTCGCGTCCCTCACTCTCGGGTGAACTCGGCATCCACTACCTCCTCGTCGTCCGCCGCAGCGCCGTCGCCACCAGCGTCGCCGCCGCCACCGCCGTCACCGGCGCCTGTCCGCGCTCCCGCGGCCTGCGCGGCGGCCGGGAGCGACTGGACGATCTGCTGCAGGTCGGAGATCAGCGGCCGCACGCGGTCGAGGCCGGCCTGCTCCTCGATCGCCTGGCGCGCATCCGCGATCAGCTGCTCAGCGCGGGCGCGCTCGTTCACCGGCACGTTGTCGCCGAGCTCTCCCAGAAGCTGCTCCGCCCTGTAGGCAAGGGCGTCGAGCTCGTTCCGGGCGTCGATCTCCTCGCGGCGGCGCCGATCCTCCTCGGCGTGCTCCTGTGCCTCCTGCACCATCCGCTCGATCTCCTCGGGCGGAAGGTTGGTGCTCTCGGAGATCTCCACCGTCTGCTCCACGCCGCTCTCCTTCTCGCGAGCGGAGACGTGCAGGATGCCGTTCGCATCGACGTCGAAGGTCACCTCGATCTGGGGCACGCCGCGCGGCGCCGGTGGGATGCCCTCGAGCCGGAAGCGGGCGAGCTGCCGGTTCTCCGACGCCAGCTCGCGCTCGCCTTGCAGCACGACGATCTCGACAGCTGTCTGGTTGTCCTCCGCGGTGGAGAAGACCTCCGTCCTGCGTGCGGGGATCGTGGTGTTGCGCTCGAGGATCTTCGTCATCACGCCGCCGAGCGTCTCGACCCCGAGCGAGAGCGGCAGGACGTCGAGCAGCACGACGTCCTCCACCTCGCCCTTCAGCACTCCCGCCTGGATCGCGGCGCCGATGGCCACGACCTCGTCGGGATTCACGGTCATGTTCGGGTCCTTGCCGCCGGTCAGGCGCCGGACCAGCTCCTGCACCGCGGGAATGCGCGTCGAGCCGCCGACGAGGATCACCTCGTCGATGTCGTTGGCGGTCAGCTTCGCGTCCGAGAGCGCCTGCTCCACGGGCCCGCGCGTACGCTCGATCAGGTCGCCCACAAGCTGCTCGAACTGGGCGCGCGTGAGCGTGGTGTTGAGGTGCTTCGGCCCGGTCGCGTCCGCCGTGATGAACGGCAGGTTGATCTGGGTCTGAGTGGAGGAGGAGAGATCGATCTTCGCTCGCTCCGCCGCCTCGTACAGCCGCTGGAGCGCCTGCGGGTCCTGGCGCAGGTCGACTCCGGTGTCGTTCTTGAAGTCGTCGGCGAGCTTGTCGACGATCCGCTTGTCGAAGTCGTCGCCGCCCAGATGGCCGTCGCCGCTCGTGGAGCGCACCTCCACCACGCCGTCGCCGACGTCGAGGATCGACACGTCGAAGGTGCCGCCGCCGAGGTCGTAGACGAGGATCGTCTCGGAGCCCTTCTTTTCGAGCCCGTACGCGAGCGCGGCGGCTGTGGGCTCGTTGATGATCCGCAGCACGTCGAGGCCCGCGATCTGCCCGGCGTCCTTGGTCGCCTGACGCTGCGCGTCGTTGAAGTAGGCGGGCACGGTGATCACCGCCTCGGTCACCCGCTCGCCCAGGAACTTGCCGGCGTCGTCGGCAAGCTTGCGGAGGATCATCGCCGAGATCTCCTCGGGCGAGTACTGCTTGCCGCGCACCTCGAAGCGGACGGCGTCGTTCTCGCCCCGAACCACCTTGAACGAGACGATCTTCGCCTCCTCGTCGACCTCCCCCCACTTCCGCCCGATGAAGCGCTTCGCCGAGTAGATCGTGCCCTCAGGGTTCAGGATCGCCTGGCGCTTCGCGACCTGGCCGACGAGGCGCTGGCCGTCCTCGGTGAACGCGACCACGGACGGGGTGGTCCGCTGCCCCTCGGCGTTCGGGATCACCTCGGCGTGCCCGCCTTCCATCACGGCGGCCACGACCGAGTTCGTCGTGCCAAGATCGATACCTACGGCCTTCGCCATAGTGGCCCTCCTGCTCGCCTTCGTCTCTTGCCAGGGGTGGTAGGGCGCCGCGCAGCGGGTTCAAGTTCCCTGGAACCGGGCGGCGCACGGCCTACTCACCGCCACGTGAACGCAGCGTTCTTTCCCTGGATGAGGCGCCCGTCGCTCCCGCCGAGCTGGAACCTGGCGGGCGACACGCTCTTCCGCGACCTCGCGTTCCGTTCGTTCGAGGACGGAATGGAGTTCATCGACCGGCTCGCGGCCGAGGCGGTGGACTATGGCCGCCACCCCGAGATGCGGATCTCCGCGGGTCAGGTGCGCGTGTCCATCCGCAATCCGAACCGAGCAGGTCTCACCGAGGCTGAACTGCGCCTCGCCCAGAAGGTGGACGCCGTCATCGACGACCAGCGCCCGTCGCAGTGAGCGCTCCTTGACGGGAGCCGCGGCCGTCCTAGGTATCGCGGCGAGCAATCAGTTGCTCGAGTACCAGCCCCGCCGGACCGCCCGCGGGAGGCGGGCTTGCCCTCCAGTCCGCCTCCCGGGCGGCCCGCCTCCCACCTCGGGGGCCGCCAGCCCTGCGCCGGCGCCGGTGTCCAGGACGGCAACGCGCAACTGTCACAAAGTTGTTACAAAGTCCGCGGTGATGTACCCTCAAATCACGCCGGGAGCCGCCCTAAAGCAGCACCGCCGCCCCTCCTGCGGCCCTGGCGCTTCGCTGACCCATGCGCAAAGAAGAGTTCCGACTTGAGCGATCGATCACCAGCCGCCGCCGCGTCCGCCGGGATGCTGATCGTCGTATCGATCGTACTTTTCGCAGCGATCGGGTACGGGATCGGGGCGCTCGTCGGTGCGCCTGGCGTGCTGGCGGGCGTGGGGGGCTTTCTGGGGATCGTCGCAGGCTTCGGCATTGTCTACACACGCTTTAGGGACCTCTGACAACGGCGGCGCGCACGAATCGCGCGCCCTACAGATCCTGCGCAACCTCGACCTGGTCGTCCTGGTGCTGGCGCTGCCGCTGTTCCTCGCAGCCGACCTGCCGATGGCCGGCTACGCCGCCGGAGCGGGCGTCTGGATCGTCCAGCGCGCGATAAAGACCTACACGGAGCGCCGCGCCACCGCGAGCGACGACCCGCGCACCATGGTGGGCCTCACGGCAGGCGGCATGATCGGGCGCGGCTGGCTCGTGGCGCTCACCATCTTCGGAGTGGGGATCGCGGTTGGGGACGACGCCGGACTGGCCGCGGCCGTACTCTTCCTCGCCGTCTTCACGGTCCAGTTCACCGTGACCATGATCTTGCGTCCTTTCGAGAAGAACGGGAGCCGCCCGTAATGTCCCTCCGCGCCCGCCTGGCAGCCGCAACGGCGCCGCTCGCGCTCATGCTGATCGCGCCCGCCTCGTCGTTCGCGATCACGATCAACGAGAACTTCCACCCGCAGGACGAGTTCAAGCTCGACAAGTGGATCCCGATCCAGATCGGGCCGCTCGACCTGAGCATCACGAAGGCGGTGCTCTATCTCTGGATCGCGACAGCGCTCACGATCTGGACGATGGTCTACGTCGCGCGCCGCATGCAGGAGCGGCCGAACCGCGTGCAGACGGCGGTTGAGGCCGCTTACGACCTCACCTTCAACCAGATCACGCGCAACAACATGAACACCCAGATGGCCTTGAAGTGGTTCCCGGTCATCGGCGCGCTGTTCCTGTTCATCTGGTTCTCGAACATCATCGGCTACATCCCGCTGCCAACGAACAGCGCGGAGCCGTTCCACATCGGCGGGCTCGCGATCCCGAGCTTCGCTCTCTACGCGGCGACGGCGAACATTGCCGTGCCGCTCGCGCTGACGCTGTTCGTGTGGATCGCCTACCACGTCGAGGGCATTCGCGCGAAGGGCTTCATCGGCTACTTCAAGTCCTGGATTCCCGCGGGAGTGGAGGGTCCGGCCCGCGCCCCGATCTTCGTCATCGAGGTGATCTCGCACTTCGTGCGCCTCATCTCGCTGTCCGTACGACTCTTCGCCAACCTGCTGGCGGGCCACCTGCTGATCCTGTTCATGGCGGGCGGCCTCGGCATCCTGCTGGGCTTCGCCGCCCTGAACATCATCACCGTGCCCGTCGCGGTCGTGTTCTTCCTCTTCGAGGTGGTCCTGATCGCGAGCCTGCAGGCATTCATCTTCGCCATCCTCGCCGCCATCTACCTGGGCGGCGCGACATCCGAGGCGCACTAGCGCGCCGTTTGACCCAACAGGAGGACCTTCAGTGCTCTGGCATACCATCGTCACCCTCGCTCAGGCGGCCAATCCGCAGGAGTACGGGCGGAAGGCCGGCAAGGCAATCGCGCTTGGCATCGGCGCGGGCCTTGGCACCATCGGCCCGGGCATCGGCGTCGGCTTCATCTTCGGCAAGGTGATCGAGTCGGTCACCCGCCAGCCCGAGATGCGCGACGAGATCACGTCGATCCAGTGGCTGGGCTTCGCCCTGACCGAGGCGATCGTGTTCTACGCCTTCATCTTCGGCCTGATCGCGTTCTTCCTCGGCTAAGCGATGTCGATCGTCAACCTAATCGCCGCGACCACGACGACGAGCTCCTCGAGCGACTCGGGCGGCAACTTCCTGGTCCAGCCCGGCGTCGGGCTGATGATCTGGACGCTGCTCACGTTCTTCGTGGCGCTCTACATCCTCCGGCGGCTCGCGTTCCCGCGGATCGCCGCGGCACTCGACAAGCGCCGGCGCGCGATCGAGGAGTCGATCGACGCCGCCGAGCGCACGCGCCGGGAGGCCGACCAGCTGCTCGAGGAATACCGCGCGCGCCTTCGCGAGGCCCGCGAGCAGGCCGAGGACATCGTGCACCGTGCGCGCACGGCCGCCGAACGGCTCGAGGAGGAGTCGAAGGTGGAGGCGCGCCAGACGCGCGAGGAGCTCATGGAGCAGACCCGCCGCGACATCGAGGCCGAGACTCGCCGTGCTCTCGACGAGATCCGCAAGGAGGTCGCCGGCCTCACCGTGCTCGCAACGGAGAAGGTCGCGCGCAAGTCGCTCGACGCCGAGGACCAGAAGCGGCTGATCGACGAGGCGCTCGCCGAGCTCGACTTCGAGGCGCTCGCAGGAGAGGCCACGCGGGGTAGCTGATGGAAGAGATCGCCCAGGTCTACGCGCGCTCGCTGTTCCAGGTTGCGATGGAGCACGACAGCCTCGACACGATCCACGACCAGCTCGGCGAGATCGCCGACGCGCTCTCGAAGAACCGCGACCTGCAGATCTTCTTCTTCTCGCCGTACTTCTCGTCGGAGGAGAAGAAGCAGGGGATCGACCGGATCATCGACGGCGGCGACGAGCATCTCGTGCGCTTCCTCGAGCTGCTCGCGGAGAAGCACCGGCTGCCGGTCCTGTTCCGGATCCGGCGCGCGTTCGACGATCTGTGGGCCGAGGAGAACAAGCTCCTCGAGGTGGAGGTCACGTCCGCCGTGAAGCTCGACCCATCTACAGTCGAAGCGATAGGAAAGCGCATCGAAGAGCAGACCGGCCGGCGGATCGAGATGTCGGAGAAGGTCGACGACAACCTCATCGGCGGGCTTGTCCTGAAGGTCGGGAACATGGTTCTCGACGCCAGCATCAAGAACCGCCTCGAAAGACTCAGAAAGCAAGTGGCGACCGCCGCCTAGAAGGAGACTTTGCCAGCAATGCAGATCAAGCCCGACGAGATCACCAGCATCCTCAAGTCCCGCATCGAGGGGCTCGACGAGGCCGAGGCGGATCTGTCCGAGGTCGGCACGGTGCTCTCGATCGCCGACGGCATCGCCCGCATCCACG
Organism: Thermoleophilaceae bacterium; assembly: GCA_045805385.1. Classification (GTDB taxonomy): domain Bacteria; phylum Actinomycetota; class Thermoleophilia; order Solirubrobacterales; family Thermoleophilaceae; genus JADGHQ01. The sequence continues at coordinate 37,762 of JBJMLG010000228.1, forward strand.
GCCTCGACAACTGCGAGTCGCTCGAGCTGCTCGAGCTGCCGCACGGGGTCACCGGCCTCGCCCTCAACCTCGAGTCCGACAACGTCGGCGCGGTGCTGTTCGGCGAGTGGGAGAAGATCGAGGAGGGCGACACGGTGAAGCGCACCGGCCGCCTGCTCGACATCCCGGTCGGCGAGGGCCTGCTCGGGCGCATCGTGGACCCGCTCGGCAACCCGCTCGACGGCAAGGGCGACGTGCGCACCGAGGAGACGCGCCCGGCCGAGTGGAAGGCGCCCGGCGTGGTGCAGCGCCAGCCTGTTACCGAGCCAATGCTCACCGGCCTCAAGGCCGTCGACTCGATGATCCCGATCGGCCGCGGCCAGCGCGAGCTGATCATCGGCGACCGCCAGACCGGCAAGACGGCGATCGCGATC
>JBJMLG010000229.1:0-31679 GCA_045805385.1 Thermoleophilaceae bacterium
CACGATGCCGTAGTTGGCGTCGGCGCCGTCGATCGTCGTGTCCGAGAGCGACGCATGCCCGCCGCCGTCGAGCTGAAGCCCGCGCCCGCCGGAGCCAACCTGCAGCGAGCTTCCGTCGATGTGGAGTGACGCGTCGGCGCTGGTGCTGTGGAGGACCCAACCGGAATCGCCCGCGGCGAACGAGCTGTTTGTGGCGGTGAGGTTCGTGGCGCCGCTCAGATCGAGCGCGTTCGCACTGCCGACCCCCGGGGACGCGGTATTGCCGGCGAGCACCGCCACGCCGTCGAGCACGTAGTCGGCAGGGCTGAGGTCGCTGTTGCCGAGCTCGAGACCGGGTCCAGGGGCGTCCGGGTCGTTCGCGCCCCTCACGGTCAGGTTCGACAGCGAGGCGCCGTGCGCGAAGCTGAGGCCGGACGTGATCGTGGCGTCGGTGTCGCCGACGATGTACATGAACTTGGCCGGACCGTCTGGCGGCGCGCCGTATTCGCCCGTTGCCAGGTGGATCGTCACCACGCCTGAGGGATCCAACTGCTGGATGTGGTCGATCGTCGCGCAGGGCGCGTGGCTCGGGTCGCCGTCGGGACCGAGGCAGTCGTTCGAGTCGCTGCCGAGGTCGGCGTCGAGGTAGTAGTCCGCCGCGGACGGGGGCGGGTCAGCGCGCGCCGCCGGCACGACTACGAGGAGTGCGAGGACGCACCCCAGAAGGGGGAGACGGCGCGAGCCCATCGCAGGCCACTATGCACCCGACCGCGCGCCACCGCCAGCGCGCGCCGCCTCATGTCGGCCAGCCAGCCAAGGGCGGATACGCTTGCGAAATCGCGCTCGCTCCGCCCCCTCAGATCTCGATGAACCCGCTCAAGCGCCTGCGGATGGACATCGAGAAGGAGCGGCGACGCACCGAGCCGCTGCCGCCGGGGGAGCTGAGCTTCAGCATCGCGCGTACCCGTCGCATGCGCACGGACCCGCTGAGGCTGCTGCTGGAGTTCTACGAGCGCTACGGCCCGGTCTTCTCGATGCGGCTGCTCCACGAACCGGTCGTGTTCCTAATCGGGCCCGAGGCCAACCACTACATGACCGTGTCGCACGCGCAGAACTTCCTCTGGCGCGAGGGCAGCTTCGGCGACCTCATCCCGCTGCTCGGCGACGGCCTGCTCACGATCGACGGCGACTACCACCGCCGCTCCCGCCGGATCATGCTGCCCGTGTTCCATCGCGAGCGAATCGCCGCGGCGGCGGGCGCGATGGTGGACGAGACCGAGCGCGCGCTCGGCGGTTGGGCGCCGGGTCAGCGGCTCGACCTCTACCACTGGACGCGCGCCCTCGCGATGAGGATCGCCATGCGCTCGCTGTTCGGCTTCAACCCCGACGACAAGTCGCACGGGTTCGACGAGGCCGCGGAGTTCGAGGAGGCGCTCTCCTACTACGCGAGTGACTACGCGATCCAGATCCTGCGCGGGCCGCGCACGCCCTGGGCCCGGATGATCAGGGCGCGCGAGCGGCTCGACCGGCTCATCTTCGGAGAGATCTCACGGCGCCGCGCGAGTGGGGAGACCAGCGACGACATCCTCTCGCTGCTGCTGGAGGCGAGCGACGAGGACGGCAACACGCTCTCCGACAGGGCCGTTCGCGACCAGGTGATGACGCTGCTGTTCGCCGGGCACGACACCACCACCTCGACCGTCACGTTCCTCTTCTACGAGCTCGCGCGGCATCCACAGGCGCTGGCGCGCCTGATCGAGGAGCAGGACCGCGTGCTCGGCGGGCGCATGGCGAGCGCGGCGGAGCTCATGGGCGGCGAGGCGCTGCCCGAGCTCGAGATGGCGGTCGACGAGACGCTCCGGCTGTACCCGCCCGCCTGGGTGGGGCCGCGTTTGGCGGTCGAACCGTTCGAGCTGTGCGGCGTGCGTGTGCCCGGCGAGACGTACGTGAACTACTCGTCGTGGGTGAGTCACCACCTTCCGGACGTGTATCCCGACCCGGAGGCGTTCGTGCCCGAGCGCTTCGCGCCGGAGGAGAAGGCGAAGCTCCCCAAGGGCGCGTACGTGCCCTTCGGGGGCGGCTCGCGCACCTGCATCGGCATGCGCTTCGGGCAGCTCGAGATCAAGACGATCGCGACGATGATCCTTCAGCGCTGCCGCCTCGAGCTGCAGCCCGGCTACCGCATGCGCATCCGGCAGATGCCGACCCTGAGTCCGATCGACGCGCTGCCGATGCGCGTGCTCGAGCGCGCCCAGCCGGCCGCGCTCGCCCGCGCCGCCTAGCCCCGCGCGGAGGCGCCGGCCAGCGCCGCGCCGGCGATCACACCCGCCTCCGCGAACGCGGCGGTGAGCCTCACCCCGCGATCACGGCTTCGCGCGCGCCCTCGAGCACGGCCTGCTCACCCCTGAAGCCGGGCTTCGCCAGGACCATCTGCACGTCTCCGATCCGCCGCTCGCGGAAACCTGCCTCGCAGTAGGCGAAGTACAGCTCGAACTGGCGCACGAGCCGCTCCGGGTAGCCGCGGGCGACGACCCGCCCGGCGTTGTCGAGCAGCCGCCGCCGCCAGGCGGCGAGGGTGGGCGGGTAGTGGGGCGTGATGTCCTCCAGATGCACGGCGCGCATGTCGGTGCGGCGCGCAACCTGCCGCGTCATCACCTCGAGCGACGGCAGCGCCCCGCCGGGGAAGATGCGCGATTTGATGAACGAGCGCGTGGCCTTCTCGAGGTCGTAGGCGCGGTCGTCGATCGTGATCGCCTGAAGCGCCATCGCGCCGGTCGACCTCAGCAGATCCGAGCAGCGGCGGAAGAAGGTGCCGAAGTTCTGCCAGCCGACCGCCTCGATCATCTCGATCGAGACGAGCTTGTCGTAGCGCCCCTCGAGGTGGCGATAGTCGTCGAGCAGGAGCTTCACGCGGTCGCTCAGCCCCGCGTCCTCGATGCGCCCGCGCGCGTATTCGTGCTGCTCCTTCGACAGCGTGGTGCTGGTCACGCGGCAGCCGCGTGTGGTGGCCGCGTGCAGCGCGAAGCTGCCCCAGCCCGTGCCGATCTCGAGCACGTGGTCGCCCGGCTGCACGTCGAGCTTCGCGCACACGCGTTCGAGCTTCGCGCGCGAAGCGTCGGCGAGGTCGGTCCCGGGCGAGTCGAACACGGCGCACGAGTAGGTCATGGTCTCGTCGAGGAAGAGCTCGAAGAAGTCGTTGCCGAGGTCGTAGTGGGCGGCGATCTGGCGGCGGCTGCGGGCCGGTGTGGGCAGCCACGCGCGCGAGGCGAGGCGCTGCACCGGCAGCAGCGCCGGCGCCACGCGCCGGCGCACCCGGTCGATCGCGTCCATGTTGCGGGCGAGCACGCGCACCAGTGCGACGAGGTCGTCGCAGTCCCAGAGCCCGCGGGCATACGAGTCGCCCAGTCCGACGCTGCCCCGCAGTGCCTGCCGGTAGAACGCGGGCGAGCGAACGGTCACGGTCGCGGCCGGGCCGTCGCCGTCGCCGAACTCGAGCCGGCGGCCGCGCTCTACGATCTCCACGCGTCCGCGGCGCAGGCGCCCGAGCACCCCCAGCACCGCCTGCCGTGCGACGCCAGCGCTCACCGCTCCGCCGTCCGTGCCGGGTGCAGCGGCTGCCACGGGATGCCGGTGATCACTCGCATCCTCATCGCCGGAAGCGCATCATCGCGCCTGCGAGCGCGCGCGTCGAGCGCCCCGTCGGCGCCGTGACTGCCGTCCCCGTTCGAAGGGATACTTCCGGCGTGGGCGACGACGCCGCGGCGCGGGAGCTCGTGGACCTCGAGCACGCATGGCTCGAGGCAACGCGCACCCGCGACATGGAGTTCCTCGAGCGGCTTCTCGGGCACGAGTTCACGCTTACGACCGGGCGCCCCGGGGTGGAGGTGCGCTCGCGCGGGGAGTGGCTCGACGTGACGCGCGACTCCTACGCGATCAACTCGTTCGAGTTCGCCGACCTGGATGTGCGCCTGTACGGCGACACGGCACTCGTGCGGTCGCACTACCGGCAGCGCGGCGAGATGGGAGGAGAGGATCGCACCACGTCGTACCTGATGAGTGACGTGCTGGTCCGGCGCGCGGGGCGCTGGCAGGCGGTCGCGCGGCACATCACGCCGCTCGAGCAGGACCCACCCGGCCGCGGGCTGCAAGGATGAGGGCTGGACACGATGCCCCCGGTCGTACATGCGTCCAACGCGCGCATCCGGTGGCGCGTCTCCGGGAAGGACAACTGACATGCCCGCTAGGACTCGTCAACTACCACCCTCCGAGGACGCGGCCGTCGCCATAGCGCTGGCCGAGACCGCGTTGCCCTTCGCCGAATCGCCGTCCGCGGAAGTCGAGCACTGGATCCGCATCCTGCGGATGCACGGCGAGGTCGGCACGGCGCTGCAGGCGCTCGGCGCCGGCGAGCGGCCACTGTCGGAGCTCGGCGCGGACGAGGACGACTCAGAGGGAGTCCGCGTGGACGCGGTCTACGCCGAGGCGTCGCGGATCGCTGGCGATCGCGGCGACGAGATCGTCGCCACGGCGGACCTGCTGTCGGCTCTGATCCAGCTGTACGGCCCGCTGTTCGAACAGGTGCTGCGAGCCCACGGCGTCGCGACGTCCGAGCTGCTGGAGCGGCTCGGCCGAGTGCATTAGCGCCAGCTTCGCCGACTGGACGAATAGCTGGGCGGGTCTTCCCGGCTGTCATGCGCGCACGCGCGCGGGCCGATAGGACCGGATGTCGGCGCGCAAATTGTCCCTGCCCAGTTTCGGAGCGATGCGCGACCTGTTGCGGCGCAGCGAGCAAGCCTATGACGGCGCGGACCTGATGACCGCCAGGAAGTTCGTCGGCGTGCTCTGGGCCGTGTCGGGAGCGATCGCGCTCGGGCTCCTGCTCGTCGAGCCGCCCATCGAGAGCCCCATCGGCGCCGCCGGCTGGCTCGCCGGCCCGGCGGTCGTGGGCGCGTGCTTCCTCGGCGCGCGCTGGGTGCTCGGCGACAGCGACGAGCCCGGCTTCGACGGCCTGCTCATCGCCACCTACGCCGGCGTGACCCAGGTGGCGGCGCTCGAGTGGCTCGCCGGCGGCGACTCGGCGTACCGGGCACTGTTCGTGCTGTGGCTCGGGGCGGGCGTGGGCGTGCACCCGCCGCGGCGCGGCATTCCGTTCATCGGTGCCGTCGTGGCGGCCGGATTCATGCCGCTGCTCTACGCCGGCCACGACTCGCGCACGCTCATCGACACGGTCACGAACGCGGTGCTCTGGGTGGCCGTCGGCTTCGTCCTGCTTGCCCTGATTTCCCGCGTGCGCTCGCAGCGGCTCGAGATGCACGACCTCGAGCGCGACGCGCTCGAGCGCGCCGAGGAGGCGGTGCGGCGGGTGCAGGGCCTCGAGGCCGTGTCCGACGCGGCACTCGCTCACCTCCCGTTCGACGACCTTCTCTCCGAGCTGCTCGGTCGCATCACCAAGGTGCTGGACGTCGAGCGCGCGGCGATCCTCCTCAACGACGGCGACACGGGCGCGCTGCGAGTGCGTGCGGCCCACGGTCGTGACTCCGAGCAGCTGAAGCGCAAGCGCGTGCCGCTCGGCGAGGGGCTCGCGGGGCGCGTGGCCGCCGAGAAGCGCCCGGTGTTCATGCGTGACATGGAGGACGCGAGCGAGGCAAGCCCGCTGGTGCCCCAGTCCGACGTGAGCTCGCTGCTCGGCGTTCCGCTGCTGGTGCGCGGCGGCACCGTGATCGGCGTGCTTCAGGTTGCGAGCAGCGACGACGCGGGGTTCAGCGACGACGACTCGCGGCTGCTCCAGCTTGCCGCGGACCGCGTCGCCGTCGCGATTGACCGCGCCCAGCTGAACGAGCAGGCGCACCGGATCGCCGAGACCCTCCAGCGCAGCCTGCTGCCGAGCCGCATTCCCGAGATCCCGGGGCTCACCGTCGCGACGCGTTACCAGCCGGGCGCTGCGGGCGCCGCCGTGGGCGGGGATCTCTTCGACGTGGTCGAGTACCTCGACGGCCGCATCGGCCTCGCGATCGGCGACGTCGTGGGGCGCGGCATCGAGGCCGCCTCGCTGATGGGGCAGCTGCGGAACGCGCTGCGCGCATACGCGCTCGAGGGCGGCGAGCCCGCCGACGTGGTGGAGCGCCTGAACCGCGTGGTCGGGCACTGGGACGAGGGGCAGATCGCGACGCTCCTGTACGTGCTCGTCGACCCGCGCACGTCCACCCTCACCTACTCCACCGCTGGACACCTGCCGCCGCTCGTGCGCGGGCCCGACGGGACCACCTCATTTCTTGCAACCGGAGAATTCGTGCCGCTCGGCGTCCTGCCGTTCGGCGCCTACAGGGAGAGCGTCGTGGCTATAGAGCCCGGCTCGACGCTCGTGCTCTACACGGACGGGCTCGTGGAGGAGCGAGGTATGTCGGTCGAAGATGGCATGGACCGGCTCAGCCACGCCGTCGCAGGCGGACCGGAGGACCCGGACGCTCTCTGCGACCACGTGCTCGAGACCGTTCCCACAGACGGCATCGCCGGTGACGATGTGGCCGTGCTCACGGCGCGGCTGGATCCAGTGCCGAGCGACAAGTTCGAGCTTCGCCTGCCGGCGGAGCCCGAGTCGATGGTGACAGTGCGCCGCACGCTCGAGCGCTGGCTCAACGCACACGGAGCGGAGCGTCAGACGATCTACGAGCTCACCGTGGCGTGCGGCGAAGCCTGCATGAACGTGGTCGAGCACGCGTACCCCGGCGGCGAGTCCGTGTTCGTTCTCGAGGCGGCATGCGAGAACGGCGACGTGGAGATCGTGATCCGCGACTTCGGCTACTGGCGCGCGCCTCGCAAGAGCGACCGCGGCCGCGGGCTCGAGCTGATGAGGCGCCTCACCGACTCCGCGAAGGTCACGCCGGGGCCGCAGGGCACCACCGTGCGGCTGCGCCGTGCGCTCAAGACGAGGGTGACGGCGTGAGGCCGCTCGCGCAGCTCGACGTCGAGCGCGTGCAGGACGCACTCGTCGTGCACCTGGAAGGGGAGATCGACATCTCGAACGCCGCTGAGCTCGGTGCGGCACTCGAGGCGGCGGCCACTTCCGACACGCTCGGGATCGTCCTCGACCTGACGCACACGAGCTACATCGACAGCGCCGGCGTGCATCTCCTGTTCCGGCTCGGCGGACGGCTCACGCGGCGGCGTCAACAGCTCCGCATCGTGGTTCCCGCTGACTCTCCGATCAAGAAGGTGATCAAGCTCACCGGCGTCGGCTGGACCGTGCCGCACGACGACTCAGTCGACGAGGCTGTTCGCGGCCTGCGCGCCGAGGTGCGCCCAGTGCCCGGATCCGAGACCTGGAACTCGGACCCGAACGCCGAGTGGTGGTAGCGGCACTCGGCGTGTCGCGGCCCTGAGGCCCACGACACGCCGAGCAACGACTGTCGGCTAGCTGCGGCTTCCGCTGCGCGAGCGCGAGCTCGACGAGGAGCGCCCGTTGGAGGACGATCGGCTGCCCGACGAGCGGGACGAGCCAGAACCGCTGCCCGACGAGCGGCTCGAGCCGGAACGGCTCGACCCCGAGCGCGCCGACGTGGAGCGGCTCGACGAGGAACCGGAGCGGCTCGGCGACGAGCGACCCGAGCTCGACCGGCTTGAGCCGGAGCGGCTCGCGGACGACCGGCTGCTCGAGCCAGACCTCGAGCGAGTGCCCGAGCCCGAACGTGAGCGCGCCGACGTGGAGCGGCTCGACGCGGTCGACCTGCTGCGCGAGCTGGCGGACCGACGACGGCTGCTCGATGCCGTGCGGCGCTCGGCTGCCGGGATCTCCGCGGTTGCGACCGCCTTCGTGAGCTGCGGGATCAGCCGCTCGAGGAACTTCGCCATCCTCTCCTCGTCGCGCTTGATCTGCTTCGCGAGCTGCGCGGTCTCGCGGTCGCCGACCGCCGTTGCGAGCGTCTCGATCGACGTGTACTGCGCGATCTCGTGGGCCTCGTGCATGTACTCGTCGCGAGCGTTCTTCAGCATCTTCTCCGGCTCGCTCGTGCCGCGCACCGCGTGCAGCGGACCCTGTGCGAGAGCGGCCGCGCGGTTCGCCACGTTCTGCACTGCCGCGGCCGCGCGCTCGGCCACTTCCGGACCCGGCACTTCTGGGCCGGCGTCGGCCTTGCCGCCGAGAGCCTTGATGCGCCGCTGCAGCTCGCGCGCGTGGCCCTTCGTCTCCTTCAGGTGTTCTTGGAGGCGCTTCTTGTACGGCGGGCGCGTCGTCATCGCGATGTGCGCCTGAAGCGCCGTCTCGAGTTGCTTCTCTTTCCCGTAGGCCTCGTTGAGGTACTGGATCAACTTCGCGTCTCGGGCATTCACTTCCGCCATTCGACGGTCCCCTCCTAGTGCTTGTCTTCGGGTCGCTCGGGTCGCAAAGGCCCATACCCGAAATAGGCGCCTTTTCATCCTTCAAGGGACGCACGCCTGCAAGTAGTGCGGCGCGCGTTGCATTTTGACCACCGGTCGCTTGCGCACCCGCGCGCCTCCGTGTAGTGCTTTGCTCGCCGCAGCGGCCGTGCCGGTGGCCGCGCGGGCCATTCGCAGGCTCCGCTGAAGCGGCGACAATCCGGGGGTGCATGTGCGAGCCGCCGCAACGACGGACACGGTCGCGATCGCGGAGATCTACAACGCGGGGATTGCGACGCGCGAGGCCACGTTCGAGACGCGGCCTCGGACAGCCCGCGACATCGACGGCTGGCTGGGGAAGGAGCGACTGCCTCTGCTCGTCGCCGACCTCGACGGCGAGGTCGTGGGCTGGGCGCGGGTATCGAGGTACAGCGAGCGCGACGCGTACGCCGGCGTTGGGGAGTGCTCCGTCTACGTGTCGGCGGCACATCGCGGACGCGGCATCGGGGGCGCGCTGCTCCACGCGCTGCTGGATGCGGCCGTGGCTCGCGGCTACTGGAAGCTGCTCGGCAAGCTCTTCCCCGGCAACGAGGCGAGCGCGAGGCTGGTGAAGAGCGCCGGCTTCCGCGACGTCGGGCTGCACCTGCGCCACGCGAAGCTCGACGGCGAGTGGCTAGACGTGCTTTTGGTGGAACGGCTACTTCTCGACGATGCGTGAGCCGGCGCCCTCGTCGCGCATGAGGTAGGCGGCCACAGCGATCATCGGCAGCGACACCAGCAGGATGATCGTGGCCACCGCGTTCACCTCGGGCAGCGAGCGGCTGTTGCGGAACGCGCCGAGGATCCAAAGCGGCAGCGTCGTCGTGTCAGCACCCGCGAGGAAGAACGTGACCGCGATCTCGTCGAACGAGAGTGCGAACGAGAGCAGCGCGCCGGCAACGAGCGCCGTGCGGATCGATGGGAGGGTGATGAGACGGAACGTCTGGAAGCCGCTCGCGCCGAGGTCGCGCGAGGCCTCGGAGTAGGAGAGCGGCAGTCGCCGCAATCGCGCCAGCACGTTGTTGAACACCAGCACGATGCAGAACGTGGTGTGGCCGATCACGACCGTGCGGATCGAGAGGTCGGTGCCGGTGAACAGGAAGAACGAAGCGAGCGCGACACCTGTGATCACGCCCGGCAGGATGATCGGGAGCGTGACCGCGAAGTTCACCGTCTCCTTGCCGAAGAAGCGGAAGCGAGCGAACGCGAACGCCATGCCGGTGCCGAGCACGAGCGCGAAGACCGTCGAAAGCGTGGCGATCTTCACCGAGAGCCAAGCCGCGTTCTTGGGCTCCGGGTCGTGCCAGAGCTTCTCGAACCAGCGCGTGGAGAAGCCGGGGAAGGGCCACGCGTTCACCGTCGTCTTGTTGAACGCGTAGAGCACGATCAGCGCGAGCGGCAGGTAGAGGAACAGGAACACGAGCGCGGCCGTGCCGCCGAAGATCCACTTGGAGCGGGCGCCGGTCACAGGTTCTCCATCGCGCCGGTGCGGCGCGTGATCGTGAGGAAGACCGTGAGCGTGACGAGCGTGAGCATCGCCAGCGCGGCGCCGAAGGGATAGTCCGCGGCTACGCCGAAGCGGTCCTTGATCGCACCCCCGAGCACCTGCGACCCACCGCCTACGAGTTGGGGCGCGACGAAGTCGCCCATGGTGAGCGAGAAGACGAAGATCGAGCCCGCCACCACGCCGGGGAATGCGAGCGGGAAGACGACGCGCTTGAACGTGGTCCACGGGCTGGCGCCAAGATCGCGTGAGGCCTCGATGAAGGAGTCGGGGATCTTCTCGAGTGCCGTGAAGATGGGAAGCACCATGAACGGCAGCCACACGTAGGCCCAGGTGAGCGCGATCGCCTTCTCGTTGTAGAGGAACGTGCTCGAGGGATGGTTGAGGATCCCGACGTCGACCAGGAAGTTGTTCAGCACGCCCTGCCCGCCGAGGATCGTGCGCCAGGCGAAGATGCGCACGAGGATGCTCGACCAGAGCGGCACGACGACCGCGAGGAACAGCAGCGTTCGCCAGCGCGGCGCCGCCACGCGCGCCATGAACCACGCGAGCGGGATCGCCAGCGCGACGTCGATCACGGTGACGATCGACGCGAGCAGGATCGTGCGCCCGAACACGCGCAGCCAGAGTCCGTCCTGGCCGCTGAAGACCTTCGTGTAGTTCGACAACGTCCACTTGTGGACGAGCTGGGCGGTGAACACGTCCTGCTGCCACAGCGACGTGAGCAGCAGCAGGAACAGCGCCACCAGGTAGAAGACGAGCAACCACAGCACGGCCGGCCCGAGCAACAGCCCGAGCCGGCCGCGCGGATGCGCGTAGAGGAAGCGCGTCAGGCGCCGCGGCACGAACCGCCGCGGCGCTCTGAGGCTCAGCCTCTCACTTGCGCCCAGGTATCCGTCCACTGCCGGTAGTTGGTCGGCGCCGTCGGCGTCTCCCAGTACTTGATCGTGTCGTAGTAGTGCGTGTCGCGGATGTGCAGGTCCTTGCAGCGCGCCGAGCCGACGACCTCACAGGTCTTCAGGTTCGGCGGGCTGTAGCCCGTCACGTCCGCCACCTGCGCCTGCACCTTCGGCGAGGTCACGTAGTTCATCCACTTGTAGGCGCAGATCGGGTGCTTGGCCTTGTTGCTGATCATCCAGGAGTCCGACCAGCCGGTCACGCCCTCCTTCGGCAGCACCTCGCCGACGTTCATGCCGGCCTTCTTGAGGTCCTGCGTCATCAGCGGCCAGCCCGCGCCCACGACCGCGTCACCGGACTTGAACAGCTGCTCGAAGTCGGTGGCGAGCACCCAGTACTTGCGCACCAGCGGGCGCTGCTGCTGCAGCTTCGCCTTGGCCTTGTCGAGCGTCGACTGGTCGATCGCGTACGGGTTCTGCGCGCCCTCGTACTGCAGGGCCACGTCCGCGATCTGGATTGGGTTATCCGGCACGGTGATCTTGCCCTTGTACGCCGGGTCGTACAGCACGTTCCACGACGTCGGGGCCTGCTTCACCTTGTCCTTGTTGTAGATCAGCACGTTGGCGCCCCACATGAACGACATGCCGTAGTGCTTGCCGTTCTGCGTGTTGAACGACGGCGACTTGAGCTGCGGCGCCAGGTCGTTGTAGTTGTCGAGCTTCGAGATGTCGAGCGGCGCCACCGCGCCCGAGCGGATCAGCCGAAGCGACGCGTCGCCGGAGGGGGTGACCAGGTCGTACTGGCCGCCGCCGCCGGAGCGGAACTTCGTGAACATCTCGTCCGAGCTGCCGGCGTACACGGCGTTCACCTTGCAGCCTGTCTGCTTCTGGAACGGCTTCACGAACGACGGGTCCGTGTAGCCCTCCCACGCCACCACGTCGAGCCGGCCCTCACCGGGCTTGCTGAGATCGGGGCCGGTCGCCGCGGCCTTGTTGCCGCCGCTTCCGCCACCGCTGCTGTTGTTGTCGCTGCCGCCGCAGCCGGTCGCCACGGCGGCGACCACTGCCAGCATCAGCACCGCTTTCCTCATTTACGAGCCCTCCTCGTTAGTCCCGATCACCCGGGTGTACTCACGCCCCCAGACCAGCGTGACCGAGGCTCCCTTCAGCGCCTCGGCATCTTCGAAACTCGTGTGCGCGTTCTGCCGCACGACCATCAGCTCGCCGCCGCCGTCGAGCTCCACCACGAAGCGGGTGGCGGGGCCCGCGTAGAGGCTCTCCCGCACCACGCCGGACACCCCGCACTCGAGGCCGGCCGCCGCCTGCTCGCCCGCGGCCAGCAGCAGGATGCGCTCGGGCCGGATCGTCACGAGCGCGCGCTGTCCGCCGGCAAGGGTCTTGTGGGCGGGAGCAACCACGCGGTCTCCGTCGCCGAGGCGCAGCACGAGACCGGACGCGTCTGCGCTCTCGACCGGCAGCTCCAGCAGGTTCGACACGCCCACGAAGCCGGCCACGAAGCTCGAGTGTGGCTCGTCGTAGACCTCGTTAGGCGCCCCCACCTGCAGAACGTGGCCGCGGTCCATCACCGCGACGCGGTCGGACATCGTCAGAGCCTCGTCCTGGTCATGCGTGACGTACACGAACGTGATGCCGACGTCCGACTGGATGCGCTTCAGCTCCACCTGCAGCTGCTGGCGGAGCTTCAGGTCGAGCGCGCCGAGCGGCTCGTCGAGCAGCAGCACGCGCGGCCGGTTCACGAGAGCGCGTGCGAGCGCCACTCGCTGGCGCTGCCCGCCCGAGAGCTGCCCGGGGCGGCGCTTGCCGTAGTCCTCGAGCCGCACCATCGCGAGCGCCTCGTGCGCGCGATCTCGGCGCTCGGCCTTTGCCACGCCCTTCACGCGCAGCCCGTACTCCACGTTCTCGGCGACCGACATGTGAGGGAAGAGCGCGTAGTCCTGGAACACCGTGTTCACGTTGCGCTCTTCCGGCGGCACGTTGGTCACGTCCTGCCCGGCCAGCTCCACCGTGCCGGAATCGGGGCGCTCGAAGCCCGCGATCAGGCGCAGGCAGGTGGTCTTGCCCGAGCCCGAGGGGCCGAGCATCGTGAAGAACTCGCCTTCGCGGACCTCGAGGCTCACGCCGTCGACGGCCGTCACGCCGCCGGCATACGTCTTCCTGAGACCGGAGAGCCGGATGTCCACAGAGGCAGCCGCCGCGCCCGGGGCCGCGGGCGGGGCAGCGGTCTGCTCCGTCGTCATGAGGCAGGTTCTACCGGTTGTGGAAGACGCGGTGTGACGTTTCGTACAAATTTGCTCCGCTGCGGCCAACTGCGGACGGCGCCCTGGGACACCGCAGCCAACCGCTAGAGCGTCACAGTGCCGTCGATCACTGCCACCACACCGCCCGAGACCTCCACTCTGTCCTCGGTGACACGTGCGCTCAGCCTGCTCGGCCTACCCATTTCGACGCCCTGCTCGATCGTCACGCTGTCCCAGCCGAGGCGGGCGTTCAGGTAAGCGCACGCGGGGCCGGCAGCGGAGCCGGTCGCTGGGTCCTCGCCCATCTCTGCGGTCGCGGTGAACGCCCGCGCGCGCACCTGGCCGTCGTCGACGATCGCGAACGCGTACAGAACCAGCGCGCCGATCGGCTCGAGCAGCGCGGCCACGAACTCGTAGCGCGGCACGGCGCGCTGGAGCGCGTCGAGCCCGTTGACGGGCAGCAGCAGCTGTGGCACACCTGTAGCCACCACCTGTGCCGGCAGCTCGGGGTGCCCGGCGCCGGGGTCGAGCGATACCGCCGCAAGCACCACCTCGGCCGGCGGCTCCTCGCCGAACTCGGGCGGCTCTTGGAGCATCGACGCGATCCATACGTCGCCCTCCCTGCGAACGTCGATCGGCTGGAGGCCGGCGTGCGTCTGCTGCACGTAGCGCGCCGCCTCGTCGCCGCGGGCGCGGGCGACCGCGACCGCCGTGCCGAGCGACGGATGCCCCGCGAACGGCACCTCGCCGCTCATCATGAATATGCGGTTGCGGTAGTCCGCGCCGTCGTCGGTCGCGCTCTGCACGAACGTCGTCTCCGACAGCCGCGTCTCGCGGGCGAACGCGAGCATCAGTGCCTCGTCCAGGCGGTCGGCGTCGTGCACCACCGCGAGCCCGTTGCCCTCGAACCGAACGTGCGTGAACACGTCCACGAAGGTGCATGGAAGGGTCGTCATGCGGCCGCAGTCTTGCGCAGTCGAGGCGCCGTTGCGTTTGGGCCGTCTTCCGAGGGGTACGTCAGAGGCGACCGACCAAGGAGGTTGATCATGGGGATTCTCGACAAGATCACCGGCCGGGCCAAGAAGGCCGCGGGCGACGTGACCGACGACGCGTCGCTTCGCCGGGAGGGCCGCCAGGAAGAGCGGAAGGGCGAGGCGAAGGACGAGCTCGCGAACGCGCAGGACCGCGCCGACGCGAAGGCGGACGAGGTCGCGGACCTCGAGCGCAAGACCACCTAGGCGCCCGCTCGGCGGCCGGCGCTCCCGCGGGGGCGCCGGCTACGCGAGCTTCACGACGGTGATCACGGCGGCGATCACCACGAAGATCACGATCAGCACCTGCATCACGAGCCAGGAGCGGGGCATCGGCGGGCGGCCGTCCATGCGCCCGAGGCTAGCCGCTCGCGCGCTCAGTCGATCAGCGACTGGCGCAGCGCGATCGCGACGGCGTGTGTGCGCGTGTCGGCCTGCAGCTTCGCGATCACGCGCTTGGTGTCGGACTTGACCGTCTCCACGCTGAGGCCGATCCGGCGCGCGATCTCCTCGGTGTGGTAGCCCTCGGCGAGCAGCTGGAGGATCTCGCGCTCGCGCTCGGACAGCGGCTGCTCGGCCTGCGCCGCGTTGGTCATCAGCAGCGCCGGGGAGAGCGACGGGTCCACGAACGCCTTGCCGCCCACGACCGTCCGGATCGCGCGCAGCAGGTCCTCCGGCGGCGAGCCCTTCATCACGTAGCCGCGGGCACCGGCCGCGATGGCGTCCGACAGCAGCCGCTTGTCGCCGTAGGCCGAGAACACGACAAGCGCCACCTCCGGCGCCTCCTCGTGGATGCGCTTCAGCGTGGAGATGCCGTCGATGCCGGGGAGACGGACGTCGACGAGAACCACCTGCGGCTTCAGCCGCTTCACGGCAGCCAGCGCCTCCTCGCCCGTCGTCACCGTGCCGACCAGGTCGAGATCGTCGAGCTCGCCGAAAAGGAGATCGAGACCCTGCCGGACCACGGGGTGGTCATCGACGCCGAGGCAGCGAGTCCTGACGGCCATTTGGCGATCCTACCCCCGCCACTCGGGCGGCGCTAGACCAAGTGGGGTAGCCGCGCAACGTGTGCCGGTGCCCGGACTGGGCGCGTTTGCGCATATGATGGCCGCCGTCTCAGCTCGCTCTTGGGGGAAGGAGAGGAATGTTCGGCTCCATCGTGGTTGGCACCGACGGCTCCGACACTGCAAAGGAGGCCGTGCGGCAGGCAACCGAGCTCGCGAAGAGCACGGGCGACGATCTGCTCGTGGTCAGCGCATATGAGCCCGTGCCCGAGGGCCGGCTGCGCAGCGAGCGCCGCGACACCCCGGACGACCTCCAGTGGACGATCAACCCGCGCGAGGACGTGGAGTCCACGCTGGAGGCCGCGGGCGAATCGATCTCCGAGGACGGCGTGAAGGTTCAGACGTTCGCGCGCGAGGGCGACCCCGCCGACGCGATCCTCGACGTTGCGGAGGAACAGAACGCGGGCCTGATCGTGGTCGGCAACAAGGGCATGACGGGCGCGAAGCGCTTCCTGCTCGGCTCCGTGCCGAACAAGGTCTCCCACCATGCTCCCTGCTCGGTCCTCATCATCCGCACGACCTAGACGCCTGCAAACCGGCGCCTGGCTTTGTCCTCGGCCCCTCGTGTGCTGAAGCACACGTCGGGACCTGCGTCCTCGCCATGCTTGGTTTTCGGCGTCTATTTTGGACTGCTAGGGCGCTAGCGCGGCGGCGACGTCGAGCAGGCCCGCGCCGTAGCGGGTGTCGTAGCCCGGCGGTCCGAGGTCGTGCGCGGTTTGCTGGAGACGCTGCTGGATCGCGGCTGGCGACGGGTGAGCACCGAGCCGCTTGGTGGCGATCAGGAGGGCTGCGGCGGCAGTCACGTGCGGGCTGGCCATCGACGTGCCCTCGTACTCCGAGCCGCGGACGCCGAAGCTGCGGAAGCCGCCGTCGTGGCGGAAGGTGATCTGGAAGATCGGCGGCGCGTCGACCCCCGGATGGCAGTTCGTCTGGTCGGAAGGGTTGTCGATATTCGGTGCGTCGTTGCCTCCACCGGGCGCGGAGATGTCGAGGCCCTGGCCGGCGTTCGAGTAGTCGGCCTGGCAGAGATGCTGCGTGGTGGCGCCCACCGAGATGATCTGGCCGGCGCGCGCCGGGTACGCGACCGCGGTGTCCGCCTCGTTGCCGGCGGCCGCCACCATCGTCACGCCCTTGCGGTGCGCGTAGCGCGCGGCCGACACGATCTCGGGGATCTGGGATGCCGTGACCGTCGTATCGAACTCCAGGCTCATGTTGATCACCTGGGCGCCGTTGTTCGCCGCGTAGCGGATCGCGCGCGAGATCGCCGCGGCGTCGCCTGCGCCCTCGGAGTCCAGCACGCGCAGCGGCATGATCTTCACCCCGTAGGCGAGCCCCACGAGGCCAAAGCCGTTGTTGGTGGCCTCGGCGATGGTGGAGGTCACATGGGTGCCGTGGCCGTTCTCGTCGTTGGGGTGGCGGTCGTTGTCCACGAAGTCGAAGCCGCGCACGAAGCGCTGCCGGTAGAGGTCAGGCGACTTCTTGAAGCGGCGGAAGTTCTCGTACGCCGCGCCGGTGTCGACAACGGCCACCAGGACGCCGCGCCCCCCGGGCGCGCCGGCGCGGATCGCCTCGTCCCAAGCCGCCGGCGCGTTCACGCTCGCTGGGCCGGCAAGGTCCCACTGGAGCGCCTGCCAGCCGCCGGGCTGGCCGGTCTGGCCGGGGTCGTTCGGGACGAAGCTGGCGTGCGCTACGTAGTTCGGCACCGCGTACTCCACGCTGGGGTGGCGGCGGAGCGCCTGCACCGTCTCGCCGACACCCTTGCCGGCGCGGATCTTCAGCGTGCGCGGCCCGCCGGGCAGCTTGCCGGCGTAGCTGGCGCCGGTCTGGCGCTGCACCGCCGCGCGGGCGGACTTGGCCACACCACCGCGGTACTTCACGATCACCTGGCCCGGTACGTACGAGGACGCAACCGCCGGGCTCGAGGCTGCGATTAGAAAGGCCGCCGTGGCGGCGGCCGTCAGGAGGAGGCGGCGGGCGGGCATTCGATTACGGTGCTGCGGCAGAGTCTATGTCGGCAAGAACCCTTCAACACCGAAGTTGTTTCTCAAATTCTCTCTAAACGGAGCGCTTCAATGAAGCGATCCTGCGTTACCGGCGCCACCGGCTTCCTGGGCGCCCACGTGGCACGGCTGCTGGCCGAGCGCGGTCACGAGGTACGGGTTACTTATCGGGACGAAACGCGGCTCACTCGCTTGGGGGACGCGGACGTGGAGCCCGTGCGCGCCGACGTGCTCGACCGGGCGGCGATGCGCCGGGCGGTGAAGGGCGCCGACGTGCTCTTCCACACCGCCGGCTACGTGGCCTCGCGGCCCGCCGAGCGGGTGTTCGACATCAACGCGCTGTCGGTGCGGGTGGCGCTCGAAGCCGCCGCGGCCGAGGGGGTGCGCCGGGTGGTCGTCACCTCGAGCGTGGGCGCGCTCGGTCCCGCCGAGGCTGGGGAGCTGCTCGACGAGGAGCATGTCTACCGCGGCACCGGTCTTGCCTACGCGGACGCGAAGCACGAGGGAGAGGCGGAGGCGTTCGCGGCGGCCGCGCGGCTGGGTCTCGAGGTCGTCGTGGTGGAGCCGGCCTATGTGCTGGGGGTGCCGGTCGACCGCTCTCAACCAGGTGAGACCTCCACCCGCGTGATCGGCAACTACCTACAGGGCCGCCTGCCTGCGGTGATGGAAGGCGGGGCGAGCTTCGTGGACGTGGAGGACGTGGCGGCCGGTCACCTCGCGGCGGCCGATCGCGGCGCGACCGGCGAGCGCTACGTGCTGGGTGGTCACAACCTCGAGTGGCGCGAGCTGATCGAGCGCGTGGCCGACCTGTCACGTGTGCGCTATCCGATCGTCCTGCTGCCGCGCGAGATGGAGACGCTCGCGCGCCTGCAGCAGTCGCTGCGACTGCCGCTGCCGATCGCGGTCGAGGCGTACGCGCTCATGGGCGCCGACTGGCGCTGCTCGTCGCGCAAGGCGAAAAGAGAGCTCGGCTATGGCGTGCGCTCACTCGACCGGACGCTCCACGCGACGATCGGGTGGTACCAGGAGCTGATCGCGGCAGGCGCGTTCCGGGGACGGCCGCCGTCGTCGCTGTCGCTCGCGTCGGCCGGGCTGCGGGTGGCCCAGCGCGCGGGCCTGTTCCCGCTCGTGCGCGCGGCCGAGCGCTGGAGCGGCCGGCGCCTGCTGGCGGGAACCGGCGAATGAGCGTCGAGAGCGCTTTCTTCCCGCGCGACGAGTACTTCATGAGGCTGGCGCTTCGCGAGGCGGAGCGCGCGCTCGAGCACGGCGACCTGCCGGTGGGCTGCGTCATCGCGTACGAGGACGAGGTGATCGCGGCGTCGCCGAACGAGCGCGAGCTCCGCCAGGACCCGACCGCGCACGCGGAGATCCTCGCCCTCCGCGAGGCGTCAGGGAAGCTCGGAAGCTGGCGGCTGCTCGACACCTCCATGTACGTGACGCTCGAGCCCTGCGCGATGTGCGCCGGCGCGATCGTGCTGGCGCGCGTTCCACGCGTGGTGTGGGGCGCCGACAATCCGAAGGCGGGCGCCGCCGGAAGCGTGCTCGACGTCCTCGGAGAGCCGCGGTTGAACCATCGCCCGGTGGCGATGGGCGGGCTGCTCTGGGAGGAGTCGGCGGAGCTGTTGCGCGACTTCTTCGCGGACAGGCGCTGAGGCGACTTTCGGCTAGCCTTCGCCGTCGCCTCGGAGGGGTGCCGGAGTGGTTGAACGGGGCGGTCTCGAAAACCGTTGTGGGCCGTAAGGTCCACCGAGGGTTCGAATCCCTCCCCCTCCGCTGCCGCTACGCGGCAACCCCCTCGACGTGATCTCTACGTCGTGGACGCCGGCGCCTCGGATGTCGCCGGCGCCTCGGCTGGCGCGGCCGGGCTTGGCGCCGCGGCCTGCCTCCGTCCCATTGAAACGCTCAGCGCCGAGCCGGCCGCTCCGGCCCCAAGCGACGCGAGCATCCAGCCGCGCCCGCTGCGCTCGATACCAAGCGCGGAGTCGAGCGAGGGCACGCCCGGGCCCGTCTCCGTCAGTGCCAATGCGCCCACGGCCAGCATCGTCTCGAGCTCGCCGGTGGCTGGCTTGAAGCCCTCGTTCCAGATCGCGGTGCGGAGGGCCGTGATCATCACCGCCGACAGGCCCGCGGCGGCCAGCGGCGTGGCCAGGCCAAGCGCGATCAGAACGCCGCAGCTGATCTCGGTGGACCCCGCGGCTATCGCGTTGCGCCGGCCAGGCCGCAGCCCCAGCGAATCGAAGAACTGCCCCGTCCCGTCCGGGCCGTAGCCCCCGAACCAGCCGAACAGCTTCTGGGTGCCGTGGACGAAGAAGGTCCCGCCGATCGTGAAGCGGAGCAGAAGCCGACCGAGGTCCATCGCCGGCTCGGTTACCCGTGACCGGGCGCGGGAAACGCCGCACGATGGCACAGAGGGCAACGACCGAGGCGGCGCTATCCCGGCCGCTGCGCCAGCGTGACCTGGACCGAGTGCCGGCTCTTGCCGCGCACGTAGTCGACGCTCACCTGGTCGCCGGGCTTGCGCGTGGCCACGGCGTTCGCGACATCGTCGGCCGACGCGATCTTCTTGCCGCTGATCGCGACGATCACGTCGCCGCCGGGGCCGATTGCACCCTGTGCGCCGCCGCCTCCGGCGTGCAGGCCGGCCTTGTCCGCGGGGCTGCCCTTCTGGATCGAGACGATGTACGCGCCCGAGGACGTTCCGAGTCCGAGGACGCTCGCCATGCTCGGTGTGACCGGCACGGTCCCGACGCCGAGGTAGCCGCGGTTCACCTTCCCGTTCTGCAAGAGCTCGGGAACGATCTGCTTGACCGTGTTTACGGGAATCGCGAACGCGATGCCCACGTTGCCCTCAGCGCCCGAGTTGCCGGTCGCGATCTGCGAGTTGATTCCGACCACGCGACCGTTGAAGTCGAGCAACGGCCCACCGGAGTTCCCGGGGTTCACGGCCGCGTCGGTCTGGATCACGTGGTCGATCGTGAGCCCGTTCGGCGCGGTTATCTGCCGCTGGAGCGCCGAGATGATGCCGGCGGTGATGGTGTCCTCGAGCGCGAACGGGTTGCCGATCGCCAGCACCGGATCGCCGACCTTCACGTTGGCCGAGTCGCCGAGCGAGAGCGCCTTCGTTCCGTTCGGGGCCTTCGCGTCGAGCACCGCGAGGTCGGTGGCAAGGTCGCTGCCGACCACCTTCGCGTTCACGAGCTGGTTGCCCTTGAACTGGACCTGCACCTTGCTCGCGTTCTCGATCACGTGGGCATTCGTCGCGATATGGCCCTGCGCGTCCACGACGAAGCCGGTGCCGCTCGCGGTGCCGCCGCCCTGGGCCGGTCCGAACGGGCTCTGCTGCGTGCCCTTGATCTGCGACTGGATGAATACGACCGACGGCGTCGAGCGCTCGTAGATCTGGTTGATGCGGTCCCCG
This sequence comes from Thermoleophilaceae bacterium, assembly GCA_045805385.1. Taxonomy (GTDB): domain Bacteria; phylum Actinomycetota; class Thermoleophilia; order Solirubrobacterales; family Thermoleophilaceae; genus JADGHQ01. The sequence continues at coordinate 20,542 of JBJMLG010000229.1, forward strand.
CTGACGGTGCCCTTCGCGAACGCCGTGCCGCCGACGACCACGTTGCTCGAGCCGTTGCCGTTGCCGTTGTCGCTGGCGCTGAAGGCGCCCGTCAGCGCGAGCACCAGGACTACGAGGGCGGCGCCGGCGAGCCCGGAGGCCGCGATCAGGATGCGGCGAGAGGACACATCGAGCAGAGTAACCACTGGCCGCTTTGGCCCAAACAGGTTTCAGGGTCTTCGGCCGGCGCCCAAACTGCACTGGTTCTTTGCGCGCAGGTTGCGCAACTTCCTGCGAATCTCGCTAGCCTCTCCGCATCGGCGTTCCTCAGGTACACGCAGTCAGGACCGGAGAGGCGCAGCGAGTCGCACGGGAGGCGATCGAGAGGGAACCGCTGACCGTCGAGGCTCAGCTTGCGCTGATCTCCGACATGTTCGACAGGCTCGAGCGGCAGGCCTCCGAGTTCGGACGCGTCCAGGCGCGAGCCGATCTGCTCGAGACCGAGCTCGAGCAGGAGCGCACCGCGCACGCCACGGCTGCGCGCCGCCTCGAACAGCAGAGCGTCGAGCTCGAGCAGCTGCGCGAGCAGGCGGCGGAGCTTGCCGCCGCGCGTGAGGCACGCACCCAGCTCGCAACCGAGCTGGCCGACGCGCGTGGCGTGAACGACCGGCTCGAGGCGCACCTCGGCGCGGCGTGGCAGGAAGTGCACGCGCTGCGAGCAGAGCTCGTGCGCCCGTGGTGGCGGCGGCGTCGTAAGCGCGCGGTCTCCCGCGCGTGGGCGCACAGCTTCGAGGCGCGCGCCGCCCAGCCCTAGGCGCCCGGTCGCGGAAGCGACGCGGTGTCGACCACCTGGAAGTCAGACCCCTTCACCCGCCCGAGCGAGTGGAGATCGTCGTTGTTCCAGCCGCGAGCCGGTACGCCCGTGATGAACCACGGCGAGCCGTTGTCGGCGACGAGCGCACCGTAGGTCTTCAGCGCCCGGATCACCACGCGAGCCTGGCGCGGGAAGCCGATCTCCGAGAAGTCCGCGCGCAGGCGGACGCGCTGGCCCATCGCCGGGAGATCGGGATCGGTCAGGTTCGACGCAAAGTGGCGCGCGGGGTAGACGAAGGCGCGGCGCGAGCGCGGCACCGTGATGCGCAGCGCGTGATCGATCGAGCCGCGGCGCACCTCGTCGTAGCGGGCGAGGCCCGGGAAGATCGGCAGGCCGGCGGCGTCGGCCGATGTCCAGCCGCTCGGCCGCAGCCTGTTCGAGCGCAGGCTCCAGCGAGCGCCCGAGCCGGCGTGCCACGAGCGGCCGCCGCGTCGCGGATAGGCGGCGAACAGCTCGTAGAGGCGGCAGCGATCGCGGTCGATCACGATCACGTGGCGGTCGCCGCCGGACCTCGCGCCACCCTCGATCGGGACGTTCCGCGGGATCGGGTAGCGGCCACGGTCGGACTCGTCCGAGTAATCGAAGCCGACGCGCACGCCCTTCTGCCGCTTCGTCACAACCTTGTAGGGAATGCCGATCGGGGCACCCTCGTACAGGCCGGAGCCGAAGTCGGCGTGCACCGGCGCCTCGGCGCCGATGCTGTTCACCATCGCGCGCGAGTTCGCGACGAGAGGAAGCTTGTCCACGCGCTGGTTCCACTGGTTGCTCGCGGGGAAGATCGGGCAGTGAGGCGCGCCCGGAACGGGGTGCCCAGCCGCAGAGTTTGCGACCAGCACAACCATCGACGCCGGCGCGAGCAGGGCGAGCTTCCACTTCACGGGCGCGAGGTTATTCGCGTCCTCCGCTGTTACCGCCCGGTCCCCGAGACGGGGACAAGTCGCCTCTGCGCCATTTCGGGGACGAGATCCCGCAAATAGCGGCCGCCATCGTTTTTTCGATGCACGAATGGGGTACACCGAGGCACGCGCCCATGGCGCGCAGCACGCTTGCGCGCAATGCAGGGGAGAGGACCGCATGGATTCACACGAGAGGCAGACCGACAAGGCCGAGCGCCTGCCGGAGGATGACGACGGCTTCCGTCTTCAAGTCACTCCGCGGGGAGCGCTCGTTCTGCAGACCGAGAACGCCCGCCGGATGATGCGCCGGCTCGGGCGTTTCGCCGCGGACCCGGAGGATGCCGCGGCGGAGGCTGTCGAGCCGACCGGCACCGCGCCCGCAGGTCCGTAGGCGTAACGTGAGTTCCATGGAGCAGGAACGCAAAGAGGAGTCGGACCAGCTTCCGGAGGAGGCCCCCGGCGAGATGGTCCCGGACGACGACGGGGACGACGCGCGCGACGAGGCCGAGGAGAACCCCGGGGTGCCTGGGGAAGAAGGCCAGGCCACGGGCGAGCCGGGCAACGCCGGCTGAGCGCGCAGCTCAGCGCACGCCGAGGATCCGCTGGAGCAGCTTGCCGTTCTCGACGGCGTAGCCGCGCCAGTCGTTGTTGAAGTACGCGAACACCTCCACACGCCTGCGCCAGTCGCGGAAGCGCTCCGCCCACTCCTCGATCTCCGTCCTCGAGTAGTTCCCGTTCCGGCCGCGCCGGCCGTAATGGAAGCGCACGAACGTCCAGTCGGTCGTGAACTCGTATGACTGGAAGGGACGCTCGGGGTGATCGCCGATGATGAGCGCCGCACCGTGGGCGCGCAGCAGCTCGTAGACCTCGGGCACGAACCAGCTCTCATGCCGGAATTCGAAGCAATGCTTCCCAGCGGGCAGCTTGCCGAGCGCGTACTCGAGCCGCTCGTCGTCGCGGTGGAAGTTCGCGGGGAACTGCCACACGACCGGGCCGAGCTTGCCCGAGTCGACGAGCGGCTGAATCCCTTCGTAGAAGCGCTTCACGCCCTCGTCCATCTCCCTCAGGCGCTTCACGTGCGTGAGGTAGCGACTCGCCTTCGCGGCGAAGATGAAGTGCTCGGGTGTCTGGCGGACCCAGTTCTCGGCAGAGCTCGGCCGGACCAGCCGGTAGAAGCTCGAGTTGATCTCGACCGTGTCGAACACCTGCGCGTAGCGCTCGAGCCAGCGGCTCGCGGGCAGCCCCTTCGGGTAGAGCCGCTCGCGCCAGTCGGCGTAGTTCCACCCGGAGCAGCCGATGTGGACGGGCTTCACGGCCCCGCGTGCGTGCGGGTCAGGCGAGCGTCTGCCGGTCGCGCTCGGTGAACTCCACGTCGGAAGACGCCTCTTCGCGCAGCGCCTCCATCTGCTGGACGGAGTTGCGGCGGCGCTTCAGCGCCTCCCAGATGCCGATGCAGGCGATGAGGAAGAGCCCGATCGGGATCGCGAACACGGGCGTGAAGATCACCGACCCGGCGCCCACGAGAGCGCCGATCAGGATCAGCAGAATGAGGATGAGAGGGAGTCCGGTCATCGCGAACAGACCTACCCTCCGGCGAACCCGCAGAAACTCCGGGGTCGCCGGGCCTACGCTTGTGTTGTGCTCGAGCAGCTGAGACCCATCCTGCGAGCCGCCGCGATCGCTGCATTCGTGACCGGGCTCGTGCTGCTGCTGGTGAACCCGCCGTCGCTCTCGGGGCTGGGCGGACTCATGGCGATCATCGCCGGAGCGCTCGCGCTAGTGCTGTTGACGGCGTGGGGCACCGTGGCGCTGATGGGCCGCGACGGGATGAGCGAGGACGAGTTCGAGCGCGTCGTTCGGCGCAGCGAGGAACTTGCGCGTGTGCCGTCCCTGGCGCGCGCGGCGACCGAATTCGAGCAGCTCGTGGCGGAGGCGGTCGACACGCTGCCGCCTGAGTTCCAGGCGCTGCTGGACCACACGCCCGTGGTCGTGTCGCAGCGCGGGGCCGAGGTGCACGCGTACGGCCGCTATTACGGGGACACCGTGGCGCGGGGCTCGTACGAGGACCGGATCGTGATCTACCAGGACACGCTCGAGCGCGACTTCGGCTGGGACCGCGCGGTGCTGCGTGCGCAGGTGGAGCGGACGCTGCGGCACGAGGTTGCGCACCATCTTGGGTGGAACGAGCAGGGCGTGCAGGGCCTCGGTCTCTGAAGCTACGCTTACGGGCGCCTGGAGAGGTGTCCGAGTGGCTTAAGGAGCGCGACTGGAAATCGCGTGGGCGGGGTTGACCCGTCTCGAGGGTTCGAATCCCTCCCTCTCCGCTGAGCGGCGCGCCGACGCCCGGGCGGGCGCCCCGCGGGCCGCCGCGCCGGGGGCGAATTCCGTTTCTGGCGGACTTGTGTGGGCTATGGCACCTACAAGTCCGCCAAAGTTGCTTCAGGGCGTCTTGACGCTGGCTCGAATGCAGCACGGAGTCGTGGCTCGGTCCCAGCTGCTCGGTCTCGCACTGTCTTCGGATGCCGTCCAATACTGGATCTCTCGTGGGCTTCTGTATCCGCTCTGGCGGGGCGTGTACGCGGTTGGACGACCGGAAGTGGAGCGAGCGGGCGCATGGATGGGCGCCGCGCTCGCCTGCGGGGCGGGCGCAGCGCTGAGCCACGACAGTGCGGCGGTGCTGCTTGGAATCAGACGCAGGGAGCACGGCCGGATCCACGTGTCGGTGCCGCGCAATGCCGGCCCCGAGCACCCGGGCATCACCGTCCACAGGCGCACGCGTTTCGAAGTGACGAAGTACCACGGCATCCCGGTGACGACGCCCATCTGCACGCTTGTCGACCTCGCGGCGGCGCACCCAGCTCCCGTCGTCGAAGCCGCTGTGAACGAAGCGGACAAGCTCGACCTTGTCAGTCCGGAAATGCTCCGTACGAGCCTCGATCGGCTTGGCCGACGGCCCGGAGTAAGGGTCTTGCGCAAGCTCCTCGACCGCCGCACCTTCACCCTCACCGACTCAGAGCTGGAGCGGCGCTTTCTGCCCATCGCCCGACGAGTCGGGCTACCGATGCCGCAGACCCAGGCGCTCGTGAACGGCTACCGCGCGGACTTCTTCTGGCCCGAGCTCGACCTGGTCGTCGAGACAGACGGGCTGCGCTACCACCGCACCGCCGCACAGCAGACCAAGGACGCCGTCCGCAGCCAGGCTCACATCGCGTCCGAGCTCGTACCCCTGCGCTTCACGCACGCGCAGGTGCGCTTCGACCCCAAGCACGTGGAGACCACGTTGCGTGCCGTGGTCAGTCGTCTTCGGCGTCGGTGAGGTCGTTGTCTTCGAGCAGCTCGCGCATCTTGCGCTCCGCCGCCTCGCGCATGTCGGTTGTGGTCATGCGCGGAGGATCCGCGCGCGCGAGTCAAGAGTGGGTTACGCGTGTAACGACTGCGCTCAGCTTGCGAGCCGGCGGCGCGAGTACGCCTCGATCAGCTCGATCACCGGCGGGGAGGTCGTGACCTGCGCCTCGCCGTCGTCGAGTTCGACACGGACGATCGCGGTCCCGTGCCGCTCCACCTCGTCGAGCGTCGTGCGGGTTTGCGCCCCGGCCTCCTGCTCGTCAAGCCCGCACGCCATGAGGAACCTGAACAGCGCGCGCCCACCGTAGGGCGGCACCTCGATCTCCTCGGTGCGCTCGGTCGGCTGGCGGTCGGTCGAACGGGCGGCCAGCGGGGAGATGATGCAGGCCGCCATGTCGTCCGGCACCTGCCCGGTCGAGCGCAGCTGGGCGAGGAGCGCGGTGGCGTCCGGGCGATCGCCCAGCGCCGCGATGATCCCGGCAAGCCGGTCGCGGCCGAGCATGTCGCCGTCGACCCGGGCCTCGGCGAGGCCGTCGGTGAAGAAGCATGCGATGGCGCCTGGCACGAGTGGCGCGGTGGTCTGGCGCAGGCCCGTGGCCTCGCCCGCGCCGAGCGGGGGCGACGACGACACGGTGATCGGCTCGTGGGCGCCCTCGCCGAGCAGGATGGGCGGCGGGTGGCCGGCGCACGAGTAGGTGAGCGTGCCGGCGACGGGGTCGTAGACCGCGACGGCGGCGGTGGCGAAGCCCGCGTCCATGTCCTCCTCGAGGATCCGCCCGGCGATTTGCAGCGCCTTGCGCGGCTCGAGACCCGTCTCGAGGTACGCCCGCAGCGTGTACCTGAGCAGTGCCGTGCGGGCGAGCGCGTCGCGGCCGTGGCCGGCGACGTCGCCGATCACGATCCCGACGCGGCCCTTCTCCATCTGGAAGGCGTCGTAGAAATCGCCGCCGGCGCCCGGGCCGTCGGCCGGCCGGTACGCCACCGACATCGAGAGCGCGCTGAGTCGGTCGGGAACCTCGGGGAGCAGGGCGGCCTGCAGCAGGCCGACCTCGCCGAGCAGCTCGGCGCGCTGGCGCCTCAGGCTGCGCGCGCGAAGCGTGACGAAGCCCCATCCGAACGCCGCCATCAGCAGCAGGCCGGCGAGCGTGCCGATCAGGTACTTCATCGGCTCGGGCACGACCTTCACGATGTCGTGCACGGTGCGCTCGACGACGGAGGCGCCGTGGCGCTTACGCGGCGTGGCGGAGTGCTTGTTCGCCGCAGCCGGATGCTTCGCCGAAGGCGCGGGCGCCGCCGCGGTGGACTGCACCTGCACACCGGGGCGGATGATGCTGGGGAGGGTGGCCGGGGAGGCCGGAAGAGTCGTGAGCGAACCGGTCCGCGTCAGCGAGCGGCCGGTGCGCGCGCCGTTGCCACGCTGCTCGGTCCCCGGCTTCGCGGAAGGCGTGGAGCTCGCAGCGGGGGTGGTCGCCTGGGGGGCGGGGGTGGCCGGTTGCGCGGCGGGCTGCTCGATCGCACTGACTGCGGGCGCCGAAGGGATGTCCGTGGAAGGCCGCTGCTGTGAGCCCGTGTTGTCGAGAGACGGCTGGCTGCCCGTGCCGGAGTTGCTCGGCGTCTGCGAGCCACCGGAGTCGGTCGGGGTTGCAGAGTTGCCCGAGTTGCCGTTCCCGTTCCCGTTCCCGTTGCCGTTGTTGCTCTTGCTCTTGCTCTGGCCCGGGGGCACCTGCGCGGGGGTGGGCGCGACCGGAGTCGGAACGGCCTGAGGCTCCTGGACCTGAGGCTGCTGCACGGCCGGTTCAGGCAGCGGCGGCTGCTGCACGGGCGGTTGGGCCGCGGGGGGCTGCTGGCCCTGCCCGTTGCCGGGATTCCCGGGCTTGGGTCCGGGGCGATTGCCGTTGCCCTGTCCCCAGCCCTTCTTGATGTCCTGCGAGTGCTGGCCGTTGGGTGTTCCCTGGCCGGCCTTCCACCCGGGCTGCGCCTGGACGCCGGCGGGCGAGGGCGCTATCGCAAACGCCATCGCCACCACGGCACAGATCGAGCCACGACGGGACCAAACGGAGGGCATGGTTCTGCCATCGCTTTCTGGGCTCGGGCGATTAGCCCTGCGAGCCAAGATCGAACAAATGTCCAGACGCGTCCAGAACTGGCTAGACGGCCAGCAAGCGGGCGAAGTAGCCGAAGGCCGGACCGAATCTGCGCTCGTAGCGGAAATCGGTGGCCTCGGCCCGGCGCCGCAGCGATCCCTCGGTGACCATGTGCGGATCGCCGAACAGCTCGCCGACCACCAGACGCGCACCCGGCTTGAGCACCCTGCGCAGCTCGCGCAGCGCGGCATCCTGGTCAGGCACTTCCCCGAGCACGGTGACGAGGTAGGCACCGTCGAACTCGCCGTCGCCGAAGGGAAGCGAGCGTGCGTCCGAGAGATGCGGTGTCAGGTTCCCCAAGCCGGCCTCGCGCGCCGCGCGCGTGGTGTGGTCGAGCATCTCCTGCTGCACGTCGACGATGTCGAGGCGCCCGTCCGCGCCGACCGCCTCCGCGACTCCGAGCGTGTAGTAGCCCGTGCCCGGACCCACCTCGAGCAGCCGCTCCCCCGGCCGCGGCGCAAGCGCCTCGGCCAAACGCGCCCGCGTGATGAAGGGATGGGGCGCCTCGACCCAGAAGCGCTGCCCGTACGGGCACGCCGACGGGTTGCGCCGCCACCAGACGGCCGCTCCGACGAGCGCGAGGCCGGCGCCGAGCGCCACACCCCGCGCGCGGATCATGCCTCTTCCCCGCCGACCGGAAGGATCAGCCGGATGTGCCGGCTGGCGACCATCACGAACGGCGCCTGCTTCACGTCGTTGGGACGGTCGAGCGCGATCAGGGTGGCGTCGCGGATCGAGAAGAACTCGCGGTCGCGCTGGTTCACGTAGTCGGACAGGCGGCTGCGGAAGCCCTCAGCGGGCAGCGTGAGGTTGCCCTCTATCCGCCAGCGGTCCGTCTCCACCACCACTTGCTCGAGCCTCAGGTCCAAGGGGCGCGGACTCTATCCGCTGAGGCTCGTGCTCCGCCGGCAGCGGGATCCGGGCGCGCATCAGCGTGCCGCGGCCGGCCTCACTCGCGATCTCGAGCTCGCCGTCCAGGGCTTCAACGCGCTCCGTCGCCGACGCGAGTCCGATGTGGCCCTCGAGTGGTGCCCGGCGCAGGCGCGTCGCGTCGACGCCGCGGCCGTCGTCCTGCACCTCGAGCACCAGCTCGGCGGGACGCCGCCTCAGCCTGACGCTCACGCGCCCGCCGCCGGAGTGGCGCGCCGCATTCGACACGAGTTCGCGCGTGATCGAGAAGAGCAGCTCGTCGTGAACCCCCGTGGCTGCGGGGTCGACGTCCACGCTCCATTCGAGGCCGGCGCGCTCGGCGGTGCGGGCGGTGACGGCCTCGAGCGCGGCCGCCAGGCCGGCCTGGTCGAGCACGTACGGGTGAAGGTCGAACACGGCGTCGCGGAGCTGCGCGATCGTCCGGTCGAGCCCGAGCCGAACGAGCGAGAGGTCGCGCCCGTCGCTCTCGGAGGCGAGCTCCTGGCGCGCGGCGAGCAGGTTCTGGATCGCCTCGTCGTGCAGCGCCTCGGCCAGCCGCCGCCGCTCGCGATCCTCCGCGTCGAGGGCCTGGGCAACCAGGCGCCCGCGCGTGGCGGACAGCCGCTCCACGTCCTCCGCGCGCCTGGTGAGGATCACGGAGAGAAGCACTGCGGCCACGCCCATCCAGGCCAGGTAGAGCGCCTGCGCGAACTCGAAGTCCCCCGGCCGCGTGCTCACGAGGTCGGTCGGATAGAGAAACGCGACCGCCAGGTAGGCGGCGACCGATGCAACGGAGGCGACCGCGGTGAGCGACGGCCGCAGCCGAAGCCCGGCGCCGATCGGCAGAAGGAAGTAGGCGTAGCGGAGCTGCGAGTACGGACCGCCCGACGTGTAGGTGAGCGCCGAGATGAACGCCAGGTCGAGCACCGCCTGCTGCAGGAAGCCGGGCCGCGGCACGCCGGGCCGGTACGCGGCCACGAGGAGCAGCAGCGCGTAAGCGCCCGCGAAAGCGAGGATCACGCCGAACGGTGCGCTGCGCGGAGCGGGGTGCTCGACGTACCGCTCGCCGGCCCAGATCACCGGGATGGCCGCGACGCGGATCCACGCCCACACGCGGGCGGCGTCGCCGCGCGGCACTCGCGCGAGGGTGGGGGCGCCGCTCATTCGAGCAGCCCCCGCCGCATGCCCTCTGCCACTGCCGCCGCCCGGTCCGACACCCCGAGCTTCTCGTAGAGATTCTGGAGATGCCCCTTCACGGTCGCGGGGCTCAGGAAGAGCAGCTTCGCGATCTCGGGCGCCGCTCGGCCCGCGGCGACGTGCTCGAGGACCTCCTGCTCGCGGGGCGTGAGCGCCGGACGCTCCTCCATCCCGCGCACGCGAACCTCACCGGCGATGCCCGCCTGCGCCTCCGGTGCGAGCACCGTCTCGCCGCGCGCGACCGCGGCGATCGCGTCCGTGATCGCGTTCCGCTCGGAGTCCTTGCTGAGGTACGCCGACGCTCCGGCCGCGACCGCCTGGAACACCAGCGATCCGTCGAGGAAGGCGGTGAGGATCGCGACGCGCGTGGGCAGGCCGTCGCGCTGCACCGCGCGAGCCACCTCGAGCCCGTCCAGATCCGGCATCTTGAGGTCGATCACGGCAACGTCCGGGACGACCTCGCGCACGAGCTCGAGCGCCTCGCGCCCGGAGCTCGCCTCGCCGACGAGCTCCAGATCAGGCCGCTCGCGGACCGCGCGCACGATCGCCTCCCGGAAGAGCGGATGGTCGTCGGCCACGACAACGCGGACGCGGTTGGAAGACACGACAACGTTTCTACCAGCCGGACGGTGCGGGACCGGCGCGCCCCATCCGATCGGACCCCTCCGATCGGATGTCGCAAACAGGCCGCCCGGGGAGCCACGCGCGGGATGTGCGCGGCGCCGCGGGGCCGCCAGAGTCCCGGCTGTGTCGATTGCACGTCCATCCGCCGCGGCCGGGCAGGCTCCGGCTCGGTTCTGGGTCTGTCGCGAGTGGCGGGCCAGTCACGAGGCGCCCGGGCCGGCCGCGAGTCGGCCCGGCCGCGGCGAACGGCCCCCGAGCTCTGGTGCGGACCAGCCGGTCCGTGCTTCTGCCGCCCGCATTGCCCACGCGGGCGGGTACAGCTCGGAGGCCGGGACGGCGCCGGCACGCAACCCCGGGGACGGGCTTGCCCTGTCCGGCTCCGGGGCGCATTCCCCCGGCGCGGCGCCTGGAGAGGCGCCGCGCCGGGCCTCCACTTCCGACAGGCGCTTCTCCCTGCTGGACCGCTATGTCGCGGGTCGCGAGCTGGCGGCCTACATCGAGGCCGAGTTCGACCGCGGGCGCGACTTCCACTCGATACTCGAGGACGAGTTCGCGCACGAGCGGCTGGCCGAGCGGCCGTACCTGCTCGAGGACCTGCTGAACGACCAGGAGCTCGCGCAGCGCGCGCGCCGCAGCGACGGCACGCTCGACTTCGACCAGCTCGAGGCCGCTCTCGGGGGCCGCCGCTGATGCAGAAGACGGCCCTTCCGAGGGATCCGGGCCTGCAGGCCCGGATGCTCGTCACGATGTTCCTGCTTGGACTCGTCTATGCCGTGCTCGTGGGGGTGTTGCTCGCCGCGGGCGCAGGCGCGGTCATGGTGGCGCTCATCGCCGCGGGGTTGTTCTTCTTCCAGCTGTTCGCGTCCGACAAGCTGGCCCTGCGGGCGATGGGCGCCCGCCGCGTCTCCGCCGCGGTGGCGCCTGTCCTCCTCGCGATGATCGACCGGCTCTGCCTGCTGGCGGACCTGCGCATGCCGCACATCGCGGTGGCCGACACCTCGATGCCCCACGCGTTCGCAAAGGGCCGTACGAAGAAGTCAGCCACCTTCTGCGCGACGACGGGAATCATGGAGCTGCTCACGCCGGCCGAGCTCGAGGGCGTGCTCGCCCACGAGCTCGCGCACATCCGCCACCGCGACGTCGTGATCATGACCGTCGCGTCGTTCTTCG
>JBJMLG010000230.1:0-19075 GCA_045805385.1 Thermoleophilaceae bacterium
CGGGCGGCTGGCCACGATCACCGGCGCGCCCCCGGCGGCGGCGCGCGGGGTGACGATTGTCGATATCTACGTGCAGGCGGACGGTGGCCGGCTCGCGAGCATGGCCGAGCGGCTCGGCAATGGCGAGATCGGGATTTCCGTGGGCCGGATCTACGGTCTCGCCGCGGCGGCGGACGCCCTCGATCTGGCCGTCGGCGGGACCGGCGGTGGTGCGGTCGTACTGCGCGTGTGAGAGCCGTCGTCGTTCACGGCTCAGGACGCGGTCGCGGCAGCGCGCTCGATGCTGCCGTGGCCGTTCGAGGCAACGGGTATCACCTGGCCGGTGATGTCCTCGGACGCGTTCAACCGCTCCTCGAGCAGGCCAAGAACAGCGCCGAAGAGCGCATGACGCCACGCCGCCTGCAGCCACGCCCGCCGGCTCCCGCCGAGGCGCGGCAGCTCGGCGCGGGCGGGATGAACCCGTTCGGTGACGGCGACGAGCGGCCAGAGTGCGGCGTGCTCGGCGAGACCCGCCGCGATGCCCGCGAGCACCGGCGGCAACGGCAGCCGCGGGCGCACCGCGGCGTAGAGCGCGCCGAAGGCGATGCCGTTCTGGAGATGCAGGGCGAGCCCGGCCGCCGGCCATACGCGCTCGTCGGCGGACACCGCCTTCCCGAGGAGCTCCACGTCGTCGTAGCCGCACCGGAAAACCCGCTTGTCGAGCGGCTGCTGGGCGGCCCAGAGCGCGGCCCCCGCTGCCCCCGCGATCGCACCGTTCACCGACCTCCGCGCGCTCATTCACGGGAGCGTAACGGGAGGCACCAAAGGGGGTACCTCAGGCATGCCGTCAACGATCTCCCCTGAGCGGACGGCCGATCTGTCGCGCTATCACGAGCGCACACGCCGGCGCGGCGTGAACCTCTTCGTGTACATCCCGGTCCGGGTTGTGCTCGAGCTGTTCATCCGCGTGTACTTCCGCCTCAGTGCGACCGGGACCGAGCACATCCCGAAGTCCGGGCCGATCATCCTTGCGTCCAACCACCGCAGCTTCCTCGACCCGTTCGTGATCGGCGCCATCGTTCGCCGGCCGATCTACTTCGTCGCCAAGCGCGAGCTCTTCGAGAAGCGCTGGCAAGGCTGGCTGCTCAACTGCGTGGGCGCGTTCCCGGTGCGCCGCGGCGAGTCCGACGAGGAGATGGTCGAGACCGGTCTGGCGCTCCTCGCCGCAGGCAAGCCAATCGTGATCTTCCCCGAGGGCACGCGCATCCCGCGCGGCCCGCTCGGTAGCCCAAAGCGCGGCGTGGGCCGCTTCGCGCTCGAAAGCGCGGCGCCGGTGGTGCCGATCGCCGTGACGGGCACCGAGAAGGCCCGCCGCGGCTGGCGCATCCGCCCGGTGAAGGTGAAGGCGCGCTTCGGTCGCCCGCTCACGTTCCCGCAGGTCGAGAGCCCCTCGCCACGGCTCGCCGGCGAGGTCACCGCTCGCATCTGGCCGTGCATCCAGATTCAGTGGGAGTGGCTCGGTGGGCTGCCGCCGCTGCGGCGCGTCGCGGTCGTGGGCGCAGGCTCGATGGGCACCGCCCTCGCCACGCTCTTCGCGCGCGCGGGACTCGACGTGGACCTCGCCTGCCGCACTACCGAGGACTGTCGGCGCGACGTGCCGGACTCGGTACGGCTACTCCCGGTCGGGGAGCTGCGCGTGGAGGACGCGGACCTGGTCACGCTGGCCGTCCCGTCCGGCGCGCTTCCGAGCGCCGTCGCTCAGATCGGCGACCGGGTGCGTGACGACGCCTCGATGCTGGTCGTCTCGAAGGGACTTGTGCCGCCGCTCGGCACGCTGCCGTCCGTGTACGTGGGCGAGCGCGTGCGGGCGCGCGGAGTGCTCGCACTCGGTGGCCCGGCTCACGCCGCGGAGGCGGTAGCGGAGGGCGCGTCCGTGGTGCTGGCCGCGCACGACGCGCATCTTCGTCAGCAGCTGGCCAACGTCCTCACCACCGCCGGCCTGTCGGTCGAGCAGACCGACGACGTGACGGGAACCGAGTTGGCGGGCACAGCGAAGAACGTCGCGGCGCTCGCCGCCGCGGCCGCAGCTCCGCGTGGCATGAACGCCGCAGGCGCCGCGGCGGCGCGCGTGTTCGCGGAGGCTCAGTTGCTCGCGCTGGCGCGCGGAGCCCGGCCGGAGACGTTCGCCGGCCTGGCGGGAGCGGGCGACCTCGTGGCGACAGCGCTCGCCGAGGGCAGCCGCAACCGCCGAGCGGGCGAGCTTCTCGCGCGCGGGCTGACCGCCGAGGAAATACCCGCCGTGATCCACGAGACGGCGGAGGCGCTCGGAAGCGCTGCGCTGCTCGCACGCCAGCTCGACGAGGCGGGCATCGACGCGAAGGCCACCGACCGGCTCGCCGCGATGGTGAGCGGGCGGCTGCCGGCGGAGGAGTGGACCGCCGAGGTGCACGGCGCGAATGGACGCTTCTCGCGTCCCAGCCAGGACCGCGTAGGGGCACGAAGCTCGCGGGGGTAGGCTCCGTGCGTGGCCACGACGGCCGACAAGGTAGAGCTCGACCGCGCGTTCAGCGACCTGTACCGCGCGCATCTGCGCGACGTGTACAGCTACTCGTACTACCGGATCGGGAATCACCACGATGCGGAAGACCTCACCGAGCAGACATTCCTGCAGGCCTATCGGCACTTCGAGCGCGCGCAGCGCGAGGCCAACGGGCGGCCGCTTCGGCCGTGGCTCATCCGCATCGCGCACAACCTCGCCGCCAACTACCACCGCGATCGCTCGCGCAGGCCTCAGACACAGCTCGAGGACGCCTCGGTGCTGTCGGAGCCGCATGCGACCGCCGAGCTGGTGGAGCAGCGCGAGGAGCTCGAGCAGGTGCTCGCCGGCGTGGCCGACCTGCCGGACGACCGGCGGGAGGCGCTGATCATGCGCTTCGCACTCGGCATGGACAACCGCGAGATCGCGCGGGCGCTCGGGCGCTCGGATGGCGCTACGAAGGTGCTCATCCACAGGGCGATCAAGCAGCTCGAAAGCTCGCTGCAGGGGGACAAAGATGAGTGAGATGGAGCGACTTCTCCGTTCGGCGCTCGTGCCGGTGGATCCGCCCGGGACACTCGTTGACCGGCTCGAGGTGAGGCTCACCGAGCAGGTCGGCGCGGCGGCCGACGAGCTCGCCGACTGGGAGCTCAGCTCGATGCGCAACCCGCGCAACTGGGTCCGCCCCGTCGCGGCGAGCGTGGCGCTCGGAGCCGCAGGCGGTGCGCTCGTGGTCGTGCGGGCTCGTCAGCAGCAGAAGCGCAAGAGCGCCACCGGCGTGAAGGCGATTCAGCAGAGCGTGCACGAGGTGGCCGGCGACGTGCGCCGGCGGCTCAACCGCTAGACGGCGCTACACCGCGTGGCTCGGAGCCGGGGTGGGCGGCGTGAAGACGGCCGCCCATAGTCCCACGAGCCCGACAGCGACGTGGATCGCGTCGTCGGCCGAGTTCACCGCGAACAGCTTGAAGATCGAGTCCCCGTCGCCGTAGATGGTGCCGAGGAGCGCGAGCACGAGGAAGAACAACCCTGCGGCCCACGCGTACGCGCGCGCGCCCGCGTACGACTGCGCCACGCGTACGCCGATCAGGCCCACGAGCAGGTGCAGCAGGTTGTCCCAACCGTTCACGTCGAACGCTCCGAACATCGAGCCGCGGTTCGTGAGCGTCTCCTGCCCGGTGGCGAAGCTCGCGTTGTAGAAGAAGCCGGCGATTCCGATGGCCACCAGCAGCCAGCCGACCAGCCGCGCGTAACGCTGGGCGGGCGACGTCGGCAGCTCTTCCGTCATGGCGGCGAGGAGGTTAACGTCGGTTTCGGCGCGATGATCCGGATCAGGCGGGACGGCGTAAGCAGGGCTTGATGCCGAGGACGAAGGACCTTCAGCGGCTGGCGGACGAGGAGCTGATGCAGCTCGTGCAGGACGGCGACCCGCGGGCCTTCGAGCTGCTCTACGACCGCCACGGCGACGCCGCGTTCTCGCTCGCATACCGGATGGTCGGCGACCGCGTGGCGGCCGAGGACATCACGCAGGAGGCGTTCCTCTCGATCTGGCGGAGCCGCGAGCGCTACCAGCGCGACCGCGGCAGCGTGCGCACCTGGGTGCTCGGCATCGTGCACCACCGCGGGATCGACGCTCTGCGGCGCAACTTCGTGCACCAGCGCCGGCGCGCGAGCGCGGAGGGCATCGAGGAGCGGTACGAGGCGCCCGAGCGCACCGACGCCGAGGCACTCCGGCGCGCCGACGCCACGACCGTGCACGCGGCGCTCGAGATGCTTCCCGACGATCAAAGCCGCGTGATCGAGCTTGCCTACTTTGGCGGCTTCACGCACGTGCAGATCGCCGAGATGCTCGCGATGCCGGTAGGTACCGTGAAGGGCAGGATGAGACTGGGGCTCGAGAAGATGCGCAGGGAGCTCGCCGGGGGCGTCGCATGACGATGGACCAGCACGAGCGCTACGAGGAGAACGTGGCGGCCTACCTGCTCGGCGCACTGACCGAGGAGGAGCTGACCGAGTTCGAGGCGCACCTCGCCGGCTGCGAGCTCTGCAGGCTCGACTACCAGCGCCTCCGCGTCGCGGCCGAGGCGCTTCCGCGCGCGGTCGAGCCGCTCGAGGCACCCGACTCGCTTCGCAGCTCGCTGATGGCCACGGTGCGCGCGGAGGCGCGGCCGGGGTCGGTGTCGGAGCGGACGCCCTCGTTGCTTCAGAGGTTTCGGGACCGCTTGGGCGACATCTCGCCCGCGCTGGCGGCGGTGAGCGCTGCGGCTGTGCTCGCGGTCGGAGTGCTGGCGGGCTGGGGCATCTCCGAGCTCGCCAACAACGGCGGCGTCGAGAAGACGTACGCGGCCTCGACCCGCGTGCCCGGCGGCAGCGCCACGCTCACCGTGCCGGAGGACCGCAGAGGCGCCTCGCTGACCGTTCACGGCATGCCGTCGCCCGGCGCGGGCCGCGTATACGAGGTGTGGCTGAGGCGCGGATCGACTTACGTGCCCGCAGGCTCGCTGTTCGACGTTGGCGGCAACGGCACGGGCTCGGCCGCCATCCCGAGGGACCTCCACGGCGTGGACGGCGTCGCGGTCACGCGTGAGCCGCGCGGCGGCACGAAGCAGCCCACCGAAAAGCCGGTGATGACCGTCGATCTCAGCTGAGACCGCTGCGCGCCGCACTATCGTGGTGCGCGAAATGGCCGTCTGTTATCGCCATCCAAACCGCGAGACCGGCGTCGCGTGCTCGAACTGCGGCCGGGCGATCTGCCCGGATTGCATGACGCCGACGTCGGTGGGCATGCGCTGCCCGGAGTGCTCGCGCGACCGCACGCAGGTGCGCACCGCGCGCACGATGACCGACGAGCCGCGGCTCACCTATGGGCTGATCGCCCTCAACGTGATCGTGTTCCTGGCCGAGTTCGCCTCAGGGGTGAGCGCCGGCGGCGGCCACTTCGGCGGCAGCGATCTGATCCGGCAGGGTGCGCTCTACGGGCCGGACGTGGCGAACGGCGAGGTGTGGCGGCTGCTCACGGCGGGCTTCCTGCACGCGGGCTTCGCGCATCTCTTCTTCAACATGTACTCGCTCTACATCCTGGGCTCGCTGCTCGAGCCCGCGGTCGGGCGTCTGCGCTTCGCGATCATCTACTTCGTGTCGCTGTTCGCGGGCTCGTTCGGCGCGCTGATCGCGTCGCCGAACACGCTCACCGTCGGGGCGTCGGGCGCGATCTTCGGGATCATGGGCGCCACGATCATCGTGATGCGCTCGCGCGGGCTGAGCGTGATGGAGAGCGGCCTCGGCATCTGGCTGCTGCTCAATCTCGGCATCACCTTCATCATCCCGGGCATCTCGATCGGCGGGCACATCGGCGGCCTGATCGGCGGGGGCCTCGCGGCGCTCGCGCTCTACGAGGCGCCGCGGCTCCGCATCCCGCGCACAGCGGCTCTGGTGCTGGCGTCGCTCGTCGGAGTGATCGCGATCGCCGGCTCGATAGCGGTCGCCTAAGACCGGCGGCGGATGCGGCGCCGCTGCGCGTCCTCCTCGGCGCGCGCGTGGTCCTCGCTCAGGCCCACCTCGAAGAACACGAGCAGCACGGCAGCGCCGAGCCCGAGCGTGATCAGCGTGATCGCCACGACCTCGCCGCCGATGCCGTCGGTGAATACCGCGCAGATGATCCCGGCAAGGACAAGGAGCGCCGCGACGCCGTAGGAGCGGACGCGCGCGCGGGCGCTCATCAGCCGCCCTCGACCCTCCGCTTCAGGTCCTCGAGCGAGCCGCGCATCACCTGGTCCTCGACCATCCGCTTCACCGGGCCCGGCACCCACATGCCAGGATCGAGCGCGACGCGATAGGTGGCGAGCGTCGTGTCGCCGTCTCCCTCCAGGAGCAGCTCTCCGTCCACGTCCTTCACGTCGCCTTCCACGAGATCCCAGGTGATGCGGTGCGGCTCCTCGTAGGAGTACGCGAGCGTGTAGGACACGGTCCTCACCTTCGCGTCGATCTCGAAGGCCACGTGGTGCCCGCGCCCGTCGTCGTAGCGAGTGAGCACCTCGCACGCCTTCACCGCCCGCTGCCACTCGGGGAAGTCCTCGTACCCGGTCAGGGCCACGAAGCAGTCCGCGGGCGCGGCCGCGATTCGCATCGTCTGCTCCGCCTTCTTTGCGCCCACGGTCAGCGTGCCCGCGCGTGCAGGTCGATGTCGATGAAGCGCTCCGCCGGCGGTGGTTCCACGCGGTCGGGGTGGAGGATGTGCGCGAGCAGCTCCACGCCGTCCACGAGCCTTGGCCCCGGCCGCGAGAAGTACGCGGCCGCGTCGACCGCCACAACGCGCTCGGCGCCGAGCGAGGCGACCTCCTCGCGGTGGTCCATCACCTCCTGCGCAGCGCGCTCGGCGTAGTAGCCGCATGGCATCGACACCACCACGCGCGGCTGCGCGGCTCGGAGCTCGTCCCACGAGACCGTGCGCGACTTCTCGCCCGGCAGGCCGATCACGTCGACGCCTCCGGCCAGCTCGATCATCTGCGGCACCCAGTGGCCGCCGGCGTACGGCGGAGCGAGCCACTCGAGAGCAGCGACCGGCACTGGCTCGGCGCCCTCGACCGCCTCGCGCACGCGGTCGAGCCGGTCGGCCGCGTCGTCGAGCAGCCAATCGCCGGCCTCCTCGTCCTCTGTTTCCTCGGCGAGCCGGCGCACGTCGTTCAGCACCTCGCCGAGCGTCGTGGGATCGAGCGACAGCACGCGCGGCTGGCTCGGAATCTCCTCGGCGATGGCGCGCACGTCGTCGTAGGCAACGGCGCACACCTCGCACAGCGCCTGCGTCACGATCAGGTCCGGCTCGAGCTCCTCCAGCTCGTCCACGTCGAGCTCGTAGATCGCCTCGCCGCGCTGGGTCCGCTCGCGCACCGCGCGGTCGATCTCCTCTGCCGAGAGCCCCTCGGGGATCACGCTGCGGGTGAGATGCGGTCTCGACTCCGCCTCGGGTGGGTAGTCACACTCGTGAGTGACCCCGACTACGCTGTCGCCCAATCCGAGGGCGAACAGCATCTCGGTTGCCGATGGCACCAGACTTGCGATACGCACGGGGATAACGATGGCACTTCTGAGCGACGAGGACGTGCAAACCCAGCTGGG
Source organism: Thermoleophilaceae bacterium (assembly GCA_045805385.1). Lineage (GTDB taxonomy): Bacteria > Actinomycetota > Thermoleophilia > Solirubrobacterales > Thermoleophilaceae > JADGHQ01. The sequence continues at coordinate 7,628 of JBJMLG010000230.1, forward strand.
CCAGCTTCGCGGGTGGAGCCGCGACGGCGACGCCATCAAGCGGCAGTTCACCTTCGACGACTTCAAGGGCTCGGTGGACTTCGTGAACCGCCTCACGCCCGAGGCCGAGTCGATGAACCACCATCCCGATCTCGCGATCTCGTGGAACAAGGTCACGGCGACGCTCTCCACGCACTCCGAGGGCGGCCTGACGGGCAACGACTTCGAGCTCGCGCGGCGCATCGACGCCGTCGCATAGCGGAAGAAACGGGACGGTCTCTGCTGCTAGCGTTCAGCCCGTTCGCCTTGATGACCGAAGACGAACCTCCTCGAAGTAGCGCCCTCGGGCACCCCTGCCGGTGGTAGCCGTACTGCTCATCGCGGTACCGGCGCTCGTCGCCGTCAACGCGTTCTTCGTGGCCGCGGAGTACGCGCTCGTGCGCGCCCGCCTCGACCGCATCGAGGCCCTCGAGGAGGAGGGCGCCTCCGGCGCTGCGCTGGCGCACCGCCAGATCGAGCACATCGACGAATACATCGCCGCCTGCCAGGTGGGCGTCACCATGGCCTCCCTGGGTCTTGGTGCCGTGGGCGAGCCCGCGTTCGCGAAGCTGTTCGAGAACTGGTTCGGCGGCGTGATCTCGCACGGCGCCGCCGTGGTGATCTCGGTGATCCTCGGCTACGGCGTCCTGACCGCGCTGCACATCACCTTCGGCGAGCTCGTGCCGAAGCTCTACACGGTGGCGTTCGCCGAGAAGGTCGCGCGGCGCACGGCCCCGCTGCTGCAGCTCGCGAGCATCGTCTTCCGGCCGATCTCGAGCGCCCTGTCGAGCGCCGCGAATCTGGTGCTGCGGCCGTTCGGTATCGAGGCGGAGGGGCTCGGCGAGGAGCAGACGACCTCCGAGGACCTCAAGTTCCTCATCGCCCGAAGCGCGAGCGGCGGCGTGCTCGATCCCGGCGAGGCGCTGATGCTCCGCGGCGTTTTCCACCTGCACGAGCAGGAGGCCCGCCAGGTGATGACGCCGATCCCGGCCGTGGTGACGGTCGACGTGTCGGAGAACGTGGAGACCGCGCTGCGCCGCTGCGTGCAGTCGGGCCACACGCGGCTGGTGGTCACCGAGGATGAGAACACCGACCGCGTGCGCGGGATCGTGCACAACAACTCGCTGGTGCGGCTGCTGATGACGCGCGGCGGCGATGCGTCGATCGAGCCGGCGATCAAGGACGCCCCGATCGTGCCGGAGACCAAGCCGCTCGACGACCTGCTGGCAGACCTTCAGCGCGAGCGCGCGTCGATGGCCGTGATCGTGGACGAGTACGGCCGCACTGCGGGCATCGTGACCGTCGAGGACATCATCGAGGAGGTCGTCGGCGAGATCTCTGACGAGACCGACCCCGCCGGCGGCGCCGTGCGCCGGCTCGCGAACGGCGACTGGTACGTGCGAGGGCACGTGCCGATCACGGACCTCATCGACTACGGCATCGAGCTGCCCGTGGACAACGAGGCCTACAACTCGGTCGGCGGCTACGTGTTCGGCCAGCTCGGCCGGCTGCCGAAGCGCGGCGACATGGTCGAGGCCGGCGGCTACTCGCTGCGCGTCGAATCGGTGCGCGAGAACCGCATCGAGGCGGTGCGCATCCGCGACCACGAGCCGGATCGGCGCAACGGCGAAGCGGTGAAGGAGTCCGTCCGCGAGGAGGGCTAGCTTGGCCTGGCAGGAGCCCGCTTCCAGGAGGTCTTGCCGATGTGGTCAGTCAGGCTCACCGATTCGCAGCGTGACGCCGTGCGTGCCCTGATCGAGGCTCAGGGGGAGGTGGGCCCGAGTTTGGGCGGTGCCCTCGAGGCGCTCGAGTTTGCGCGCTGGGACGACCTGCCCGACGCCCGGCTCGACTGGGAGCGCGTCCAGGCGCTCGCGAAGCTGCAGGGCATCGGCGAGGCAGACGTCGTCTGGGACCTCGCCGCGGGCCTCCCGAGCCCGGGCACCGCGATCGAGCGCCGGCGCCCGCGCGCACCGGCGAAGCGCGGCGGGCCGGCCAGGCGCAAAGCCGCCTAGCCCGGAGTCGCGCGCCGCTCCATGAGTGTGTCCGACGGCTCGCCGAAGCCGAACTGCCGGTACAGCTCGTGGGCGTCGTGGGTGTGCAGCAGCCAGCGGCGCCTGCTGTAGGGCCCGAGCACGACCGTCTCGCGTACCAGCTCCTTGCCGAGCCCGCGCCCCTGGTGCCCGGGCAGCACGTACACGTCGGCGAGGTAGGCGAACGCCACGCCGTCGGTCACGGTGCGCGAGAAGCCCACCTGTCGGCCGTCCTTGTACACGCCCACCACGCGCTGCGCCTCGCGTACGAGGCGCTCGATCGTCTCGCGCGAGCGCCCGAGCGCCCAGTACGACTCGCCGCTCAGATAGGCGAAGACGGCCTCGATGTCGATGCGCGCGGGGTCGTCGTCGAGCTCGTAGCCGTCGCCGAGCTCGCGCCTCATCGCGGCGGGTAGTCGTACAGGCCGGCGCCGGACTTGCGCCCGAGCCGTCCCTCCGCCGCGAGTTCTCGCAGGCGCGGCGGAACGTCCGTGCCGATCGACTCGCCGATCGCGATCGACACGTCGATGCCCACGAAGTCGAGCAGCGCGAGCGGCCCCATCGGGTGGCCTGCGCCGAGCTTCATGCAATCGTCGATCGCCTTCGGCTCGAGCCCCGTCTGGTCCATGAGCCGGACCGCGTCGAAGAGGTAGGGGAAGAGCAGGCGGTTCACGACGAAGCCGGGGGTGTCCGGGACCTCGACCGGCGTCTTGCCGAGCTCGTCGCAGAACGTACGCGCGCGCCCGCGCGTGTCCTCGCTGGCGTCGTCGGGGAAGGCAAGCTCGACCAGCTTCATCTTCTCCACCGGGTTGAACACGTGGAGGCCCACCACGCGCTCGGGCCTGCCGCTCGCCCGTGCCAGCTCGGAGATCGACAGCGAGGAGGTGGTGGAGGCGATCACCGTGTCCTCGTGTGCGAGGTCGTGGAGGCGTTGCAGCATCTCGGCCTTGGCCTCGGGGTCCTCGACGATCGCCTCGACGATCAGCGTGGAGCCGTCGAGCTCGCCGAGGTCGGTGACCACGCGCACGCCGTCTTCCACGCGACCCTGCGCGCGATCGGCTGAATCGTCGCTCCTGGCCCACAGGACGACCTCGCCAAGGGGAGCCGCGGTGCGCGCCAGACCCGTTGCGATGGCCCCGCTACCCGCTATCCCCAGCCTCTCGGAAAGCCTTGGTTGACTCACCAGTCAATTCAGTACAGTACCTGTAGTTGGCGCGGCAAAGCGCCGCCAGCGAAGCCGCAGGTCCGCGCCGCCTCAGCTCAGAAAACGCTTCCGGAGGGACCAGAATGCCGATGCAGAACAACGGCCGCGAGGTCGTCATCGTCGAGGCGGTTAGGACTCCGATCGGGCGCGGTCACCCCGAGAAGGGCTACTACAAGGACACGCATCCGAACGAGCTGCTCGGCAAGGCGTACTCCGAGGTGATCTCGCGCGCCGGCATCGATGCCTCCGAGGTGGAGGACGTCGTCACGGGCTGTGTGCAGCAGTACGGCGAGCAGATGTTCAACGTGGGCCGCAACGCCTGGCTCCAGGCCGGCCTGCCGATCGAGACGCCCGCCACAACTGTCGACCGCCAGTGCGGCTCGGCTCAGCAGGCTGTGAACTTCGCCGCGGCCCTGATCGCCTCAGGCGTGCACGACGCGGCGATCGGCTCCGGTGTCGAGCACATGGGCCACATCCCCATGGGCGTGGGCTTCAAGTGGGTCGACGAGGTCGGCTCGCCCTGGCCCGAGGAGCTGATGGCGAAGTACAACCTCGTGCCGCAGGGCATCTCGGCCGAGATGATCGCCGACAAGTGGGAGATCCCCCGCTCCGAGCTCGACGAGATCGGCGTGCGCTCGCACAAGCTGGCGGCGCAGGCGACCGAGGAGGGCCGCTTCGAGCGCGAGATCGTGCCCTTCCAGGTGAACGGCGACACGTACGTGACCGACCAGGGCATCCGCCCCGGCACGGATCTCGAGACGCTCGCCGGCCTCAAGCCGGCCTTCAAGGAGGACGGCAAGATCACAGCCGGCAACTCCTCGCAGATCTCCGACGGCGCGGCCGCTGTGCTGCTGATGGAGCGCAAGAAGGCCGAGGCGCTCGGCCTGAAGCCGCGCGCGGTGATCGTCGACCAGACGACGGTCGGCGTCGACCCCGTGATCATGCTCACAGGCCCGATCCCGGCGACCAAGAAGCTCCTCGACCGGAACAAGATGACGATCAACGACATCGATCTGTTCGAGGTGAACGAGGCGTTCGCCTCGGTGCTCGCCGCCTGGCGCCGCGAGCTCGAGCCGGACATGGACCGGGTCAACGTGAACGGCGGCGCGATCGCGCTCGGCCACCCGCTCGGCTCGACCGGCGCTCGGCTGATCACCACGCTGCTGCACGAGCTCGAGCGCTCCGACAAGGAGATCGGCCTCGTGACGATGTGCTGTGGCGGCGGTCTCGGCACCGGCACGATCATCCAGCGCGTCTGACGCCGCAAAGAGCTGTGCCTGACAGAGCCGTCCTTCGGGGCGGCCCTTCTCCGCCCGCGTTTTGTCGGTTCGCCACTGCGGGTAACCGGTTGATGTGGCCGTAAGGACGAACGGTCAGCTGCTGGCGGGTCGCTACCGCTTGATCAAGACGCTCGGCAGGGGAGGAATGGCGACCGTCTTCCTCGCCGAGGACGAACGGCTTGGTCGGCGCGTGGCGATCAAACGCCTGCACGCGGACAGCCCCGAGGACATGCGCCGGCGCCTCCAGCGTGAGGCGAGGATGGGCGCATCCCTGAATCACCCCAACCTCGTCTCGGTGTTCGACATCGAGACCTACGAGGAGGGCGTGCTCGTGGTGATGGAGTACGTGGAGGGCGAGACGCTCGCCGACGCTCTTCGCGACGGGCCGCTGTCCGAGCGCCGCGGCCTCGAGGTGATCTCCGCGGTGGCGTCCGCGCTCGACCACGTGCATGAGGCCGGCGTGGTCCACCGCGACGTGAAGCCCGCCAACGTGCTGCTCGGCTCGAACGGCGCCGTGAAGCTGGTGGACCTCGGGATCGGGACCGCCGTGGACCACACGCGCATCACGCGCACCGGCACCGTGCTCGGCACGCCCGCCTACATGGCGCCGGAGCAGGTCGAGGGCGGCGAGCTGACCAAGGCGGTCGACACCTACGCGCTCGCCACCGTGGCGTTCGAGATCCTCAGCGGCCGCAAGGCGCACCAGGGGCGCACGCCGGTCGAGATCGCGCACCGGGTCGCGACCGGGCCGCCGCCGGACCTGACCTCCGTTTCGCCGGAGGCTCCGACCGAGGCCGCCGCGCTCCTCAAGCGTGCGATGTCGGCCGATCCGGCGACGCGCCCGCGCTCGGCCGGCGCCCTGGCCGAGGAGCTCGAGGCCGCCTATGCGCACCGCCGCGCCCAGCGCGGCCGCACGCGCGCGACCCGCGCAATGCCGGCGACCCGGCCCAGGCGAACCGTGGACATCCCGCCGCCGCGTCCGCATACCGCGGCGCGCAGAGCCCAGCCGCGCCCGCGTCCGCAGGCAGCTCGCTCAGCCCGGAGCTGGGTGCCGGTCGCCGTGATCGTGGGCCTCCTGGCCCTTGTGGGAATTTTGATCGCCCTCGTCGCCGGTGGCGGTGGGTCGAGCAGCAAGACCGGCGCGACGGCCGACCGCGGCAAGAGCACGTCGACGCAGAAGGGCGGCAAGAAGTCGCAGGGCAACGCCAACGGCAACGGCTCAGGGCAGAACACGGCGCCCGCGGCTCCGCCTGCGGCGGCCGGCCCGGCGCTGCCGAAGCAGCCGAAGGACGGCGGCGATCCCGCACGCGGCGCCCAGCTCAACAACCAGGGCTTCCAGCTGCTCCAGAGCGGCGATGCCGCAGGCGCGATCCCGCTGCTCCAGCAGGCTGTGGCCTCCTTCCCCAAGAAGACGAACGACCTGAACTACGCCTTCGCGCTCTTCAATCTCGGCGACGCGTACCTGAAGGCGGGCCAGCCCGAGAAGGCGATTCCGGTGCTCGAGAAACGCCTGAAGATTCCGAACCAAACCGGCACGGTCCAGGCGAAGCTGGACGAGGCCCGGGCGGCCGCGGGCAGGTAGCGACTTCCGTCCGCGCCGCGCTTGTCCGCTGCGCGCGGCGCCCTACCGTCGAGTGTGAGCCTCGATGGGAATGGCGGAGGAGATCAGGCGTTTCCGCGATCGCAGGGAGGCAGGGCGCCTCCTCGCGGCTCGTCTGCGCCAGTACGCCGGCCGCGACGACGTGATCGTCCTCGGCCTGCCTCGCGGAGGAGTGCCGGTGGCCTATGAGGTGGCGCGCGAGCTGGACGTGCCGCTCGATGTCTTCCTCGTCCGCAAGCTGGGCGTGCCTGGGCAGGAAGAGCTTGCGCTGGGCGCCATCGCGAGCGGCGGGACGGTCGTGCTGAACCGCGGGCTGGTCGAAGCGCTCGGGCTCACCGCGGAGGACATCGCGGCGATCGTCCACAGAGAGCGGCGCGAGCTCGAGAGGCGTGAGCGTGCGTACCGCGGCGACCGCCCTCCACCGGACCTGAGCGGCCGCGTCGTGATCCTCGTGGACGACGGGCTCGCGACCGGGTCGAGTATGTGGGCCGCCGTCCACGCCGTGCGTGAGGAGGGCCCCGCCCGCGTTGTGGTCGCAGTGCCGGTGGCCGATCCCGACGTGTGCGACCGGCTCGACGCGCAGGCCGACGAGGCGGTCTGTCTGTTCACGCCGCGGCCGATGCGCGCTGTGGGGTCCTGGTACGAGGACTTTGCGCAGACGAGCGACGAGGAGGTGCGTGAGCTCCTCGAGGGTGCGCGCCGGCCGGCGCCGGCGCGCGCGGCGGACGGATGAGCGGCGTGGCCGCTCGGGCGGGCGCACCCGCCGATGTCGCCGTGTCTGCGGCCGGCGCCGAGCTCGGCGGGCTGCTGGGCGTGCCGCCGCACGCGCGCGGCCTCGTGGTGTTCGCACACGGGAGCGGCAGCGGACGGCGCAGCCCGCGCAACCGCGCGGTGGCGACCGCCCTCGAGCACGCGGGCCTCGCAACCCTGCTTCTGGATCTCCTGACCCCCGAGGAGGAGGCGGAGGATGCGAGGACCAGGCGCCTGCGCTTCGACGTTGGATTGCTGGGCGAGCGCGTGGTCGGCGCGATCGACTGGGTGGCGGCGGACGCCTTCGTCGGCGACCTGCCGCCGTCCCTCGCCTCGCTGCCGGTGGGTTGCTTCGGTGCGAGCACCGGCGCTGCAGCCGCGCTCATCGCCGCGGCTGCGCGGCCCGAACGCGTGCGCGCCGTCGTGTCTCGCGGCGGGCGCCCGGACCTGGCGGCCGACGCGCTTCCGCGCGTCACCGCGCCCACGTTGCTCATCGTGGGGGGACGGGATGCAGAGGTGATCCAGGTCAACCGGATGGCACAGGAGCTGCTCGCCGCACCATCCCGGCTCGAGATCGTGCCCGGGGCGGGCCACCTGTTCGAAGAGCCGGGCGCACTGGAGCGCGTCGCCGAGCTGACCCTCGGCTGGTTCCTGGAGCATCTCGCCCGGCCCGGTCCATGAGGCGACGACCCTAGCCGCGGAGTCACAAACGCCCGCGTCTACGACCGTGTACGATCCGCCTCGGTTTGGACCTCACGCTTTCCCCCCAGGAGGAGTCCTTCCGCGACGAGCTCCGATCGTGGCTCGGCGAGCACAACCCGGGCAAGGAGCCGTCCGGCGACGAGGCCGCGTTCGAGTTCCGCCGGGACTGGCAGAAGAAGCTCCACGACGCCGGCTACGCGGGCCTGTCCTGGCCCAAGGAGTACGGCGGCCGCGGCGCGACCCTGGTCGAGCAGGCGATCTTCAACGAGGAGATGGCCCGCTCCAGGGCGCCGATGACTGCGAACGTGCTGGGCCTGGTGATGGGCGGCCCGGTGGTGATCGCTCACGGCACCGACGAGCAGAAGCAGCGCTGGCTCGAGCCGATCCTGTCCGCCGAGGAGATCTGGTGTCAGGGCTTCTCGGAGCCGGAGTCCGGCTCGGACCTCGCGTCGCTCAAGACCAAGGCGGTCAAGTCGAACGGCGAGTGGCTCGTGACGGGCCAGAAGGTGTGGACCACGTTCGCGCACGAGTCGAAGTGGTGCATGCTGCTCGCGCGCACCGATCAGGACGCGCCCAAGCACAAGGGCCTCACGTACTTCATCCTCGACATGGACCAGCCGGGCGTGCAGGTGCGCCCGCTCCGCCAGATCACGGGTGAGGCGGAGTTCAACGAGCTCTTCTTCGAGGAAGCGCGCATCCCGGACGAGAACGTGATCGGGCGCCCGGGCGAGGGCTGGATGGTCGGCATCACCACGCTCATGCACGAGCGGGCCGGCCTGGCGTTCGGGTCCGCCATCGCCGTGAAGGTCGCGCTCGGCGAGCTGATCGAGCTTGCCAAGGAGCGCGGCCTCGCCGACGACCCGGTCATCCGCCAGCGCATCGCCCAGCTCTGGATCGAGGCCGAGACACTGCGGCTGAACGCCTACCGCGGCCTCACCCACCAGATGAAGCACGGCATTCCGGGCCCGGAGGGCTCGCTGCCGAAGTGGCAGTGGTCCGACACCAACCAGGCGCTGACCGAGCTCGCGATGGACATCCGCGGCGAGGAGGGCCCGATCGCCGACTCGAGCTGGACCTACCGCTTCCTGCGCGCCCGCGCGAACTCGATCGAGGGCGGCACGACCGAGATCCTCAAGAACATCATCGCCGAGCGCGTGCTCGGGCTCCCGAAGCTGCGCTAGGAGCTCCATGAACTTCGATTTCTCCGACGACCAGCAGGCAATCAAGCGCACGGCACATGAGTTCCTGGCGTCGCGCTTCAAGTCGGAGAAGGTGCGCGAGCTGGCCGAGAAGGGCGAGTACGACGACTCGCTCTGGGCCGAGATCTCCGAGCTCGGCTGGCCCGGGATCTTCCTCGACGAATCGCACGGCGGTATGGAGCTCGGCGCCGTCGAGCTCGTGATCGTGCAGGAGGAGCTCGGCTACGCGCTCGCGCCCACGCCGTTCCTGTCGAACGCCGCCGCCGCGCTCGTGCTCCAGCACGCCGGCAGCGACGAGCAGAAGGAGCGCTGGCTGCCGGGCATCGCGACGGGCGAGGCGCGCGGGGCCGTGGGCGTGGCGCGCAACGGCGAGGCGCTGCTCGTGCCGGACGGCGATTCGGCCGACGTGATCGTGCTGATCGACGGCGACTCCGCGACGTTGCACGAGAGCGGCTCCGTCGAGCGCGAGCTGCGCGACACGATCGACTCCACGCGCCGCTACGCAACCGTGCGCGGCAACGGCGGAGAGTCACTGCCCGGCGACGTCGGTCCGGCGCTCGACCGCATCGAGATCGCCATAGCGGCCGAGAACGTGGGCATCGCTCAGCGCGCCATGGAGATGGCGGTCGAGTACGCGAAGGACCGCAAGCAGTTCGACCGTCCGATCGGCGCCTACCAGGCCACATCGCACCGCTGCGCGCAGATGCTGCTCGAGACCGAGAGCGCGCGCTCGGCCGCCTACTACGCGGGCTGGGTGGCCGACAACGAGCCGGAGACGCTGCCGATCGCCGCGTCGATGGCCAAGGCCTACGCGTCCGACGCGGGCTGGCGGGTGACCGCCTCGTCGCTTCAGGTGCACGGTGGGATCGGCTTCACCTGGGAGCACGACCTCCACTTCTTCCTCAAGCGCGCCCGCACAAACGGCACGCTCTTCGGCAGCGCCCGGCAGCACCGCGAGCGCGTGGCCGAACTCGCGGGCCTGTCTCGCGAGGCCGCGGCCGTCTGACCTCGGCCGCCGCGACGGAGCTCATCGCCCTCCTCGGCGAGGAGGCTGTCCTCTCTGAGCCGCCGGCCCTCTACGCGCACGACGCCACGGAGCACGAGGGCCTCGCGGCCCAGCCCGAGCTTGTCCTCCTCCCGCGCGACACCGAGCAGGTTCGCGTGGCGGTGGAGTGGTGTTACTCGAACGACGTCCCGATCGTCCCGCGCGGCGGCGGCAGCGGCTTCTCGGGCGGCGCCGTGCCGGTCAACGGCGGCGTGGTCATCTCGCTCGAGCGCATGACCCGCGTGCGCAGCTTCGACCCGGGGCTCTGGCGGATGGAGGTGGAGGCCGGGTTGCGTACCGCGGATGTGCGGCGGCTCGCGCGCGAGAACGGGCTCTTCTACCCCGTCGATCCCGGGGCGGCAGAGCAGTCGCACATCGGCGGCAACATCGCGACGAATGCGGGGGGACCGCATGCGTTCAAGTACGGCGTTACCGGCCATTGGGTCACGGGGCTCGAGGCGGTGGTTGCCCCGGGCGAGGTCGTGTCGGTCGGCGGGCCGGTGCGCAAGGACGTGGCGGGCTACGACCTGCGCGGCCTCCTGATCGGCTCCGAGGGCACGCTCGGGATCGTGACCGCGGCGTGGCTACGGCTGATCCCGGCCCCCGAGGCGGCGCTGCCCGTGGTCGCCGCATACCCAGGCGTGCCCGAGGGCTGCGCGGCGATCGAGGCGGTGCTCGCCTCGGGCGTCCTGCCGTCGGCGATCGAGTACCTCGACGAGAACGCCGTGACCGCCTCGCGCGGAGCGTTCCCGGTCGAGCTGCCCGGCAACGCCCGCTTCGTGGTGGTGGCCGAGGCCGACGGCTCTGCCGACGAGGCCGAGCGCGTGGCGGCCGAGCTGCGGGAGGCGATGGCCACAGGCGCCGTGCTGGTGCACGAGCCAAGCGCGCGCGGCGACGTCGAGGCGCTTTGGCGCTGGCGCGACGGCGTCTCGATCGCGGTCGCAGCGGTGCACGGCGGCAAGATGAGCGAGGACATCGCTGTGCCGCTCGACCGGCTGCGGGACGCCATCGAGGGGACTCTCGAGATTGCAGCCCGGCACGGCCTCGACGCGTGCAGCTGGGGCCACGCCGGCGACGGCAATCTGCACTCCACGTTCATGATCGACCCCCGCAGCGAGGACGAGGTGCGGCGCGCACACGCCGCCGCCGGCGAGCTGTTCGAGCTCGCCGTCGCGCTCGGCGGCACGATTTCCGGGGAGCACGGCATCGGCTGGGTGAAACGTGGCCGCCTGGGGCTGCAGTGGCAGGACCGGGCCGTGCAGCTCCACGGCGAGATCAAGCGGGCCTTCGATCCCAAGGGGCTGATGAACCCGGGCAAGAAGGAGTAGCCGCCGGGACCTCACAGCGGTGCGCCCTCGTAGTGAGGGCGTGAAGGCAATCGCCTTGATCGGGCTCATCGCCCTTGCGGGCTGCTCCGCCCAGGCGACGGGACGGTCCGCGCCGGCGATGCGGACGTTCGTGAACCCGCCCGCCAAGCTGTCCGCGCAGTACCCGCGCGACTGGCACGCGACCCACCGCCAGATCAGCCACGTGCTCAGCCCGAAGCAGCGCTTCGCCGCCGCAACCTTCCCGCTGCGCCGCTGGACGGCGCCACAGCGCTTCCCGGCCGGTGAGGCGCTC
>JBJMLG010000231.1:0-59607 GCA_045805385.1 Thermoleophilaceae bacterium
CCGCCGACGGACTCGCCGCTCGCCCCGCTCGCGCCGGTGCTCGACGCGGCAGCGCCCGTGACCGACAGCGTCGCGCCCTGGCTCGACATTCCGGCGCCGCCAACGGACTCGCCGCTCGCCGCGCTCGCGCCGGTGCTCGACACGGCAGCGCCCGTGACCGGCACCGTCGCGCCCGCGCTCGACATTCCGGCGCCGCCGACGGACTCGCCGCTCGCCCCGCTCGCCCCGGTGCTCGACACGGCAGGGCCCGTGACCGACACCGTCACCGCTCCTGTGTCGCCCGCCGTCGGCACCATCGCCCCGGCAATAGAGCGCACGCTCGCAGCGGCCGGACCAATCGCGCCGTTTTCCGCTCCGACCGCCGGCTTGGTTCTCTCGCCGGCCGGTGGGAGCCGCGCAGCAGATTCGATCCGGCTGGCGCCCCGTAACGTCATGGCCGCACCGCCGGTCAGCGGCGTCGAGCACATCGCGCTGGCATCGGTGGCGGCCGCGACCGTCACCCAAACCGCATTTGCCATGTCCGCCGCGACGAGCCCTATCGCGGACACGGCATCGCGCGCCTCGCGCCTCGCGACCCCGGACACGCCCTTCCCCATGGGTCCCGCCCAGGGGTCCGGCGCCGCCGCCCCGAGCGGTCTCATGTTCGGCGGCGTCGCGGCGTTCCTGATTCTCTTGGCTCTGACAGCCCCGGCCCTTCGCCGGCGGCTCTCCATGGACCCGGCCTGCTTCCGGCCGGTTCCCTTCATTTCCCTTTCCGAGCGACCCGGCTGACCGCGCCCGCGGTAGTCAGGCCGGTCGCCGGTGCGCGCTTTCTCGCGGGCGCGGCGGCCCGGTAGGCCCGTCACCGCGCACTCCGCGCGTCGGCGGGACCGGATTGGTTCGCTCGTTCTTGCAAAGGGAGAAGTTCCATGTCGTCAGTACGCCACCACTTTGCGCTCCGCGCGGGACCGGGAGTCCTCCTCCTGGTGCTCGTGGCAGCGCTCACGCTGGCGGCGCCATGGCAGGCCGAGGCGAAGAGCCCGAACGGCAGGTCATCGCGCGCCGGCGCTGAGGTGACTCGGAACGCGCAAGCGTCCGAGAGCGTGCTCGTCCTGGGAAGCGGCTACCGGGAAGGTGGCTCAGGGCAGGTGCGCTCGGTGCAGCGCAGGCTCGCGCACGCGGGCTTCGCGCCGGGTCCGATCGACGGGCTGTACGGCCCGCTCACGACTCGCGCCGTCACACGTTTTCAGCAGAGCCAAGGCATAGCGGTCGACGGAAAGGTCGGCCGCGAGACCAGGCGGGCGCTCCGCCATCCGCTGCTGGAGCCTGGAAGCGGTTACCAGCAGGCAGGATCAGGGCAGGTGCGCACGCTTCAGCGGGAGCTCGCGCATCGCGGGTTCCGGCCCGGTCCGGTCGACGGGCTCTACGGGCCTCGAACCACGCAAGCCGTGGTCCGGTTCCAGCAGAGCCACGGGCTGGCCGCGGACGGAATCGCCGGTCCTGTGACGCAGGAGCGGCTGCCGCGGGCAGAGCATGCACGGACGCGGACCCGCGCGCACGAGCGGTCGAAGCCGCGACCCGCTCCGAGCAGCAGTGCGAAGCAGCCGCGGAAGGCGCCGAGACCGGCCAAGCCCGCGCCGGCGAAGCCCGCGCCGGCCAAGCCTGACCGGAGCCACCCCAGGGGTGGCGGCGAGGACATATTCGGGTTGCTGTTCCTGCTCGCGCTCATCGCCACCGCCGTACTGCTGGTGCGGATGGGAACGCGCACGCGTCAAAGGGGCTCGATCCCCCGCCGTCCCCGCCGCTTGCACCGGCGACGGCGGCGCGTCGGGGATCGGGGCCTCGCGAGGCTGAAACGGCTCGGGTTCCGCTACGACTATCTCCGCGACGCCTACGTCATGAGGGGTCTCGGAGCGCGATGGGGACCCGTGTTCCAGCACTGGCCGCAGCAGGAGGGCGAGGTCGAGCCGCCCGCGCCGATACGTCCCGAGCCTCAGCCGGCCGAGCTTCGGGCGCGATCGAATCGCTTCCGGTCGCGGCGCGAGCGCGAGCGAGAGCACGTCCGCGAGCGGGGGGACCGGCGATGACTTGACGAGGCTCACCGCCGGTGGACGCCGGCGGCGCACGGGGTACGGGCCGAACTCCCGGTGACGGACATGGAACGTCCGTTTCGGCGAGCGAACGCGGGCCCCCGCGTGAGCGGGGGCCCGCTCTTTTCGGCTACGGTCGAAGCACGGAAGTGATGCGATCGAGTGCACTGCCGATCCTCGTCGCGTTCCTCACCGGAGTGCTCGCTGGCTGCGGCAACTCGGGCGGCGCGACCGATGCAAAGGCCCCGTCCGCGTGCGCGGCCAACGCCTTCAAGCCCGGCGATCACGCGGTGTTCGTGAACAGCGGCGGGCAGCGCCGCTTCGCGATCGTGCACGTGCCGCGCGGCGAGTCGCAGCCACTGCCCGTCTACCTCGTGCTGCATTTCGCGGGCGGTCGCGCTCGAGCGATGGAGCGGCTCACCGGCCTGTCCAAGACGGGTGAGGAGGAGGGCTTCCTCGCGGTCTACCCCGAGGCGGACGGTGCGCGTCACTTCTGGACGCTGCACGCCGCCGCCGGGCGCGCCGACGACGTGGCATTCATCGGCAAGCTGCTCGACCGCCTCGAGCAGGTCGCCTGCGTGGACACCCGACGGGTCTATGCCACGGGCGTGTCGAACGGCGGCGGCATGGCCGCGCTGCTGGCGTGCCGGATGGCCAACCGCATCGCCGCGGTCGCGCCCGTGGCGGGGGGTTATTCCCAGATCGGCCAGTGCGCGCCCGCGAGGCCCGTCTCGGTGCTCGAGATCCACGGCACCGGCGACCGCATCGTGCCGTACGACGGCCGCCCTCCCGAGCGGCTCGGGAGCGTGCCGCGCTACCTCGCCGGCTGGGTTGGGCGAGACGGCTGCCCGCCGAAGGCTAGGCGGCGCCCGCTCGGCGGCCGCGGCGCGATCCGCTACGACTGGGGCCCCTGCCGCGACGGCACGGCGGTCGCCCACATCAAGGCGATCGGCGCGGGCCACGGACTGCCCCCGCACCCGCCCTTCCAGGGAAAGGCCGGCCGCTTCGACGCGACAGCCGCGATCGTGCGCTTCTTCCAGGCGCATCCGCGCGGCGGGTGAGGGCGCGCCGGACCGCCCGCTCCTTCTGGAAAGCTCTCGCCGATGACGGACCTGTACCGCAAGGCCGTGCTCTGGGAGCGCAAGTGGCGCTGGTACGAGCGCAACGCGCTGCCCTGGAACCGCGCCCGCATCCATTGGCATGCGCTCAAAAGGGAAGCGTTCATCCGCTTCCCGGTGCACGGCAACGTGCTCGAGTGCCTGGACGACGGCCGGCTCGACATCGGCGCGAACACGCTGCTCGAGCCGGGCTGCTGGATCACGCTCGGGGAGAGCGCGCGCGTGAGGATCGGCGAGGGCTGCTTCCTCAATCTCGGCGTGATGCTGGCGGCGATCGACTCGATCGAGATCGGCGACCACACGATGTTCGCGAACCACTGCTTCGTGGGCGACTCGGCGCATCGGTTCGACGATCCCACGCGACCGATCACGTGGCAGGGCTTCAGCTCGAAGGGACCGGTCCGCATCGGCTCGAACTGCTGGTTCGGCGTGAACTGCGTGGTCACGAGTGGGGTCACCGTCGGCGACCGCTGCGTGATCGGGGCCAACTCGGTGGTCACCTCCGACCTGCCGGATGGCGTGGTGGCGGCCGGCTCGCCGGCGAAGGTGATCAAGAAGATCGAGTTCGCGACGCCGGAGGACCTGCCGGCCGCGGGATGAATTCCGCCAGCTCCCACGTCTTCCAGATCAGAGGCCACGGGATCGAGGAAGGAGCTGCGCAGGATGCAGACGAAGCGATATGCCGGCCTGGTGGCGGCGGGAGCCGCGGGCGTACTCCTTGTTGCGGGCTGCGGAAGCAGCTCTAAGAAGGCGTCCACCACTTCGTCGAACTCGAGCGCCGCGACGCCGGCGTCCCCGTCATCGGGCGGCTCGACAGTGAACGTGAGCGAGACGGACTTCAAGCTGAGCCCCGCAAACCCGTCCGTGAAACAGGGCAAGGTCGCCTTCAAGGTGACGAACGCCGGGCAGACCGTCCATTCCCTCGAGGTCGAGGGCCCGAGCGGCGAGGTGAAGCTCGGGAAGCAGCTGCAGCCGGGTCAGTCCGCGACCATGACCGTCGACTTCACAAAGGCCGGCAAGTACGAGTGGTACTGCCCGGTCGACGGCCACAAGGCCATGGGCATGAAGGGCGAGATCGTCGCGGGCAAGGGCGGCAGCGCCAGCTCGGGCACCAGCACAAGCAAGACGACGACCTCGTCGGGCGGCGGCTACTAGAAGCTCCAGTCCCCCCTGGTGGGCAGAGGCGGCGCCCCGAGGGGCGCCGCTTCCGCGTTCAGGCCTTGGAGTGCTCGCCCTGCGTGAGCGCGTCCCTCAGTCGCGCCACCTCGTCCGGCGCCATCGTGTAGCCGTGCTCGGGCTCCGGGTAGCGGCGCTCGCGCACGTCTTTGGCGTACGCCGACACGCCGTCGATCATCGCCTGGCGCACGTTGCCGTAGCGCTTCACGAAGCGGGCGGCGTGCCCGTCGTAGATACCGAGCAGGTCATGGAAAACGAGCACCTGGCCGTCCGTCGCGGGCCCGGCGCCGATGCCGATGACCGGGATCGCGAGTCGCGGCATGACAAGCTCGGTGAACGCGCTCGGCACCGCCTCGAACACGATCGAGAAGCAGCCGGCGTCTTGGAGCGCCAGCGCGTCGTCGAGCACCTGCAGAGCCCGTTCGGCCGTGCGGCCCTGCGAGCGATAGCCGCCGAGCGCGGTCGCCGTCTGCGGCGTGAGGCCCACGTGTCCCATCGCCGGGATGCCGGCGTCCACGATGGCCTTCGCCCGCTCGGCCGAGACGCCGCCGCGCTCGAGCTTCACGGCGTCGCAACCCGCCTCCTTCACGAACCGTTGGGCGGTTGCGATCGCCTGCTCGTTCGAGGTCTCGTAGGACCCGAAGGGCAGGTCGCCGATCAGCATCGGGGTGGAGAGCCCGCGCCGGGCGGCGGCACAGAGCATCAGCATCTCCTCGACCGAGACCGGCACCGTGCTGGGATAGCCGAGCACGGTCATCGCGCCGGAGTCGCCCACGAGCACCAGATCCACGCCGGCCTCCTCGGCCACCTGCGCGCTCGGGTAGTCGTAGGCCGTCACCATCACGATCGGCTCGCCGAGCGCCTTCTTCTCGGCCAGTGTGGAGAGCGTCGTCGCCTTGCGCTTGGCCGGCGGCGCGGGGGAGACGTTCGGGCGCGCGCTCATGCGATCAGCTCCGCCACTGCGTCGTCCACCTGGATGATCTCGTTGTGCGCGTTCACGTGCACCACCTTCGGCTCGTAGGACTCGAGCTCTCGCTCGTCATATGACGCGTAGGACACGACGATCACGGTGTCGCCCGTGTGGACGAGCCGCGCCGCCGCGCCGTTCACCTGGATCTCGCCGGAGCCGCGGGCACCGGCGATCGTGTAGGTCTCGAAGCGGGCCCCGTTGTCCACGTCGAGCACGTGCACCAGCTCGTGCTCGCGGATGTCGGCAGCCTCGAGAAGGTCTGTGTCGATCGTGATCGACCCGACGTAGTGAAGATCGCTCGCCGTGATCCGCCCGCGGTGGATCTTCGACTTGAGCATCGTCCGGTTCATGCGCCTCCCAGCACGGTGTTGTCGATCAGCCGTGCTCGCCCAACGCGGGCGGCCACGGCAAGCAGGGTCGAGCCGTTCACGCGCTCGACCGGGGAAAGGTCGTCGGTGGAGCGAAGCTCCAGGTACTCGGGCTCGATGCCCGCGGACTCCAGCTCGCCACGAGCGGCGGCGAGCACGTCGTCGGCCTCGAGCATGCCCTCGGCCACGGCTAGCTCGGCGGCGCGGAGCGCGCGCGAAAGCGCGAGCGCGCGCTCGCGCTCGTCGGGTCCGAGGTAGACGTTGCGCGAGCTGAGCGCCAGCCCGTCCGGCTCGCGGACGGTGGGGCACACCTCGATCCGGACCGGCATGTCGAGGTCGCGCGCGAGCTTGCGCAGCACGATCGCCTGCTGTGCGTCCTTCTGCCCGAAGTAGGCGGCGTCAGGCTGCACCATGTTCACGAGCTTGGTGACGACGGTCGTGACGCCGTGGAAGTGCTCGGGCCCTCGCTGGGCCGGGTCGCCGTCGAGCACCTCGGTGAGCCCGCCCACCTGCACGCTGGTGTCGAAGCCCGGCGGGTAGACCTCCTCGACAGACGGCGCGAACAGGATGTCGGCGCCGTCGTGCTCCGCGAGCTGGCCGTCACGCAGCTCGTCGCGCGGGTAGGCGTCGAAATCCTCGCCGGGGCGGAACTGCGCGGGGTTGACGAACACCGACACGACGACGGTCGCGTTCTCCTCACGCGCGCGGCGGATGAGTGAGAGGTGCCCATCGTGCAGCGCGCCCATCGTGGGGACGAGGCCGAGCGGGCGCTCGGAGGCGCGCACCGCCTCGCGCAGCTTGGCCACGGTGCGGACGGTCCTCATGCCGCCGCCTCCTTGTGCGACGCGAGGGCGCGCGCCTGGGCTGCCAGCGCGTCGAAGAGCGGCAGTAGCTCGGGGGCGTGCTCGCGCAGAGCGGCGCGCTGCTTCGCGACCGTCAGCTCGTCGCCGCGGGCGACGGGTCCGGTCAGCGCCCGTTCGGGGCCGAGCTCGACCCAGTTCTCGACTGTCGCGCGCACCAGCGGCGCGAGCAGTTCCCGCGCCCGCTCGGGCTCGAGCCCGGCGCCGCGCGCCGCGGTTTCGGCGGCCGACTCCAGAGCCACCAGGAAGTTCGACGCAATCGAGGCGGCCGCGTGGTACGCCGCGCGGTCCTCGTCCGCGAGCTCGAACGGGCGCATGCCGAGCGCCCGCGCGATCGCGGTGGCGGCGGCGAGCGAACCCTCGGAGCTGGCGGCCACGGCGCAGCCGGCGCCGGCGAAGCGCTCTGGGCCCTCGCCGCCCGTGAATGCCTGAAGCGGATGGAGCCCGAAGTGCTCGCCGCCCGAGGGCTCTAGCGCGGAGAGCGGAGTGGCGCCGCTCGTGTGACCCACCAGCGGAGCGCAGCCCGCCATCGCGGCCGCCGCTGCGGGTATCTGCGAGTCCGGCACGCAGAGGATCACCGCGTCGGCTGCCGCGCGCTCACCGCGGCCGAGCGGGCCGATCACCTCGAAGCCTGCCGTGTTGAGAGCGCGGGCGAGGGCGGTGCCGAGGCGGCCGCTCCCCACGACGGCAATGGTGCGACACCCGGGCTGGGCAGGGTCCGCGTGGGTGGCTTCGGCGCTCATGGTGCTCCAGTTCCCGTCTTCCGAGATACCGGGCTGCAGGTGAGATGAGTGTGAGGTGTGTCTCAGTCCGCTCCCCAGGCGGGGTAGCGGCGTGCCGTGAAGGATACCCCGTGAGGCGGCACTCCATCCGCAGTTCTCCGTAGCCTGGGACGCGAATGGGACGCCCGGCCGAGGAACGCAGGGCAGAGCTCGTCGAGCTCTACCGCAAGCTCCAGGACTGCCGCGACTGCCCGCTCGCCGCCACGCGCACAAACGTGGTGTTCGGCTCGGGCAACGCCGACGCGGACCTGATGTTCGCGGGCGAAGCGCCGGGCTTCCACGAGGACCAGCAGGGCAAGCCGTTCGTGGGGGCGGCCGGAAAGCTGCTCGACAAGCTGCTCGAGGAGATCGGTCTCGATCGGCAAGCCGACGCCTTTACAGCGAACGTATTGAAATGCCGGCCTCCCGGCAATCGCGATCCGCTCCCCGAGGAGATCGAGGAGTGCAAGCCGCATCTGATGGAGCAGATCCGGCTGATCGAGCCCCGCGTGATCTGCACGCTCGGGAATTTCGCCACCAAGTGCATCACCGGCCGGCCGGAGGGCATCACCCGCGTACATGGCCGCCCGCAGGAGCGCGAGATCGTCGGCCTGCCGCTCGTGATCTACCCGATCTTCCACCCGGCCGCGGGCCTGCGCAGTGGCGCCGTGCTCACCCAGCTCCGCGAGGACTTCCAGCGCCTGCCGGAGCTGCTGGCCGCCGCCAGGCCGAAGCCGGCCGGACCGCCGCCCGCGCCCGCGGCGGGGCCGCCGCAGCCGGCGATGATGGTGGCCGAGCCGCCACAGCTGGGGCTCTTCGGCTAGACACCCGCCACACTTCGCGGGCCATGCGGATCGAGACCGCGAGCCCGGAGCAGACCGAGCGCGCCGGCGCGCAGCTCGCGGCACGCCTCGAACCGGGCGACGTGGTGCTCGTTTCTGGCGAGCTCGGCGCCGGCAAGACCACGTTCGTGCGCGGCGCCGCGCGGGCGCTCGGCGTGAGCGAGCCGGTGACGAGCCCGACGTTCACGATCGGGCAGCTCTACGACGGCAGGCCCGAGGTGGCGCACCTCGATCTCTACCGGCTGAGCACGCTCGAGGGCGAGGACCCGGCCCTGCTCGACGATTACGTGACACCGGAGCGCATCGCCTTCCTCGAGTGGCCCGACGTCGCGCTGCCGAAGCTCGACAGCGTGCGTGCGCGCGTGCGCATCGAGCATCTGGGGGGCGACCGCCGTGCGCTGGAGCTGCCGGACGAGTGAACGTGCTGGGCTTCGACACCTCCACGGCAGCCACGAGCGCCTGCGTTCTGCGCGACGACGGCGCCGCCTTCGAGTTCGTTCCACTGGTGGAGGCGCTCGGCGAGCCGCCCGCGCACGCGCGCGAGCTGCTGCCGGAGGCAGCGGCCTGCCTCGGACGCGCGGGACTCACGTTCGAGCAGGTGGGCATGATCGCGGTGGGGGTGGGCCCGGGCACGTTCACCGGGCTGCGAATCGGCGTCGCGACGGCGCGCGGGCTCGCTCACGCGCACGGTATCGAGGTACGACCGGTGTCCTCGCTGGCGGCGCTCGCGGAGGGAATCGAGGCGCCGCTTCGCCTGGCGCTGATCGACGCCAAGCGGGGCGAGGTCTTCGCGGCCCTCTACGACGACGGGAGCGAGCGCATCGCGCCGTTCGCGGCGGCGCCCGAGGCGCTCATCGAGCGTCTCGGCGCAGAGGGTCTGCAAGGTGACGAATCGCTGCTGGCAGCGGGCGACGGCTCGCTACGATTTCGAGAGGTTCTGGAGGCGCGCGGCGTGGCTGTCGCCGCGCCGGATTCCGCGTCGCACGTCGTTAGAGCCCTTCACCTGTGCCGCCTGGCAGGGCAGACTTCTCCAGTGCCCGCCGACGCGGTGCTCCCGCACTATCTGCGCGACCCGGACGCCAAGCCATCAAGTTGACCCCGCCACTCGAGATACGCCGCCTCAGCTACTCGGACCTGCCGCAGGTGATCGCCATCGAGCGGCGCGCATTTCCGACGCCCTGGTCGCTCGCGATGTTCGTGCTCGAGCTGTCGAAGCCGTCCGGCATCTGCCTGGCCGCCACGATCGACGGGAAGATCGCCGGCTACCTGGTTTGCTCGCGCTACGACACGGTGTGGCACGTGATGAACGTGGCTGTCGACGACCGCCGCCGCCGCAGGGGCATTGCTACCGCTCTACTGAACCGGCTGTTCGACACAGCCGACCGCCCGGGCGAGCAGTACACGCTCGAGGTGCGCGAGTCGAACTCCTCGGCGATCGCGCTGTACGAGCGCTTCGGCTTCCGCTCGGCCGGCAAGCGGCGCGGCTACTACCACGACAACAAGGAAGACGCGCTCATCATGTGGCGCACCGCCGACGTGGGCGCGGCGGGCGACGGCGCCGATCGCCAGGCGTCGGAGCGCGCCGCACCGGCGTGATCCTCGGGATCGAGACGAGCTGCGACGACACCTGCGCGGCTGTGGTGACGGCCGCTGGTGAGATCCGCTCGAACATCGTCGCGTCACAGGGCCTCCTGCACGAGCGCTATGGCGGGGTTGTCCCGGAGATCGCCTCACGGCACCATCTCGAGCTGCTCGACGCGGTGATCGACGACGCGCTCGAGCGCGCCGACGCGACGCTCGACGACATCGAGACGCTGGCGGTCACGCAGGGGCCGGGCCTGATAGGCGCGCTGCTCGTGGGCGTGTCCGAGGCAAAGGCGATCGCGGCGGCGCGTCGGCTGCCGCTCGCGCCCGTCGACCACCTGCACGGGCACGTGCTGGCCAGCACGCTCGGCGACGACCCGGTCGATCCGCCGTATCTCTGCCTCGTGGCGAGCGGCGGTCACACGTTTGTCGCCCGTGTGGACGAGCTCTCCTCGCACCGCCGCCTCGGCACCACGCTCGACGACGCCGCCGGCGAGGCCTTCGACAAGGGCGCGCGGATCCTGGGACTCGGCTACCCGGGCGGACCGGCGATCGACCGGTTGGCGCGGGAGGGCGGCCCCACCGCCTTCGACTTCCCGCGCTCGGCGCCGGGCGAGCTCGACTTCAGCTTTTCGGGCCTCAAGACGTCGCTGCTCTACACCGTGCGCGACCTCGGCGAGCAGGAGGCCGAGCGGCGCAAGGCCGACCTCGCCGCCTCCTACCAGCGCGCGATCGTGGACGCGCTCGTGGCGCGCGTGAGAAAGGCGATCGACCTCACGGGCCTGGACCGCCTCGCGATCGGCGGCGGCGTAGCCGCAAACCGCGAGCTGCGCGAGCGAGTGACCGAGCTCGGCGTGCGCGTGTGGATACCGGACGTCTCCCTCTGCACGGACAACGCGGCGATGATCGCGGGCGCCGCTCGCTTCCAGGAGCCGCTCCAGTTTCCCGGATACCTTGCGCTCGACGCCTCGGCGAGGCCGGTGGCCGCGTGAGATCGGTCACGCTCTACGGCAAGCCGGGCTGCTGCCTCTGCGACGACGCCCGCAAGGTGGTCCTAGCGGTGCGCGAGAGCAGGCCTTTCGCTCTGGAAGAGGTGGACGTGACCCTCGACCCGGCTATGCATCGCGAGTACGGCGAACGCATCCCCGTCGTGGCGGTCGACGGCGAGGAGCTGTTCGAGTATCACGTGGACGCGGATGCGCTTGCGGAGTCTGTCAGTAGAGTGGAGACGTGACCATCAACCAGCTCTATGACGGCAGCTCCGAGGTGGCCGAGGGCTCGGGCGAGCGCCTCTCTCTCGGAGTCGCGGCTCGCCTCTCTCGCTACCTTCAGGTGCTCACGCAGGCCAAGAAGATGGGCAAGGAGACGATCTCCTCCCAGGAGCTTGCGGACTACACGCACGTCAACTCAACTCAGATTCGCCGGGACCTCTCCGGCTTCGGAAAGTTCGGCAAGCGAGGGGTCGGCTACAACGTCGACTCGCTGGTCTCGCAGATCCGCAAGATCCTGCGCACGGCCGGGCAGCACAACATCGCGCTGTTCGGCGCGGGCCATCTCGGCCAGGCGATCGCGAGCTCCGACATCTTCGCGGACCACGGCTTCCGCGTGGTCGCGATCTTCGACAACTCGGACCGGAAGATCGGCCAGCAGGTCGGCGAGGGCAAGACCGCACTCAAGGTGCGGCCGACTGGCGACCTCGACAAGGTCGTGCAGGAGGAGGACATCGTGGTGGGCGTCATCGCGGTGCCCACGGAGGCCGCCCAGGCGGTTGCCGACGACCTCGTCGAGGCCGGCGTGAAGATCATCTTCAACTACTCCGAGGCGCTGCTGCAGGTGCCGCCGGACGTGACGGTGCACACGTCGAGCCCGGCTGTGGATCTGCTGTACGCGCTCTACTTCTACTTGACGTAGACCCCGCCCACCGCGATGCACGCCGCCGCTCTGCGGGAGGTCTTCGAGGCCTCCGAGGACTTCACGGTTGGGCTCGAAGAGGAGTTCGGGATTCTCGACCCGAACAGCCGCGACCTCGCGCAGCGGTTCGAGGAGCTGAAGCAGGCCGCCCAGCAGGACGACGTGCTCGCGGCATCGATCGCGGGCGAGCTGATCTCCTCGGAAATCGAGATCCGCTCGGGCCGGGGGCAGACGCTTGCCGACGCCCTCACGGCGCAGCACGACCTGCGCCGGCGGCTGTTCCGTCTCGCCGTCGATCAGGGCGTACTGCTCGGGGCGACCGGTACGCACCCCTGGGCCGACTACCGCGAGCAGCGGATCATCGACACCGAGCACTACCGCCGCGTGGAGGAAGGGCTGAAGTACGTGGCCTGGCGTAACAACACGTTCAGCACGCACGTGCATGTGGGCGTGAAGGGCGCCGATCGCGCGGTCGCGGTGTGCGACCGCCTGCGCCCGGTGCTGCCCGAGCTGCTGGCCATCTCGGCCAACTCGATCTTCCTCGACGGCCGCGACACGGGGCTCCACACGGTCCGCACCCAGATCTTCACGAAGAGCTTCCCGCGCTGCGGGATCCCGGACCACTACGGCAGCGCCGCCGCCTACGACGAGTACATCGACCTGCTCTACCGGACGGGCTCGATCGTGGAGGACACGCAGATCTGGTGGAGCATCCGACCCCACCGCTCGTTCGGCACGGTCGAGGTGCGCATCTGCGACGCGCAGACCACGGCTGAGGAGTCGAACGCGCTCGAGGCGCTCATCACCGCATGCGTGGCCCAGGCGGTGATGGACCACGACGAGGGCGTGCCGTACGAGCCGAAGTCTCGCCGGCTGATCGAGGAGAACTTCTGGCGCGCGATCCGATACGGGCTCGACGGCAAGATGCTCGACCTCGACCGCCTCGAGGAGTTCCCGGCGGCCGCGCTGCCGGACCGGCTGCTGGCCTGGAGCGCCCCCGCGAGGGCGTTGCTCGGCATCGACGTGCAGCTGCCGGCCGAGAACGGCGCCCAGCGGCAGCGACGCGCGCTTCAGGCTGGTGCGAGCATTGAGGAGGTCTACGCCGCGGAGGTCGAGGCCACGCAGAGGACCTACGCCGCGGCAGAGGGGGTGGCGACTTGACGCAGGAAGGACAGGGAGGACCGCCGCGGGAGCCGACGGAGGAGGAGCTCCGCGCCGCGCTCGAGGAGCAGATGCGCCGGATCACGGTGCACGACGTGGTGCTCCAGACGGTCGTGAGCCTGGTGAACCTGACCGGGCGCCGGCTCGGGCTCACCGGCTCGCCGGAGGAAAAGGATCTCGAGCAGGCGCAGATGGGCATCGACGCGGTGCGGGCGCTGCTGCCGCTTCTGCCAGAAGAGGAGATGGCGCCCGTCCGCGACGCGCTCTCCCAGCTCCAGGTGGCATACGCCCGCGAGGCGGGAGGAGGCGGCGGCGAGCCGCAAGCCGATCCCACGGCCGAGCAGTCGACCGAGGAGCAGGAGCGCGCCAAGGCTCGCTCCAAGCTCTGGACGCCGCCTGGCACGTGAGCCCCGAGGCGCGGCCGCACGTCGGCATCTTCGGCGGCTCGGGCTTCTACGAGTTCCTCGACGACACCGAGGACGTGACGGTGGAGACGCCTTACGGGCCTCACTCTGCGCCGGTCCGGATCGGCCACATCGACGGCACGGCGGTGGCGTTCATGCCGCGCCACGGCGACAGGCACGAGCTGCCTCCGCACCGCATCGACTACCGCGCCAACCTCTGGGCGATGAAGGAGGTGGGCGTCCGCCGGCTGATCGGGCCGTGCGCCTGCGGCTCCCTGAAGCCCGAGCTTCAGCCCGGCACGTTCGTCGTCGTGGACCAGTTCGTGGACCGCACGCGAGGGCGCGCCGACACCTTCTACGACGGGCCGCGCACCACGCACGTCTCCGCCGCCGAGCCGTACTGCCCTGAGCTCCGCCGCGTCCTCGTGGACTGCGCTCGCGAGCTGGGCATCCCGGTCGTGGAGGGCGGTACGGTGGTTGTGATCCAGGGTCCGCGCTTCTCCACCAGGGCGGAGTCGCGCTGGTTCTCGGCGGCGGGCTGGGACGTGGTGAACATGACGCAGTACCCCGAGGCGTGGCTCGCCCGCGAGCTCGAGCTCTGCTACGCGAACGTCTCGCTCGTCACCGACTACGACGTCGGACTGGAGGGAAGCCCGCACATAGAGCCGGTCTCGGCCGATATGGCCTTCCGGGTGTTCGCCGAGAACCTCGCTAAACTGCGCGACCTCTTATTCCAGGCGGTGCCCAAAATCGGGCCGCAGCCGGAAGACATCTGCGCGACGGCGCTTCAGAACGCGATAGCTCACTGAAGCGACGGAGCGCGCGAGATCCGGCACCCGCTCGCGGGTCCCAGGGCATCCGAATCCGGAGGATCACTTCTTGAGCACAGTTGATTGGGGAATCATCGGCGCGCTTGGCTGCGCCGGGGCGGCCGTGGTCTACGGACTGACCACAACGCGCTGGCTGCTGGCCATGTCGCCCGGTAGCGAGACGATGGTGAACATCTCTCGCGCGGTGCAGGAGGGGGCGGAGGCCTACCTCAAGCGCCAGTACCAGATCATCGCCGGCGTAGCCGTCGTGATCGCCATCATCCTCGCCGTCGCGATCGACGTCCGCACCGGCATCGGCTTCGTGATCGGTGGCGTGCTTTCGGGCTCCGCCGGCTTCATCGGCATGAACGTGTCGGTGCGCGCGAACGCGCGAGTGGCCGAGAGGGCTCGCCTGGGCGTTGGCGCCGCGCTCGAGGTCGCGTTCCGCGGCGGTGCCGTCACCGGCCTGCTGGTCGCCGGTCTCGCGCTGCTGGGCGTGGCCGGTTACTTCGGCGTGCTGCTGCTGGCCGGCGAGAGCGACAAGACAGCGGTCGACGCCCTCGTGGGCCTCGGCTTCGGCGGCTCGCTGATCTCGGTGTTCGCCCGTCTTGGCGGCGGCATCTTCACGAAGGCAGCCGACGTCGGCGCCGACCTGGTCGGCAAGATCGAGGCGGGCATCCCCGAGGACGACCCGCGCAACCCCGCCGTGATTGCCGACAACGTCGGCGACAACGTGGGCGACTGCGCCGGCATGGCGGCCGACCTCTTCGAGACATACGCGGTCACCGCGGTGGCGGTGATGCTGCTCGGCGTGCTCGCGTTCACGAACCAGCGCGACGCCGCCGTGTTCCCGCTCGTCGTGGGCGGGGTGTCGATCCTCGCCTCGATCATCGGCACCTTCTTCGTCCGCAGCCGCGCCGGCAACGTCGAGCGCGCGCTCTACCAGGGCCTGATTGCGTCCGCCGTGATCGCGGCGATCGCGTTCATCCCGGTCACGCAGTGGCTGATGGACAACCTGCACGTCAAGCCGGGCGCTCCCGCCCTGCTGCACGGCGCCATCGGCGCCGGGCCGTGGGACTACTGGCTCTGCACGCTGATCGGCCTCGGCGTCACGGCGGGCCTCTTCGTGATCACGGACTACTACACGTCCACCCGCTTCCGTCCAGTGCGCACCACCGCGCGCGCATCGCAGACGGGTCACGCCACGAACATCATCCAGGGCCTCGCGCAGGGCTTCCAGTCCACCGCGGCGCCCGCGATTCTGATCGCGCTCGGCATCCTCGGCGCGAACTCGCTCGCCGGCATCTACGGCGTCGGCGTGGCGGTGATGGCTCAGCTCTCGCTTACCGGCCTGATCGTGGCGCTCGATGCCTTCGGCCCGATCACCGATAACGCCGGCGGCATCGCCGAGATGGCGGACCTGCCCG
Source organism: Thermoleophilaceae bacterium (assembly GCA_045805385.1). GTDB lineage: Bacteria > Actinomycetota > Thermoleophilia > Solirubrobacterales > Thermoleophilaceae > JADGHQ01. The sequence continues at coordinate 15,461 of JBJMLG010000231.1, forward strand.
AGGAGGTACGCAACGTCACCGACCCGCTGGACGCGGTCGGCAACACCACGAAGGCCGTCACCAAGGGCTACGCGATCGGCTCCGCCGTGCTCGCCGCGCTCGTGCTGTTCGCGGCGTTCGTGATCGAGTTGCAGGACGAGGCGGGCACCAAGGCGTTGAAGGGCTTCGACCTGTCGCAGCCCAACGTTCTCATCGGCCTGCTGATCGGCGGCATGATGGTGTACCTGTTCTCCGCCCTCGCGATCGAGGCGGTCGGCCGCGCCGGAGGCGGCGTGGTGGAGGAGGTGCGCCGCCAGTTCCGGGAGAAGCCCGGCATCATGGAGGGCACGGAGACGCCTGACTACGCCCGCGCGGTGTCGATCGTGACGGCTGCGGCGCAGCGGGAGATGATCCTCCCGGCGCTCATCCCGATCGTGATCCCGCTAGTGGTCGGGCTGCTGTCCTACCAGGCGCTCGGCGGCCTGCTGATCGGGGTGATCGTGGTGGGATTCTTCGCCGCGGTCTCGATGACCTCGGGCGGCGGCGCGTGGGACAACGCCAAGAAGCTGATCGAGGACGGCGAGTTCGGCGGCAAGGGCTCGGAGGCCCACGCTGCCTCGGTCACCGGTGACACGGTCGGCGATCCCTACAAGGACACGGCCGGGCCGGCGATCAACCCGATGATCAAGGTCGCGAACATCGTGGCCATCCTGATCATCCCCTTCCTGGTCTAGGCGGGGTCTGAACTGGCGATTTTCCGGGCCCGGGGTTTCGCCCTCGGGCCCGGTTTCGTTTCGGGTCCTTTTGAGCAAATGTCTCTCCGGCTGGTTGTAGGTTTCGCCTAGGGATGGCCGAACGCAGGCCCAAGAACCAGGGACTCGAGCGCGTGCTCGGCACGGGGGCGCTCTTCAGCACCGCCTACGGCAACGTGGGCAGCTCGATCTACTACGCCCTCGGGCTGGTGGCGTCGTTCGCGCTGGGGATGACGCCGGTGGTCTTCATCATCTCCGGGCTCATCTTCGCGGCGACCGCCGCCACCTACGCCGAGGCCACGGCGATGTACCCGGAGGCAGGCGGCTCGTCGTCGTTCGCGCGACATGCCTTCAACGAGTTCTGGTCCTTCTTCGCCGCCTGGGGCCAGATGCTCAACTACATCATCACGGTCGCCATCTCGGCGTTCTTCGTGCCGCACTACCTCGGCGTGTTCTGGGCGCCGCTGCGGTCGTCCCCCGGTGACATCTTCTTCGGTATCGGCGTGGTCGTCCTGCTGGGCCTGCTCAACATCGTCGGCCTGAGGGAGGCGGCCGGCCTGAACATCTTCCTCGCGATCGCCGACTTCATCACGCAGCTGCTCCTCGTGGTCGCGGGCTTCGTGCTGGTGTTCTCACCATCCACGCTTATCAACAACATCGACTTCGGCACCTACCCGACGGTCACGGACTTCCTGATCGCGATCCCGGTCGGAATGGTGGCCTACACCGGTATCGAGACGATCTCCAACATGGCCGAGGAGGCGACCGACTACGGCCGAACCATCCCGAGATCGATCGGCTTCGTGGTGGCCGCCGTGGTCGCCATCTACGCGTTCCTCCCGTCGATCGCGCTCTCGGCCATGCCGGTCAAGAACGGCCAGACGCTGCTTGCCCTGTCCGAGGAGAAGGGCGGCTACGCCGGCGACCCGATCCTGGGCGTCGTGAAGAACATGGATCTGGGCTTCCTCCAGCACCCTGCGGAGATCTACGTGGGCATCCTGGCCGCCACGATCCTGTTCATCGCCACGAACGCGGGTCTGATCGGGGTTTCGCGGCTCACGTACTCGATGGGCCAGCACCGCCAGCTCCCCGAGCGCCTGCGCCAGCTGCATCCGCGCTTCCGCACTCCGTACATCGCGATCCTGATGTTCGGGGCGGTCGCCTGCCTCACGATCATCCCCGGCAAGGCCGAGTTCCTCGGCCAGATCTACGCCTTCGGCGCGATGCTGTCGTTCACGATCGCGCACGCCGCCGTGATTGCGCTCCGGCTCAAGGAGCCCGACCGGGAGCGGCCGTGGCGAGGGCCCGGGCAGATCCGGATCGCCGGCCGCGAGCTGCCGGTGTTCGCACTCGCCGGCGGCGCGGGCACCGGGGCGGCCTGGGTGGTGGTGACCGTGCTGAACAGCTCCACGGCCATCGCGGGCGCGGTGTGGCTCGCGATCGGGATCTCGACCTACGTGATCTACCGCCGCCGGCAGGGTCTGGGCCTCACGCAGACGGCGAAGATCGTCCTGCCGCAGCCGATCGTGGAGCACGAGGTGGAGTACGACTCCGTGCTGGTCGCCTTCGAGGACGACGAGTACGCGCCTGAGGCCGTAGCGACGGCCGTGAAGCTGGCCGCGCGGCGCCGGCGCGGCATCCACGTGCTCGTGCTGATCACCGTGCCGGCCACCTCGCCGATCGACGCCGAGCTGCCCGAGCAGGAGGCCGCGGCGCAGGCCACCATCGACTCCGCGCACGTCCTGGGCGGGCGGCGCGTGACCGGTCACTGGGAGAAGGTGCGGCCCGGGGAGGGAGGGCGACGCGTGGTGGACGAGGCGCGCGACATCCGGGCACGCGCCATCGTGATGTCGGTGCCGCGGCGGCGTTCCGGCGGGACCACCTTCGGTCGAACCCTCGATACCGTGCTGGCGGAGCGGCCGGCGCGCGTGATCATCGAGTCCGCCAACGGCGCCGCTGAGCGCCGAGTGGCGGCCTGAGCGGGTCTAACATCCCGCCGGTGCAGCGGGCCTACAGGGAGTCCACGCGCGTCATGGGCGCGCTCATCTTCGTCCTCGGAGTCGTGATGGTCGTGGTCACGCTCGCCCGCGGCGGCGGTCCGTTCGCCCTTGGGGTGGTGCTGGGCGTGCTGTTCGCGCTCCTCGGCGCGGCGCGCTATTACCTCGCCACCCGCCAGGAGCCGCGCTCGCGGCCACCGGCGTGAGATGGCGCGGCGTCGGCTCGCCGGCGCTCTTCGCGATAGCTCTCACGAGCGTCGGCTCCGCCGTCTACTTCGTGCTGGGCGTGGTGGCCGGCAACGCGCTCGGCTTGACGCCGGTCGTGTTCCTCGGCGCCGGCGTCTTCTTCGTGCTCACGATGATGACCTACGTGGAGGGGAACGCCCTCCACCCGGAGCGCGGCGGCGCGTCCACGTTCGCGCGCTACGCGTTCAACGAGCTATGGAGCTTCATCGCCGGCTGGGCGATCATCCTCGACTACCTGATCGTGATGGCGATGGCGTCCTTCACGGTCTCGCACTATCTCGCGGCGTTCTGGGGGCAGCTCGACAGCTCGGGCATGGAGCTGGCCATCGCCGCGGTCGTGATCGCGTGGGTCGCCTGGTGGAACATCCGCGGGCTCTCGCCGATGAGCTTGCGCTTCCTGTTGTGGCTCGGGATCGCGAACCTCGCCCTCTTGGCCGCGGTCGTGATCGTCGGGTTCGCCCACTCCACCGACTTCGGCGCGATCACCGACAGCATCCACCTCGGTAGCGCTCCGAAATGGCAGGACCTGATCTTCGCCTCCGCGGTCGCCACCGTGGCGCTCACCGGCATCGAGGCGGCGTCGGGGCTCGCGAGCGAGATACGCGTGGGCCGCAGGGCACTGCGCCGCCTGGTCTTCATCGGCGGCATCTCGGCTCTGATCGTGCTCGTGATGGTCTCGATCGTCGCCCTCATCAACGTGCCGGTCGTGAACGGGGAGACGGCCCTCGGCACCCGTTACGTGGAGGAGCCGCTCCTGGGCCTGGCAAACGCCTACAGCCCGCACTGGCTGATGCACGCGCTGCGCTACTCGCTCGGCGCGATCGGCGCGCTCGTGCTCATGACCGCCGTGAACGGCCAGATGCTCGGATTCGCCCGCCTTGCGTACTCGCTCGCGACGAACAGGCAGATCCCGAGCGACCTCGGCAAGCTCACCGCCCGCTATTCGACGCCGTACGTGGCGATCGCCGTGGCCTCCGTGATGGCGTTCGCGCTGGTGTTCAGCCACGACCTGAAGTTCATGGCTGGGATCTTCGCGTTCGGCGCGATGCTCGCGTTTCTGATCGCCCACCTGTCGCTGATCGTGCTGCGCTTCCGCGAGCCCGACCTGCCACGCCCGTACAGAATCCCCTGGTCGGTGAAGGTCCGCGGGGCAGACCTGCCGGTGCCCGCGGTGCTGGGCGCGACCCTGGCCGGCGCCGGCTGGGTGAGCGTCGTGATTCTCCACTCGGGCGCCCGCTATGTGGGCTTCGGATGGCTGATCGGGGGCCTGCTCCTGTACGTGATCTACCGCAAGTCGGCGGGCAAGTCGCTCACGCGCCGCTTCACGATCCCCGCGACCGCCCTCCAGGAAGCGCCGGAAGTGGAGTACGGCAGCATCCTGGTGCCAGTGTTCGGGTCCGACCTCGACGACGACATCGTGGGCACGGCCGGCCGCCTGGCGTCGGAGGAGGGCGATCCCGGGGAGGGCGGGACGGTGATCGAGGCGCTGTACGTGATCGAGGTGCCGATGTCGCTCCCGCTCGACGCGCGCATGCCGGAGGAACGCGTGAAGGCGGCCCGCAAGGCGCTCGCGCGCGCCAAGGAGGTGGGGGAGGAGTACGAGGGCGTCGAGGTGGCCACCGCTGTCGTGCGGGCGCGTTCGGTCGGCGCCGGGATCGTGGACGAGGCGCGGCGGCGCGGCGTCGACGTGATCGTGCTCGCGGCCGAGTCGCCCTCCAAGGTGCGAGGCGGCGCGTTGCTCGGCGGGCGTGGCGGCCCCCGAGACAAGGTGGTTGGCGACGTTACCCGCTATGTGTTCGAGAAGGCACCCTGCCGGGTGATACTCACCGCCGCCCCGGAGGGCGAGGCGGGCACCAGAATTGGCGTCGCGCCGTAGTGTCGGCGTGGCCGCCGCTCTCGCTAGAGTGCGCCCTTAGATGTTCCTTCTGATCGTCGGCTGCGGCCGGGTGGGGTCGGCAATCGCTCGGCAGATGCTCGCCGAGGGGCACGAGGTGTCCGTCATCGACGAGGACCCGGAAGCGCTAGCGCTGCTCGAGAGCGGCTACAGCGACACTTGGGAGGACCAGGGCGGGATGTTCACCGTCGGCACCGCCCTCGAGATCGATGCGCTCATCGAGGCGGGCATCGAGCGCGCCGACGCCTTTGTCGCCTCCACCGACGGCGACAACACCAATCTGGTGATCGCGCAGATCGCCCAGCGCCGGTTCAACATTCCGCGCGTCGTGGTGCGCGTGCTCGACCCGGCGCGCGCGACGTGGTACGAGGAGCAGGGGCTTTCCACGGTGTGTCCCACGAAGAAGGCCATCGAGATGCTCGAACTAGCCGTCAGGGAGGACGCTTAGGGATGTACATCGTCGTTGTAGGAGCCGGCAAGGTCGGCTGGAACCTCGCGCGCGAGCTCATCGGGAAGGGCAACGAGGTCACCCTGATCGAGTCGGATCGCTCCCGCTATCAGGTGGTCGAGGAAGAGCTGGAGCACGCTGTGCATTACGGCGACGGCTCCGAGTTGTGGGTGCTCGAGCGAGCGGGAATCGCTCGAGCGGACATGGTGATCGCCGTGACGGGCGACGACGAGGACAACATCCTCATCTGCCAGGTGGCTCGCGAGAAGTACGGCGTGGAGCGCGTGATCTCGCGCTGCAACAACCCGCGCAACCTCCAGCACTTCGAGCTGCTCGGCGTGAAGCCGGCCGTCTCGGCGACGGACCTGATCCTGCGTCTCATCGAGCACGAGGTACCGAAGTACGGCTTCCTGCATCTGCTCGACCTGCCTCAGGAGCGGCTCGAGATCATCGAGATCGAGGTCGCGGAGGGCTCCCCGGCGGCCGGCTCGCAGGTGCAGGGGCTCGGCTTGCCCGACGGCTCGCTCGTGATCTCCATCCTGCGTGACGGCACCGGCTTCGTGCCGCTGGCCGACTCCGTGATCGAAGCCGGCGACGAGGTGCTGCTGGTGCTCGACACCGGCCTCGAGCAGAAGATCATGGAGCGGTTTCGGCCGCCGGTAGAGGTCTCCTAGCGACTTGGCGGAGCGGGATGTCGACTACCTGCTGATCGGCGGGGGAATGGCCGCGGCGAACTGCGCCCGCTGGCTGCGCGAGGAGGGCGCCGACGGCTCGGTGATGCTCGTCGGGCGCGAGCCCGAGCCGCCCTACAACCGCCCTCCGCTCACGAAGGGGTACCTGCGCGGGAAGGAGAGCCGCGCCGACTCGCTGTTCCGGCCGGACGAGTGGTGGGGTGAGCAACAGATCGAACTCGTGACGCGTACGAGCGTGATGAAGCTCGACCCGGGCTCGCGCAGCGCGAAGCTTTCGAACGGGGACGAGCTCCGGTTCGGGAAGGCGCTCCTCGCGACCGGTGCCAACGTGCGCCGCGTGCGCGTGGATGGCTGCGACCTCGAAGGGATCCACTACGTGCGCACGTTCGGCAACAGCGACGCGATCCGGGCGGATGCGCAGAACGCGGAGCGGATCGTGATGATCGGCGGCAGCTACATCGGCAGCGAGGTGGCCGCGTCGCTCACCGATCTCGGTCACGACTGCGCGATGGTGATGATGGAGGGGGTCGTGCTCGACCGCTTCTACGGCGAGGAGGTCGGCGGCTACTTCCAGGGGGTGCTCGAGGAGCACGGTGTCGACGTGTACGGCTCCGAGGAGCTCGACCGCTTCGAGGGCTCCGACGGGCGCGTGCGCAAGGTCATCCTGAAGTCGGGGCGCGAACTCGAGTGCGACATGGTCGTGATCGGCATCGGGGTGGTGCCCGACGTGATGCTCGCCAAGCAGGCGGGGCTCGAGCTCGGCGAGAACGGCGGCGTGAAGTGCTCCTCGCGCCTCGAGACCTCGGCGCCTGGGATCTACGCGGCTGGCGACATCTGCGAGTACGACAGCGTGATCCACGGCGCGCCGCTGCGGGTGGAGCACTGGGACGCGGCGTTCAACCAGGGCAAAACCGCAGCCTTCAACATGCTCGGCCGCGACGTGCCGCACGACGAGGTGCCGTACTTCTTCTCGGATCTGGCCGACTGGACCGGCATGGAGTACGTGGGGCCCGGGTCCGGCGACCTCGCGGTGCGTGGCTCGCTCGACCAAGGCGACTTCACGGCGTTCTGGCTCGGCGATCGCATCGTGAAGGCCGCGATGACCGTCGGCCGTTCGGACGACCTGGACCACGCCCGGCGCTTTATCAAGGAGAAGACGCCGGTGGATACGGGCGCGCTTACGGACGAAAGCACGGATCTGGGGTCGCTCTGACGCGAGTGGCCTGAAGGCCCAGGCGGGTGTAGCCTCGAACGAGCGGAGTACTCGGGCAGGGGTCCGCTCCGACTCGCACCGGATGACGCAGCAGACGATCCAGCCGACTCCGGCCTCACGGCTGGGCTTGCGCGCGCCTCCCCGGCGTACCGCGCTGTACCTGGCCGTGCTCGGGGCGCTGGCGTTCATCGGCTACCACCTGCTCACGCACGCGGACACGCTCACCGAGCGCGACTCCACGAACCTCGCGCGGGCACTGGTGAACTACGACGTGCGCCTGCACCAGCCGCACCCGCCCGGCTACCCGCTGCTGGTGGGCTTCGCGCACGCACTCGGCTTTCTCGGCGAGCCGCTGAACGCGTATCTCGGCGTGGCGTTCATCTTGAGTGTCGTGGCGCTCGTGGCCACGTACTTCCTCGGGCGCGAGATGTTCGGGCCGCGCGCCGGCATCGTGGCGGCGCTGCTGCTGCTCGCCGTGCCGATGTTCTCCTACTACGCCGACATGGCGTCCACGTACCCGGGCGAGTACGCGATGGCGCCGATCGTCGCCCTGCTCGCCTACCGCGTGGCGAGGCGGCGTGGCGACCGCAGTGCGTTCCTGCTGTTCCCGGTGCTTGCGATTGCGGGCGGCTTCCGCCCGACCGTGATGGGGCTGCTGCTGCCGATGTGCCTGCTCGCGCTCGTCATCGGGCGGCCGCGGCTGAAGCCGCTTCTGGCCGGCGCCGGCGTTGGCGCGCTGGTCGTACTCGCGTGGGCGATTCCGATGCTCGCCGAAAGTGGGGGGCTCTCGGCCTACCGCAAGACGAGCGCCGACCTGTACGACGGCGCACGGGCGCGGACCTCGATCTTCTACGGCGCACGCCGCTTCCAGGCGGGCTACAACGCGTGGCACGCGGTGGTCGCGACGTTCTCGGTGATGCTGCCGGCCCTGCTCGTGGCACCGCTCGCGCTGCCGGGTGTGCGCCGGCTTGTCGCCGGACCCGGCCGCTTCCGCCGCTGGGCGCGGAGTGACGGCGCGGTCGCGTGGTGGCTGCTGCTGGCGTGGTTTCTGCCGTACTTCCTGCTCTACGTGTTCGTGCACTTCGGCAAGCCCGGGTACGCCATGGCTTACGCTCCCGCGGCGGCGGTCGCGGGTGCCGGGCTGGTCCGCAAAATCCCGCGCGCGGCCTGGGCCGCGGGCGCAGTTGCGGCCGCAAGCCTGCTGTTCTACGCGTTCGCGCCCGCGCCCGAGCTACCGAAGCGGGTCGGTGTCTTCTTCCCGACCGCGGACTCGCTGCACGTGTACGACCGCGAGGCGCGCGGTCTCGAGCGGGTCGGGGCGACGTGCCCGCGCGCCGGTTGCACGCTCGTGAGCTTGAACGCGAGCGACCGGTTCTGGTTCCGCTACCCGTCGGAGCTGCGGGACGCGTACGCGAAGAACGACCGCTGGCTGCGCAGCGAGGCGATCGTGTCCAACCACCTTCCGCTGAGCGGCAGCGTGGTCTGGGCGGGCGAGCAGGTGCCGGCGTCGGTGGCAGCGCACTCGCGACTGGTGGGGCACTCGGGCGAGTGGTGGTTCTGCCGCTCCGATCCGGCGCAGACCCGCGCAATCGTGGCCGAGGGCAAGCTGACGACCGACCCGGCCGACGGCATCACGTCCGCGGCGGCCGCATGCAAGCCGTGACATCACCCGCTCGTCACGCGCAGCTCCTCGCCGCCGGCCTGAACGACGTCGCCGGGATGGAGCTGGCGACCTCGCCGGCTCTCGGGCTCGCCGTTAACGAGCACAGGCTCCTCAGCGAGGAAGCCCTTCACCTCGCCGCCGCCCTCGACGACGCCCGCGAGCTTCAGCAGCTGGCCAAGGCGGATCGTGTCCCCGCGTATGGGAATGTCGGCCATGCGGTCAGCCTACGGACGCCTCCCACTCGTCTAGGGCGCGGCGCTCGCATCGCGCCTCATTGAGCCCCTCCTCGACCAGGCGGACGGCACGGCGCGGGCTCGGTCGGCGCCATCTGCACCACCGCTACAATCACATGCCGCTAGGCATTGCGGGATCGTCTAATGGTAGGACGCCGCACTCTGGATGCGGAAGTTGGGGTTCGAGTCCCTGTCCCGCAGTTGCAGGACTTTTGAGGCGCCCACGGGCGCCTCTTCTGGGTCAGGCCGCCGCCTGCTCCGCCCAGTCCTGATACAGGCGCGCATAGGCGCCGCCGAGCTCGATCAGCTCCTCGTGCGTGCCCTGCTCGACGATCCGGCCGTGCTCCATCACGAGGATGCGGCCGGCGCCCCGGATCGTGGACAGCCGGTGCGCGATCACGAAGGACGTCCGGCCCGCTAGCAGCCGTCGCAGCCCGCGCTCGATCCGCCCCTCGGTGTGCACGTCCACGTTCGAAGTCGCCTCGTCGAGGATCAGGATCCGTGGATCCACAGCCGCCGCGCGCGCGAACGCCACCAGCTGCCGCTGGCCCGCCGAGAGATGCCCGCCGCGCTCGCCGACCTCGGTGTCGTACCCCTGCGGCAGCCGCTCGATGAACTCGTCGGCACCGACAGCGCGCGCAGCCGCCCGCACGTCCTCATCCGAGGCGTCCCGCAGCCCGAACGCGATGTTGTCGCGGATCGTCCCCGAGAACAGGAAGCCCTCCTGCGGCACCACGCCGAGCTGCGAGCGAAGCGACCGCTCGGTCACATCCCGCAGGTCGTACCCGTCCACGAGGATCCGCCCCGAAGTCGGGTCATAGAAGCGCGCGACGAGCTTCGCGAACGTCGACTTGCCCGCACCCGTCTCGCCGACGAGCGCCACGGTCTGCCCCGGCGGCACGGCCAGATCGATGTTCCGCAGCGCGTACTCGCCACCCTCGCCGCCATACGAGAACGACACGTCCTCGAAGCGCACCCCGCCGCGCACCGGCGGCAACTCCACGGCATCCGCGCGATCCGTTAGATCCGGCTCCTCGTCCAGCAGCTCGAAGATCTTGTCGAGCGCCGCCATGCCGGCCTGGTAGGTCGTGTACAGCTGCGACAGCTGCTGGATCGGGTCGAAGAAGCTGTTCAGGTAGAAGACGAACGACGCGAGCACGCCGATCGTCACGTCGCCGCCGTGCAGCACCTGGTTGCCGCCGTAGAGCAGGATCACCGCAGTCGCGACCGCGGACAGGAACTCCACCGCGGGGAAGTACGCCGCGTTGAGGTTGACCGTCCTCATGTTCGCCGCCCGGTTCTCCTCGTTCAGCTCGGCGAACTGCGACAGGTGCCGCTCCTCCTGCCCGAACGCGCGCACCACGCGAATCCCGGACAGCGTCTCCTGCAGGTACGCCGTCACGTACGCGATCTTCTCCCGCGTCAGCCGGTACGCCTCCGCCGACACCAGCCTGAACACGATGCTGCCGACCCCGAGGATCGGGAACGTGAGGAACGTGATCAGCGCGAGCTTCCAGTCGAGCACGAACAGGATCACCGCCGTCCCTATCAGCGTCAGCGATGACGAGAACAGCGTCACGACCCCGTCGGTCACGAGCTGATCCAGTGCCTCGACGTCGTTCGAGATCCGCGAGATCACGACTCCAGCCTTGTTCCGCGAGTAGAACCCGATCGACAGCCGCTGCAGGTGCGTGAACAGCCGCAGCCGCAGGTCCTGGAGCGCCCGCCCGCCGACCCAGTTCACCAGGTACGTCTGCACGTAGCTCGCCGTCCAGGTCACGATCGCGCTGACCAGGAACGCCACCACGATCCAGTCGAGCGCGGACACGTCGTGCGTGCGAATCCCCGCGTCGATCGCCTTGCCCGCCAGGTACGGCGGCGCGAGCGATGCCGCCGTCGCCGCGAGCAGCGCCACGAACATCAGCACGACCCGCGCGCGGTACGGGCGCAGCAGCTCGAGCAGACCGCGTAGCTTGCGCGACCGCTGCAGCTCCGTCCGGCGGAAGAGCGCCCACCAGCGCGTCGCCCACGCGCGCATCAGAGCGTCGCCTCCCGCTCGACCGGATCGCGGTTCAGGAACACCTGGTCGGGAAGCCCCTTCTCCGCGATCTCGCGGTAGAGCTCCGACTCGTCGAGCAGCTCCTCGTGCGTCCCGCGCGCGATCACGCGGCCCTCCTCGAGCACCACGATCTCATCCGCCAGTGCGATCGTCGACAGCCGGTGGGCGATGATGAAGGTGGTCCGATCGCGCATCAGCTCCCCGAGCGCCCGCGCGATCCGGCTCTCGGTCGTCGCATCCACGCTCGAGGTCGCGTCGTCGAGGATCAGCAGCCGCGGGTTCCGCAGCAGCGCCCTCGCGATCGCCACTCGCTGCCGCTGGCCACCGGACAGCGTGTAGCCGCGCTCGCCGATCAAAGTCTCGTAGCCCTCCGGCAGGTCGCCGATGAATTCCGCCGCGCCCGCCCGCTCGGCCGCCTCCCGCACCTCCTCGAAGCTCGCATCCGGCCTCGCGTACGCGATGTTCTCGCGCACGCTCGCCGAGAACAGGAAGGGGTCATCCGAAACGAACGCCACCTGCTGGCGCAGCTCGACCAGGTCGACGTCGCGCACGTCCGCGCCGTCCACGAGCAGCTCCCCGGCCGTCACGTCATACAGCCGGGGCAGCAGCATCACGAGCGTGCTCTTCCCCGACCCGGTCGCGCCCACGAGCGCCACCGTGCTCCCCGCCTCGACCGCCAGGTCGATCTCGTCGAGCACCGGCTCGGCATCCTGACTGCCGTAGCCGAAGCTCACGTTGCGGAACTCCACGCGCCCGCCGCCCTCCGGCAGAGGCTGGGCATCAGGCCTCGACTCGAGCTGCGGCTCGCGGTCGAGCACCTCGAACACGCGCGCGCCGGACGCCACCGCCCTCTGCGACATGCCGAGTGCCACACCGAGCATCCGCATCGGCCCCGTGAGCAACGCGACGTACCCGTAGAACGCCACGAACTCGCCGACGCTGATGGTGCCCTGGATCGCCTGCCTGCCGCCGAAGAACAGCAGCGCCGCCAGGCCGAGGTTCGGCAGGAAGCCGATGAACGGGTTGTAGAACGCGCGCAGCCGCGTCGACACCATCGACTGGTCGAAAACGCGCCCGACCTGCCGGCTGAAGCGCGTGAACTGCCGCTCCTCCTGCGCGAACGCCTTGACGACGCGGACCCCGGAGATGTTCTCCTCAGTCTCCGCAGTCAGCTCCGCGATCCGCTGCTGCACCTCCTGTGAGGCCGGACGGTTCTTGCGCCCGTACATCGTCGCCACCCAGATCACGAACGGCGTGGGGGCGAGCGTGACGGCCGCCAGTCCCGGGTTCACGGCGAACATCACAACCGCGGCCACGAGGATCGAGATCAGCGACTGCGCGATGAAGACGAGCCCGTAGCCGAGGAAGAACCGCACCGACTGCAGGTCCACGGTCGCTCGCGACATCAGCTGCCCCGTCTGCTGCGAGTCGAAGAACCCGAGCTCGAGCGACTGCAGGTGCCGGTACATCAGGTTGCGCAGGTCGAACTCCACGCCGAGCGACACGCGGCCCGCCACGAGACGCCGCAGCACCGACAGCACCAGTCGGCCGACGCCCGCGGCGAGGATCCCGACGACGTAGGGCCATAGGTTCGAGTTGCCGTTCCGGACCTCGTCGACCGTCTTCCCGACCAGCGCGGGAACCAGCACGCCGAGCACCATCGCGCCCGCCGCAAGGAGCAGCGAAGCGATCACCCCGCGGCGGTATGGCCGCAGGAATCCCAGGAGCCGTCTGAAGGTACCCACTGACTCTTACTTTACTTTGTGAAGTTCGAGCGCCACGGCCCGGGGCAGCGCTTCGAGATCCCCGTCCACGAGCAGCTTTCGCGCATCCAGCAGCAGAAATCCGTACCCTGCCGATTGAGCCTCGCACGCGGCGCGCCTCGTACCACCGGCAGCGCCTCACGCCCTCGACTCCCCCCGAAGTGGAACGCCCGAGATGACCACACTGGACACCCCGCGCGCGAAGAACCTCGCGCTCCTGCTGCTCGCGATGACGCAGTTCATGATCGTCATCGACGCGTCGATCGTGAACGTGGCGCTGCCGTCGATCGGCAAGGCGCTCGACTTCAGCCAGGACAACCTCTCCTGGGTCGTCAACGCCTACGTGCTCACGTTCGGCGGCTTCCTCCTCCTCGGCGGCCGCCTTGCGGACTACCTGGGCCGCCGCCGCATGTTCGTGTACGGCCTGATCCTGTTCTCGATCGCCTCCCTGCTGGGCGGCCTAGCGCAGTCCGAGGCCTGGCTGATCGCCGCCCGCGCGCTCCAGGGGCTGGGCGCCGCGATAGTCTCGCCGGCCGCGCTCTCGATCGTCACGACCACTTTCGCCGAGGGCGCCGAGCGCAACCGCGCGCTGGGCGTGTGGGGCGCCGTCGCCGGAGCGGGCGGCGCGGCCGGAGTCCTGCTCGGCGGCGTGCTCACGCAGTGGGCAGGCTGGGAGTGGGTGCTCTTCGTGAACACGCCGATCGGCCTGTTCGTCGCCTTCCTCGCGCCGCGGCTGCTCGCGGAGAGCAGCGTGCCGGAGAACGAGCGCGGGTCGTTCGACATTCCGGGCGCGGTGTCGGTGACCGCGGGCCTCGCGCTGCTCGTCTACGGCTTCGTGCAGACGCCGAAGGACGGCTGGACCTCTGGTGCCACCATCGGCCGCCTGGCCGGCGCGCTGGCGCTGCTCGCGATCTTCCTCGCGATCGAGACGCGCGAGCGGAACCCGCTCATGCCGTTCAGCATCTTCCGCCTGCGCACACTGCGCGGCGCGAACGTCGTGGGACTGCTGATCGGCATGTCGCTGTTCAGCATGTTCTTCTTCATCTCGCTGTACCTCCAGCAGGTGCTCGGGTTCAGCGCGCTGAAGGCCGGTCTCTCGTATCTGCCGCTGGCTGTCACGATCATCATCTCCGCGGGGATCGCGTCGCAGCTCGTCACACGGCTCGGCTTCAAGCCGACGCTCGTGGCGGGGATGCTGTTCATCGCTGCCGGCCTCTACTGGTTCTCCAAGGTGAGCGCCCCGGGCGGCAGCTATCTGAGCGACGTGCTCGGTCCGTCGCTGCTCGCGGCCGTCGGCCTCGGCTTCTCGTTCGTGCCGAACACGATCGCGGCGGTGACGGGCACGAGACCGAACGAGGCCGGGCTGGCGTCCGGCCTGATCAACACCTCGCAGCAGGTGGGCGGCGCGCTCGGCCTCGCGGTGCTCGCCTCGATCGCCAACTCGCGCACGAACAACGTGTTCGCTTCGGGCGTGAAGTCGCGAACCGTGGCGCTCACCGAGGGCTTCCAGGACGCGTTTCTCGTCGGCACGGGGATCGCGCTGCTTGGTGCATTCCTGACGGCCGTGCTGATCTCCTCGCGCGACTCGAGAGAGCACGCGCAGGCGGCGCGGCGCGGTGAAGCCGCTCCTGCCACCGCGGCGGGCTGAGCGCCCCGGTGCTAGGCGCGGGGCGCTCGTTGCCTAGAGCGGATCGCTAGCGCGCCGGCGTGAAGAAACCGGTTGCGGATCCGAAGATGCGGAAAGTGCCACCCGGCATCGCCGCCGTGACGTCGAAGGTGCAGGTGACCAGAGCACCGTGGGGATTCGACTTTGCCGCTGTGTTGGTCTGCGTCTGAGTCGACCCTCCGGTGGGCGTGAACTGGGTGGTGATGTTGAGCGCCTGCGGTACGAATACGCTCGTGCTGCCCAGGATGTGGGCCGGACTGAACCGTCCGTTGCCGTTGACCACGGCGCTGACCGTCTGGCCGCCGCAGTTTGCAGGGAGCACCAGGCTGTTCTTGGCGTTGACCGGGTCGGCCGACGCCGTCGGCGCGAGTACTGCAAGCGCAAAGATCGCGGCGACGAGCACCGAGTGGCGTTTGAGCATGTCGAACACTCCTTTTGGCGCGGAGACTCGTGCCTCCGTCGACGTAACTCGCCGCCTATGGTGCCCGGCGCCAGGCGCGGCATAACGTTCCCCGTGCGGATGGGCGCGCTAACCGAAGGACGCGCCGTCGTTTCCGATAGCTCCGGGTGGATTCGAACCACCGACCTCGCCATTATGAGTGGCGCGCTCTAACCGCTGAGCTACGGAGCCCTGCCGAGAGTGGGAGTCTAGAGCCAACCTGTGCTGCTCACGGTGCCCAATGTCAGCGAGGGGCGCGACCTCGCGGCGATCGAGGCGCTGGCCGCGTCGTTTGCGCCGGCGCGCCTGCTCGACGTCCATGCGGACCCCGATCACGGGCGGAGCGTCTTTACGCTGGCCGGCCGGCAGGGAGAGATCTCCGCGGCGCTTGTGAACGGCGCGCGCGCCGCCGCGGAACGCATCGATGTCAGCTCCCACGACGGGCTGCACCCGCACGTCGGCGCGCTCGACGTGGCGCCCGTCGTCTACCTGGATCAGGCGGACCGTGGCGCCGCGTGCGCCGAAGCCCTCACGGCGGGCGCGCTGATCGGCGACGAGCTCGGGATCCCAGTGCTCCTCTACGGGCAGCTCGCCACGAGCGAGGACACGCGCGAGCGCGCGGACATCCGCCGCGGCGGCCCCGAGGAGCTCGCGCGCCGCGTCGAGGCGGGCGAGCTGCGGCCCGATTACGGCCCCGGGCGCGCCCACGCGCGGGCGGGCGCGGTGCTCGTCACGGCCCGGCCCCCGCTGATCGCCTTCAACGTCGACCTCGCGACCGACAACCTCGAGCTCGCCAAGCGGATCGCGGCCCGGCTTCGCGAATCTGGCGGCGGCCAGCCCGGCGTGCGCGCGATCGGTCTGCCGCTGGCCGATCGCGGGCGCGTGCAGGTGTCCTTCAACGTGCACGACCACCGCGCTGTGCCGCTCCGCCTCCTCGTGGAGGAGGTCGCGCGCGAGGCGCCGATCGCGGAGGCCGAGCTCGTCGGGCTCGCGCCGCGGGCGGCGTTCGAGGGCTTCCCGGACGACGTGCCGCTCCGGGGCTTCGATCCCGAGCGGCATCTGATCGAGGAGGCGTTACGCTCCATGCCCAGTGGCTCAGACGCGTAAGAAGCGACGCCGCAAGCACCGCGGCACCCCCGCCGGCACGATCGAGCGGCACGGCCGCACGAGCAAGTCGCACGCCGGCGGCTCGAGCCGCTCGTCGAGCGGGAGTAAGACGAACGCGCGCGACCGCCGCCTCGAGCGGATGAACAAGCCGCCCACCTGGAGGGGCGCGATCCAGCGCGCGGGCATCGCGGCGCTGCTGTTCGTGGTGCTTGTCGTCCTGATCTTCAGCCAGGCCGTGGGTGCGGCCGTCGCGCTCGGTGCCTTCATGCTGATCTTCTACGTGCCGGCGGGCTACTACATGGATCTCTTCCTCTACCGGCGCCGCATGCAGAAGCTCGGCCGGCCGGACGAGACGCGCCGGCGGAAGGAGGCCTGACGTGGACGTGCGCATGTTCACGGTCGGGCCGATCCAGGAGAACACCTACGTGATCCGGCGCGACGGCTCCGACCGCGCGCTGATCATCGATCCCGGCGAGGAGGCGCCGCGCCTCCTGGCTGCCCTCGATGAGCTCGGGCTGAAGCTCGACGGGATCCTGCTCACCCACACGCACTTCGACCACGTGGGCGCGGTCGCACCGATCGCGAAGGCCACCGGCGCCGAGGTGTGGGTCCCGGAGATCGAGAAGGGCGTGCTCGCCGACATCATGTCCTACGTGCCCTGGGCCGGCTTCGGGCCGTTCGAGAGCTGGGACGCGGAGCACACGCTCGAGGGCGGCGAGACGCTCGAGCTCGCCGGCTTCGAGATCGACGTGATCTTCACGCCCGGCCACAGCCCCGGGCATGTGACGTTCTCGATCCCGGACGAGCGGGCGGTGCTCTCCGGCGACGTGCTGTTCCAGGGCTCGGTCGGCCGCACCGACCTGCCGGGGGGCGACTGGAACACGCTGTTCGAGTCGATCCGCAGCCTGATGGACAGCCTTCCGGAGGACACGACCGTCTACCCGGGCCACATGGGCATCACCAGCCTGGGCGCGGAGCGGGCGAGCAACCCGTTCCTCGGCGAGCTGGCCAGGTAGTCGTGGCAGCCCCGAAGCTCCAGGCCCCGAGGGGCACATTCGACGTGCTGCCCGCGGAGGGGCTCCGCCGCGAACGGCTGCGAATCCTCTCGGAGAACCTGCTCGGCGCGGCCGGCTACGAGCCTTTCGAAACGCCCATCTTCGAGGCCACCGAGCTGTTCGCACGCGGCGTGGGCGAGAGCACCGACATCGTGCAGAAGGAGATGTTCACCTTCGAGGACCAGGGCGGGCGCTCGCTCACGCTGCGCCCCGAGGGCACCGCGCCGATCGCCCGCGCGTACGTGGAACACGGCATGCACAAGCTCCCGCAGCCGGTGAAGCTGCGCTACTGGGGTCCGTTCTTCCGCCACGAGGCGCCGCAGGCCGGCCGCTACCGCCAGTTCAACCAGGTGGGCATCGAGGCGCTCGGCTCCGACGACCCCTCGCTCGACGCCGAGGCGATCATGCTGCTCGACGAGTTGCTGCGCGCAGCCGGCGCCACCGGTCTGCGCCTGCGCCTCTCGAGCCTCGGCACCGCCGAGACACGGCGCGAGTACGGCGAAGAGCTGCGCGCCTACCTCCACGCGCGCGAGCCCGAGCTGTCCGAGGAGGTGCGCTCCCGCATCGACGCGAACCCGTTGCGCGCGTTCGATTCCGACGATCGGGGCACCCAGGCGGTCATGGCCGAGGCGCCCAGGCTGCTCGACAGGCTCTCCGACGAGGACGCGCAGCACTTCGAGCAGGTACGCGCGCTGCTCGACGACGCCGGCGTTGAGTACGAGCTCGACGGCACCCTGGTGCGCGGCCTCGATTACTACACGCGCACGGTGTTCGAGTTCACGAGCGACGCGCTCGGCGCCCAGAGCGGCGTGGGCGGGGGCGGCCGCTACAACGGCCTGGTGCAGCTGCTCGGCGGCCCGGACACCCCGGGCGTGGGCTGGGCGGCCGGCATCGAACGCATCCTCTTGGCAGCGGGCGAGCCGGAGGCCGTGGAGGAGGAAACAGATGTCTTCGTCGCGCGCGAGGATGGTGCCGAGCCGACGCAGGTGTTTCGTGTGCTGCGCGAGCTGCGCTCCGAGGGGTTGCGCGCGCAGGCCGAGCAGGCCGGCAGGTCGATCAAGGGGCAGCTCAAGCACGCCGACCGGATCGGCGCCCGCTCCGTCGTGATCGTGACCGGTGGAGAGCTGCGCGTGCGCGACATGCGGAGCGGCGAACAGCGCGACGCGGGCGACATCGCCGAGGCCGTGCGCCTGGTGAAGGAGTCGCGCTGAAGCCGCCCACGCCGAACCGCTACCGCACCGCCTGGGCGGGCGATCAGCGTGCCGGCAACGTGGGCAGCGAGATCCGGGTCGCGGGCTGGGTGCACCGCCGCCGCGACCACGGCGGCCTCATATTCATCGACCTGCGCGACCGGACCGGACTGCTGCAGCTCGTGTTTCGCCCGGAGGAGGCGCCGGAAGCGCACGAGGTGGCGCACACGCTTCGCGCCGAGGACGTGATCAGCGCCAGCGGGCAGCTCGTGCCGCGCGAGGAGGGCACGGTGAACCCGAACCTGCCGACCGGCGAGGTGGAGGTGAACGTGGGGAGCGTCGACAAGCTTGCCGACGCGGAGACGCCGCCCTTCCAGATCGACGAGGAGCGCGACGTCGACGAGACCCTGCGGCTGAAGTACCGATACCTCGACCTGCGGCGCGAGCGGATGCTCCGCAACATCGAGCTGCGTCACGACATCGTCGCCGCCATCCGCGACTACTTCAACCCGCTCGGGTTCCTCGAGATCGAGACGCCGTTCCTCACACGCTCGACGCCCGAGGGCGCACGCGACTTCCTCGTGCCGTTCCGCGGAGCGCCCGGGAACTTCTTCGCGCTCCCGCAGTCGCCGCAGCTGTTCAAGCAGCTGCTGATGGTCGGAGGGATGGAGCGCTACTACCAGGTGGTGCGCTGCTTCCGCGACGAGGACGCGCGCGCCGACCGGCTACCCGAGTTCACGCAGCTCGACGTGGAGATGTCGTTCGTCGAGGAAGACGATGTGATCACGGCGATGGAGGGTGTCACGAAAGCGATGCTCGCCGCCGGAGGCATCGAGATCGAGCTGCCGCTGGAGCGCCTCAGCTACGACGACGTGATGCTGCGCTACGGCTCGGACCGCCCCGACCGCCGCCCCGGCATGGAGATCCGCGACCTCGCCGATGTATTTCGCGAGTCCGAGTTCAACGTCTTCAAGAGCACGATCGAGAAGGGCGGCGTGGTGCGTGGCTTCGCCGCGAAGGGCGAGTTCACGCGCAGGCGCTTCGACGAGCTGACCGAGCAGGCGAAGCGGTTCGGAGCGGGCGGTCTCGTGTGGGCTGTGGTCGAGCCGGACGGCTGGCGTTCACCGATCGCCAAGTTCCTGAAGCCGGAGGAGATGGAGGCGGCTGCGCGCGAGCTCGGCGCGGAGGAGGGCGACGCCATCTTCATCGTCGCCGATACCGCCACGATCGCCGCGCGGGTGCTCGGCACGCTGCGCCTCGAAGTGGCGCCGCCGGTGGAGGGCCACGACATCTTCTGGGTTGTCGACTTCCCGATGTTCGAGTGGAACGAGGACGAGAAGCGCTTCGACGCGCTGCACCACCCGTTCACAGCGCCCACCGGCGACCTCGACGGCGACCCGGCCACCTGGCGCAGCCGCGCCTACGACATCGTGCTCGACGGAAACGAGATCGGCGGCGGCTCGATCCGTATCAACCGGCCCGACGTGCAGCAGAAGGTGTTCGACGCGCTCGGGATCGCACCGGAGGAGGCGCGCGAGCGTTTCGGCTTCCTCCTCGACGCGCTCCAGTACGGCGCGCCGCCGCACGGTGGAATCGCGTTCGGCATCGACCGGATCGTCGCGCTCTGCGCCGAGCAGGACTCGATCCGCGAGGTGATCGCGTTCCCGAAGATGGCGAGCGGCTTCGACCCGCTCACAGGCGCGCCCGCGCCTGTTGACGAGCCGCAGCTGCGCGAGCTCGGCCTGAAGCTGATCGCGCCGCCGGCAGCGGGCGGACCGCCGCCGATGAACCCGGACGAACCGGGCTCGGCCGACCACAACTGACGCCTGTTTCGTTGCTACGCTCGGTCTCGGCTCGAGCCTGTGCGACAGCCGTCTCGTTACTTGAACCAACACCATGGGAGTCGGGTGCCCGACTCTGGAGAGGGCCGTGGTCCTCTCTGGCGGGCGCCCAATCTTGTTTACGCAAGGTTCAACTCCCGAGGCGGCATCGGCAGGCTGGGGCCAACCTTCTTTCTGCGACCCTTGAGCACGTGAACGAGTTCGCGGACCATGTGACGTTCCCGCGCGGCAAGGGCGCGCTGCCCGATGCAGCGCACTCCGGCGCCGCCGGCGGAGCCGCGTGCGGCGACCTGATCCGCATCGCGGTGCGCATCGAGGGCGGACACGTGGCCGAAGCGGGCTTCGACGCAAGCGGCTGCGCAGCCGCCACGGCGGCCGGAAGCGCGGTGGTGGAGTTGGTCGAGGACGAGCAGTTCCTGGACGCCGCGCGCGTATCCGCGGCTGACATCTCCGAGGCGCTGGGCGCACTGTCGAGCGAGCGACGCCACGCTGCTGAGCTGGCCGCCGACGCGCTCCACCGCGCGCTGGGCGCCGCCGCCAAGGACGGCGTGATGACCGCCGACCCGAGCGAGCGCCGCACGCTCGTGGCAATGAGCGGCGGAGTGGACAGCGCAGTCGCCGCACAACTCGCGCTCGACCGCGGCGACGAGACGGTCGGCGTGACGCTCGAGCTGTGGGCCGACCCGGGGACCGACGGCACCAAGAGCTGCTGCTCCCCGTATGCGGTCACCGGCGCACGGGCGCTCGCGCACCGCATGGGCGTCCCTCACATCACCCTCGACCTGCGCGAGGAGTTCAGGCGCGAGGTCGTGGACGACTTCTTGAGCGCGCACGCGGACGGCGCGACGCCGAACCCGTGCGTGCGCTGCAACGGCCTGGTGCGGTTCGACGCGATGCTCGAGCTGGCAGCGAGCCTCGGCGCGGCGCGCCTGGCGACCGGCCACTACGCGCGCATCGAGCGCACGCCGGAGGGGCCGTTGCTGAAGGCGGCGGCGGACGCCAACAAGGATCAGTCGTACATGCTCGCGCGGCTCACGCCGGACGAGCTGGAGCGGCTCTGGTTCCCGCTGGCCGAGCTCGAGAAGCCGCGCGTGCGCGAGCTTGCGGCGACCGCGAGCCTGCCGGTCGCGCGCAAGCCGGAGAGCCAGGACCTCTGCTTCCTCGCGGGCACGAAGCGCGAGGACTTCCTCGTGCGCCACCGCGGCCCAGGGGCAGGCGAGGGCGAGCTCGTTACCCCGGACGGACGCGTGATCGGAACCCATCCCGGGCACGAGACCTTCACTGTGGGCCAGCGGAAGGGCATCGGCGTCGCGGCGGGAGAGCCGCTCTACGTGATCCGCAAGGACCCCGCGGCGAACCGTGTGACCGTCGGAGCAATCGAGCACCTCGCCACCACGGAGGTGCTCGTGACCGGCGCCACGCTCCACCGCGAGCCGGCCCGCGTGAACCGCGTGAAGCTGCGCTATCGCTCTGCGCCGGCGGCGTGCCGAGTTGCCCGCATCGACGACGATCGCGTGCTGCTCGAGCTCGCCGAGCCGGTGCACGGCGTGGCCCCCGGACAGACGGCAGCACTGCTCGAAAGCGATCTCGTCGTAGGCTGCGGGATCATTGCGGCGCCCGAAGGCGTCAACCATGACAAGGGGGGAAAGCGGATTGCCGCC
Source organism: Thermoleophilaceae bacterium (assembly GCA_045805385.1). GTDB lineage: Bacteria > Actinomycetota > Thermoleophilia > Solirubrobacterales > Thermoleophilaceae > JADGHQ01. The sequence goes on from JBJMLG010000231.1 coordinate 37,359, forward strand.
TGACACGATTGAGCTGACGACGCCCGTGGGGCGCGACTGGGACCCGGTCGTGCGCCTCGTGCTCGGCGGCATCGCGGACCGCCTCAACCTCGGGTTCGAGGAGCTGGACGATCTGCAGCTGGCCGTCGAGCGCCTGCTGCTCGAGGCCCGCTCCCAGGACTCGGTCCGCCTCTCGTTCGAGCTCTCAGACCATGGCGTGCGCACCCGCATCGGCCCGCTTCGCGGCGAGGCGCTCGCAGACGCGTTACAGGGGCCGCCGCCACCGCCGGGCGAGCTCACGCTGCGGCGCATCCTCGAGACCGTGGTCGACTCCTTCGGCGTGGAGGGAGTGGAGGCTGACGGCAGCCTCGTAGTGCGCCTCGAGAAGATCGTGCGAGGGGGCTGACCATGCCGGGGGCGCCCACCCCGGCGATGACGGACCGCGAGCTGCTCCGGCGCTACCACGTGGACGGAGATCCGAACGCGCGCGAGCTGCTCGTGCAGCGCCACCTTCCGCTCGTGCGCTCGCTCGCGCGGCGCTACGCCGGCCGCGGCGAGGCGCTCGAGGACATCGAGCAGGTGGGCGCCATCGGCCTGATCAAGGCGATCGACCGCTACGAGCTCGAGCGTGAGGTGGCGCTCACCACGTACGCGACGCCGAACGTGGTGGGGGAGATCAAGCGCCACTTCCGCGACAAGGGGTGGGCGATCCGGATCCCGCGCGGGCTGCAGGAGCTGAACGCGAAGATGTCGTCCACGATCGAGCGGCTCACCGGCCAGCTCGGACGCTCGCCGAGCATCGCCGAGATAGCGACAGAGCTCGACGCCACGCCCGAGCAGGTGCTCGAGGCGATGGAGGCCGGCTCCGCCTATTCACCGGTGTCGCTGAACGCCGGGACGGGCGACGACGGCGACCTCGACCCGATGGAGACCATCGGCAGGGAGGACGAGGAGTTCGAGCGCAGTGAGCAACGCGCTTCGCTCGAGCCGGCGCTCCAGGCGCTGCCCTCGCGCGAGCGCGAGATCCTGCGGATGCGGTTCGAGGACGGCATGACGCAGACGCAGATTGCGGAGCGGGTCGGCGTGTCGCAGATGCACGTGTCGCGCCTCATTCGCAAGTCGCTCGGCCGCATGCGCTCCGAGCTTTCTTGAAGATCCCTTAATGAGCGCATAACCGCACTACACGGCGGTTCTTAGCGGGCAGAGGTGTAACGTGTCGAGCCGCGAATCCTTGGAATGCGCGTTGTTTTGCCGAGGGGGGAGTAGGAGAAAGGGGCGCGGTGCGTTCATGCATGTGCAGGCCCCGCGAACAGCGGGGATTGGGTCACATGGGTATTGAGGTCGAGGCGGCTTGAGCGCCGGCGCCGTCGACCTTCTGCACGAAGGTCAGGAACCGGGGCTTCCCGCAGCGCCGAAGGCCGGGGCACGTGAGATCGCGGCCCTGTCGCCCGGCCAGCTGTTCTGGCGCAGGCTCAAGCAGGACAAGGTCGCCATGGGCGCCCTCGGCTTCATCATCTTGCTCTGCCTGGTCGCGATCTTCGCGCCGCTGATCGTGAAGCTCGTCGGGGCACCGAAACCGAACGTGCAGTCCACCAAGGCGCTCGACTCGTTCGGCACGCCGACGGGCCCGAGCTCGACTCACATCTTCGGCGTCGACCCGCTCGGGCGCGACGTCTTCAGCCGCGTGCTCTACGGCGCGCGCGTGTCGCTCGAGGTGGCGATCGTGGCGACCGGCATCTCGGTGCTGATCGGCGTCGTCGTCGGGCTCACCGCCGGCTTCTTCCGCGGCACCATCGACACGATCCTCTCGCGCACGATCGACGTGCTCCTGGCGTTCCCGATCCTGCTGCTCGCGCTCGGCATCGCCGCCGCCTGCTCGTTCGGCGACGGCTGCCTCGGCGGCCTGATCCAGCCAGGCCTCACGGTCGTGATCTTCGTGATCGCGTTCGTGAACTGGACCTACCTCGCGCGCATCGTGCGGGGGCAGGTGCTGTCGCTGCGCGAGAAGGAGTTCGTCGAGGCGTCGCGCTCGCTCGGCGCGTCGAACTCGCGGACCCTGTTCCGCGAGATCCTCCCCAACCTCTGGGCGCCGATCATCGTCTACACGACGTTCATCGTGGCGACCAACATCCTCTTCGAGGCTGCGCTCTCCTTCCTCGGTGTCGGCGTTCAACCGCCGAACCCAAGCTGGGGGGCGATGATCGCGGATGCAGCGAGCATCTTCGACACGGCCTGGTGGTACATGTTCTTCCCCGGCATCGCGCTGCTCCTCACGGTGCTCGCCTTCAACCTCCTGGGGGATGGCCTCCAGGACGCGCTCAACCCACGCGGGGGAAGGACATGAACGGGTTCAATCGACCGAAAGGACGCAGTATGCAGAGACACGCTCTGCGTGCCCTGGCACCGGTCGTCGCCGTCGGTCTCGCCGTTGGTGCAGCCGCCTGTGGTGGCGGCAGCAGCAACAAGAGCGGGACTAGCGGCAACGGCAACGTGACGCAGGGTAAGAAGGGCGGCACGCTGCAGGTTCAGGCCGCGGGTGACTTCGAGCACGTGGATCCCGGCCAGGCCTACTACCAGTTCGACTACATGATGGAGTTCGTAACGCAGCGGCCGCTGTACAACTGGAAGCCGAACACCAACACGGTCCCGGATCCGGACCTGGCGGCAGGTCCGCCACAGGTCTCCAATGGCGGCAAGACCGTCACCGTGAAGATCAAGAAGGGCGTGAAGTTCAGCCCGCCGGTGAACCGCGAGGTGACCTCGAAGGACGTGCAGTACGCGATCGAGCGGGCTGCCACTCCAAACGTGGCGAACGGCTACGTGGGCGTGTACTTCGGCGATGTCGTGGGCTGGAAGGACTTCCCGAAGAAGACCAAGCACGTCGCGGGCATCACCACCCCCGACAACCAGACCATCGTCTTCAAGCTTGCCCGGCCGGTGGCCGGCACGCTGGCGCAGGCTCTGTCTCTGCCGGCGTCCGCACCTGTGCCGCCCGAGTACGCGAAGAAGTACGACGCAAAGAACCCGTCCACCTACGCGCAGCACATGGTGTTCACCGGGCCGTACGAGATGACCACCTACCAGCCCGGCAAGAAGGCCGTGCTGAAGCGCAACCCCAACTGGGATCCGAAGACCGATTGGCGTCCGGCTTACCTGGACCAGATCATCTTCTCGATGGGCAACGACGCGACCGTCGCCTCCCGTCAGATCCTCGGCGGGCAGAACCAGGTGTCGGGTGACTTCGGCGCCCCGGCGCCGATCGTGAAGCAGGCGTCCACGAGCAAGAAGGACCAGATCACCTTCACGCCCAGCTCGGGCAACCGCTACGTGGCGCTGAACACCACGATCAAGCCACTCGACAACATCAACGTGCGCAAGGCGATCATCGCGGCGACGGACCGCACCGCCCTGCGCCTGACGCGTGGCGGCCCCTCGGTGGGCGACATCGCGACGCATTACATCCCACCCGGAATGCCGGGGTTCGAGGAAGCAGGGGGCATGGCCGGAAGCGGCCTCGACTTCCTCAAGAACCCGAACGGCGACTTGGCGCTGGCCCAGTCGTACATGAAGAAGGGCGGGTTCCCGAGCGGTAAGTACACGGGCAGCCAGAAGCTGCTGATGGTCGGCGACAACGCCGAGCCCGGCAGCAAGACCGCCCAGGTGATGCAGCAGCAGCTGCAGAAGCTCGGCTTCAAGCTGAACTTCCGGCAGGTGCCGCACGACACCATGTACTCCAAGTTCTGCAACGTGCCGAAGTCGAAGGTGGCCATCTGCCCGAACGTGGGCTGGCTGAAGGACTTCGAGGACGCTCAGACGATGATGGACCCGACGTTCAACGGCACCGCGATCGTGCCTGTGAACAACTCCAACTGGCCGCAGCTGAACGACCCCAAGGTCAACGCTGCGATGAAGAAGGCGGAGCTGGTCACGGACGCAAACGCGCGCGCCAAGGCGTGGGGTGAGATCGACAAGATGGTCACGGCCCTCGCCCCGGCAGTGCCGTGGCTGTGGGACAAGCAGGCCAACATCCGGTCTGCTGCCGTGAATGGCGTCATCAACCAGTTCAACGCGTCGTGGGACCTCGCGTACACGTCGCTGAAGAACCCCTAGGCGAGAGCAAAAGGGTTCTGAGCTAAGACCAACCCGGATCGTCAGGAGCCTCGCCGCGCAGCTGCGGCGGGGCTCCTCGGTCCAACCGAAACACCAATGGGCACCTACATCATCCGCAGGCTCCTCTGGGTCGTCATCCTGCTGTTCCTCGTCAGCCTGCTGACGTTCATCATCTTCTACCTGTTCCCCTCGGCCGACCCCGCCGCGCTGCGCGCGGGGCGCCAGCCGAACCCGGCGCTCGTGGAGCAGATCCGGCAGTCGCTCGGCCTCGACAAGCCCTGGTACGTGCAGTACGGGAAGTACATGAAGAACCTGATCCTGCACTTCGACCTCGGCACGAGCTACCAGAACAACATCTCCGTGAAGACGCAGATCTTCCAGCGTCTTCCCGCCACCATCTCGCTCACGGTGGGGGCCGTGGTGGTCTGGGTGGTGGCGGGCGTGAGCGTCGGCATCCTGTCGGCCATCAAGCGCCGCACCTGGCTCGATCGCACGGCCATGACGGGCGCGCTGATCGGCATCTCCGCGCCGGTCTACTGGCTCGGGCTCGTGTCGCTCTACCTGTTCGCGAGCGACATCGGCAAGTTCAAGATCTTCTCGGGCGCGAACAGCTACGTCCCGTTCTCGCAGGACCCGGCAAAGTGGTTCTCGTCCCTGATCCTGCCGTGGCTCGTTCTGGCGGCGTCGTTCGCCGCGTTCTACGCGAGGCTCTTGAGAGCCAACCTGCTCGAGACGATGTCGGAGGACTACATCCGAACGGCGAGAGCCAAGGGGCTCGGCGAACGTCGCGTGATCATGCGCCACGGGGTGCGTAGTGCGATCACGCCCCTGGTCACCGCGCTCGGCCTCGACATCGGCATCTTGCTCGGAGGTGCCATCCTCACAGAGTCGGTATTCAACATTCCCGGCGTGGGCCGGCTCGCATATGACGCGATCACGCGCAGCGACCTGCCCATGATCCAGGGCACGGTTCTGTTCGGAGCTTTCTTCATCGTCATGGCGAATCTCGTGGTGGACATCGCATACGCCTTCCTCGACCCGAGGGTGCGCTACTCGTGAGCGCCCTCCTAGAGGTCGACGACCTCCACGTCTACTTCGATACCGAGGACGGCCTCGTGAAGGCCGTCGACGGGGTGAGCTTCAGCGTGGACCGCGGCGAGGTGCTCGGCATCGTGGGTGAGTCGGGCTCGGGGAAGAGCGTCTCGATGCTCACCGTCATGGGCCTCACGCGCTCCACGAACACGCAGCTGTCGGGCGCGGCCAGGTTCGAGGGCCGCGACTTGATCGCGCTGAAGCCCGACGAGCTGCGGCAGGTGCGCGGCAACGACATCGCGATGATCTTCCAGGACCCGCTGTCCTCGCTGCACCCCTTCTACAAGGTGGGTTGGCAGCTCGTCGAGGCGATCCGCGCTCACCAGAATGTGAACAAGGGGGCCGCGCGCGAGCGCGCCGTCGAACTGCTCGACATGGTCGGGATCCCCGAGCCGCGCCGGCGCGTGGACGCGTACCCGCACGAGTTCTCGGGCGGCATGCGCCAGCGCGCGATGATCGCGATGGCTCTCGCGAACGAGCCGAAGCTGCTGATCGCCGACGAGCCCACCACCGCGCTCGACGTGACGGTGCAGGCCCAGATCCTCGAGCTGATAGCGCGCCTCCAGCGCGAGCTCCAGATGGCGGTGATCCTGATCACGCACGACCTCGGAGTCGTCGCCGAGGTGACCGACAACATCAACGTCATGTATGCCGGCCGGATCATCGAGTCGGCACCCACGGACCGCATCTTCGCCGCGCCGGAGCACCCCTACACCTGGGGCCTGCTGCGCTCGATCCCGAGCCTCGACCGCCCGCGCGACGAGGACCTCGTTCCGATCCCCGGTCGGCCGCCAAGCCTGATCAACCTGCCGAGCGGATGTTCGTTCCACCCGCGCTGCCCGTACGTGCGCGAGGCGCACAAGCGAATCGACCCCAGGCTCGAGGCGCTGCCGGACGACGGGGACCACAAGGTCGCCTGCCTGTTGCCATCTGAAACGCGCAAGCGAATCTGGCGCGAGCTGAAGGCCGGGAAGGACCCGGAGGAGGCACGGGCCGCCGTCAACCTCGAGGAGGTGAGCGGATGAGCGAGAACCTGATCGAGGTTCGCAACCTCGTGAAGCACTTCCCGATCACGAAGGGCATCGTGCGGCAGAAGCAGGTCGCCGCCGTGCACGCAGTCGACGACGTCTCCTTCGACGTACTCCGCGGCGAGACGCTCGGGATCGTGGGGGAGACCGGCTGCGGTAAGAGCACTACCGCGCGGCTTATGCTGCGCCTGCTCGAGCCCACGAGCGGCTCGATCAGCTTCGACGGGCGCGACATCACGCACCTCGGCCGCGGGGAGCTGAAGCCGCTGCGCAGCGAGATGCAGATGATCTTCCAGGACCCCTACTCGTCGCTCAACCCGCGCAAGACGGTCGGCTCGATCATCTCGGAGCCGTACGTGATCCACGGGAGGCAGAAGGACGACAAGTCGCGCAAGGTCGAGGTCCAGGGGCTGATGGAGCGCGTCGGGCTCAACCCCGAGCACTACAACCGCTACCCGCACGAGTTCTCGGGCGGCCAGCGCCAGCGCATCGGCGTCGCGCGCGCGCTCGCGCTGCGGCCGAAGCTGATCATCGCCGACGAGCCGGTGTCCGCGCTCGACGTCTCGATCCAGGCGCAGATCCTCAATCTCCTGCGCGACCTCCAGCGCGACTTCGGCCTCACGCTCGTCCTGATCGCCCACGACCTCTCGGTCGTGCGCCACATGTGCGACCGCGTGGCCGTGATGTACCTGGGCTCGCTAGTGGAGTTCGCCGACGCGGACGCCCTCTACCGCCATCCGACGCACCCCTACACGGGCGCGCTTCTCTCGGCGGTTCCGGTGCCCGACCCGGCGCTCGCGGCGGCCCGTCGCCGGCAGGTCCTCGGCGGCGACGTCCCGAGCCCCACGAACCCGCCCTCGGCGTGTCGCTTCCACCCGCGCTGCCCCAAGGCGCAGGAAGTCTGCTCGCAGGTGTCGCCCGCGCTCGAGGAGAAGCATCCGGGCGACGCCTCGGCGTGCCATTTCCCGCTCAGCGAGGGTGAGGTGCTCGAGCGCATTGCGACCGCTGAGACCGCCGAGATACGCGACGCGGCGCGGCAGTCGAGCTAGCCGCGGTCGGGCCATTCTTTAGCCGCTCGTTAAGCGCGTGAGCGCACGCGGTGGCGGAAATTCCCGGTAGTAGGGTTCGCGCCGGGTCCAACGCGCCTGGCTTCGCAAGGCCCAGCCAGGCCGAACTTGTGTGGAGGTCTCAAGAGGGATGAGGAACTTCTTCGAGGGCCGCCTGCGCGGAGCACTGATGCTCCTCGCGATCGGCGGTCTCAGCGTCGGCGTCGCGGCATGCGGCGGCGGCAGCAGCAACAAGAGCTCGACGAGCGGCGGGCAGCCCGCGGCGAACGCCAAGAAGGGCGGGACGCTGCACATCCTGTCGAACGGCGACGTGGACTACGTCGATCCGGGCGCGGCGTACTACCAGTTCACGTTCATCATGAGCTACGCCACCCAGCGTCCGCTCTTCTCGTACAAGCCCACCGACGAGAAGGCCACGCCTGACCTCGCTGCGGGGCCCGCTCAGGTCTCCGACGGTGGCAAGACGATCACGATCAAGATCAAGCCCGGCGTGAAGTTCAGCCCGCCGGTGAACCGCGCCGTCACGTCGAAGGACGTGAAGTACGCAATCGAGCGCGGCTTCAACTCCACGGTCGCGAACGGCTACGCGGGCGCCTACTTCGGCGACCTCGTCGGTGCCGACGCCGCCAAGAAGGGCAAGGGGGCGCCGATCTCCGGCATCACCACGCCTGACAACCAGACGATCGTGTTCAAGCTCTCGAAGCCGAACGCGAACAACGTCGTCGGCGCGCTGTCGCTTCCGCTGTCGGCGGCGGTGCCGGCCGAGTACGCCAAGAAATTCGACAAGAAGAACCCATCGTCGTACGGCCAGAACCAGGTCGCAACCGGCCCGTACATGATCAAGAACAACAGCTCCGGCAAGGCGACCGGCTATGAGCCGGGCAAGCGCATCACGCTCGTCCGGAATCCGAACTGGGACAAGTCGACCGACTACCGGCCGGCCTACCTCGACTCGATCGTGTTCGACGAGGGCAACGCGGACGCCGTTTCGGCCAGCCGCCGCATCCTCCAGGGCTCGGACCTCGCCAACGGTCAGGCGGACTTCAACATCCCGCCGCAGATCCTGAAGCAGGCCTCGCAGGGAGCCACCAAGGCTCAGCTCATCCGCGGCGTCAGCACCGGCCGCGTGCGCTACATCTCGCTGAACACCACCATCAAGCCGTTCGACAACCCGAACGTGCGCAAGGCGGTGTCGGCGATCGTGGACCGGAACGCCATGCGTCTCGCAATGGGCGGCCCGGTGGCCGGCGACATCCCGACCCACTTCCTGCCGCCGGGTATTCCCGGCTTCGACCAGGCCGGAGGCATGCAGGGGCCGGGCAACGACTGGCTCGCCAAGCCTCAGGGCGATCCGGCGCTTGCCGCGGAGTACATGAAGAAGGGCGGCTACCCGAGCGGCAAGTACACCGGCAGCCAGAAGTTCCTGATGGTGGCGGACGACAGCGGTCCGAGCGCGAAGGCTGCGCTCGTCGCCCAGGCCAGCCTGCAGAAGCTCGGCTTCAAGCTGAACTTCCGCCAGGTGCCTCACGACACCATGTACACGAAGTTCTGCAACGTTCCGAAGTCGAAGGTCGCGATCTGCCCGAGCACTGGCTGGCAGAAGGACTTCCCGGATCCCCAGTCGATGCTCGATCCGACCTTCAACGGCAAGAACATCGTGCCGGTGAACAACTCGAACTGGCCGCAGCTGAACGACAGTGCGGTGAACGCGGCGCTCGAGAAGGCCGCTCCGATCACCGACCCGACTCAGCGGGCCCAGGCGTACGGCAACATCGACAAGCAGATCACGGCGCTCGCGCCGGGCGTGCCGTGGCTCTGGGACAAGGCCACGGGCATCGAGTCGAAGAACGTCAACGGGGTGCTGAACAAGTTCAACGCCGCGTGGGACCTGTCGTACACGTCGCTGAAGTAGCGCCGTCCGACAAGCGCAGCATGGAAAGGGCCCCGCTCGGCGGGGCCCTTTTCGTTGCCGTGGCGCGCGCACACTCGCCGTTTTCGCGCCGCAATGCGATTTCGCACAGGTTTTTGCACCCGAACTGACTACTTGACACGCGCGTCATCGCGTGAGAATGTCGCCTTGCACAACTTCTCCTGACGAAGCTGTGCAGGCCGGGAGGACTCGGCTGTCGTACCCGCAATTTCTACGAGGGAGCCCTCCATGCCGACCCGCGGAAATTAGTTTCAAGAAGTGAGACGGACAAAAGGGCCGCCCACCGGGCGGTCCTTTTCTCGTCCGGTTATGTTGCGCCTGTCCGGCCTCGCCGGTACTTCTTGACGGATGCGCGGCTTCAGGGACCTCCTACGCCACGAGAGATACGCGCGCCGGTTCTTCGGCGCGTACGCTCAATCCGCGCTCGGCACGGGCGCCGCCTATGTGGCGCTTGTGCTCCTGGCGTACGAGCGCTTCACTTCACCGTGGGCGATCGCGCTCGTGCTGCTCGCCGACTTCGTGCCGCCGATGCTGCTCGGTCCGGTGTTCGGCGCCGCCGCCGACCGCTGGCCGCGGCGCACGTGCGCGATCGTGGGCGACCTCGTGCGGGCGGGCGCGTTCATCGGCATCGCGCTGATCGACGACTTCGGCGCCACCGTCGCCTTCGCGCTGCTGGCCGGCATCGGCACCGGCCTCTTCAAGCCGGCGGTGATGGCCGGCCTGCCCACGATCGTCTCGCGCGACAGGATCGCGCGGGCCACCGGCCTGTACGGGGCACTCACCGAGCTCGGCTACACGGTCGGGCCGGGTATCGCCGGACTGCTGCTGCTCTTCATGTCGCCGTCCACGCTCTTGCTGGTCAACGGGGCAACCTTCGCGGTGTCCGCGGCGGTGCTCGCGGCGATCCCGCTGCGCGCCGCCTCGGGCGAGGTGGGCGAGGGGCCGGCCGGGGAGCGCCGTTCGCTGCTTCGGGAGGCGCGGGAGGGGGTGGCGCTCACCGCTCGCATGCCGCTCGTGCGCACCGCCATCGTGGCCACGAGCGCGATCCTGCTGTTCGGCGGGATGGTGAACGTGGCAGAGCTGCTGCTCGTACGCCATCTCGGCGGCGGGCAGGTGGCGTACTCGGTGCTGGTGACTGCCTCCGGGGTGGGCATCCTCGCCGGCACCCTCGCCAGCTCGCGGGGCGGCCCGCTGCGATTGCTCGAGGGGCGCTTCGTGGCGGGCCTCGCACTGTTCGCCGGCGGCATGATCGCGACCGGCTTCGCGCCGAGTGTCCCGGTCGCTCTCGCGGGCGTGGCGCTCGCGGGGGTCGGGAACGGCTTCGTGATCACGCATGAGCGGCTGCTGATCCAGCTCACGGTCGACGACGCGCTGATGGGGCGCGTGTTCGGCATCCAGGGCGCGCTCGACGGCGGCGCCTTCGGCGCGGCGTTCCTGGCCGGCGGCGCGATCCTCTCGCTGGTGGGTCCCGCGACTGTGTTCTTCCTCGCGGGCGGCGGCGGGCTGCTCGTGTGGCTGGGAACGCGGGCGGCGCTCTCGTCGAGCCGCCGGCGGCAGGTGGCGGAGGGGCCGTCCGAGCCCATCGCTGAGACGCCGGCGGAGGCCCCGCCGGTGGCGGCGGCGGGCGCGGAGCGCTAGCTGCGCGCCGGGTCCAGCGTGGGGTCGAGGTGCCGCGGGTGCCCGCTCGTGAGCACGTCGCGCACGTCGAACGCGGGCGAGGCTTCGATCACCTTGCCCGAGCGGATGATCTGGGCGAGCGCCGAAACCACGCGTGGGTCGAACTGCGAGCCGGCGTTGGCCCACAACTCCTCGAGCGCAGTCTCCTGGCTCATGGCGGCGCGGTAGGGGCGGTCGGTGGTCATCGCGCTGTAGGCGTCGCAGGTGAACACGATCCGCGCCTCGAGCGGGATCTCATAGCCGGCGAGCCCGTCGGGGTAGCCCTGCCCGTCCCAGCGCTCGTGGCACGAGCGCACGATCTTGCCGACGCGGCCGAGCAGACCGCCCACGCGGTCGAGCAGCACTTGCCCCTCGATCGTGTGGGTCTTCATCAGCTCGAACTCCTCCTCGGTGAGGGCGCCGGGCTTGTTGAGGATCTCCTTCGGGATCACGATCTTGCCCACGTCGTGGAGCAGGGCCGCGAACTCGAGCTCCTGCCGCGCCTCGTCGTCGATGCCGAGCTCGTCGGCGGTGGCGTTCACGAGCCCGACCACCGAACGGCAGTGGTCGGCCGTGTAGTTGTCGTCCGCCTCGACGACGTCGGATAGGAGCATCACGGTGCCGCGGTATGCGCGGTTCAGCTCTAGCGCGGCGGAGTGCCGCTCGCGGCGGTCCTTCGCGAAGTTGTGCAGGAGCCACACGACGGGCAGGATCGACAGGGTCACCGCCGGCGAATCGGCGGCCACGATAGCGACCATCAGCGCGACGGGAGAGAGCACGGCGTCGATGTTGTAGACCCACATCGCCACGCCGAGGCTCTCGCGCAGCGAGATGCCACGAACGAGCCACTCGCGCGTCATCACGGGCACGAAGTCGCTCACGACCTGCGCCACGAGCGCGAGCGCGTAGACGCCAACGTGGTCGAGCGAGGCGGGGCCGGGCGCGAGCTGCGAAAGGACGACCACCGGCCCGATGCAGAACCAGGCGTCGGAGATGTCGTAGAGCGCGCGCTCGGCGTGCTTCTGGCGCAGGACGTACTCGGGCAGCCGCGCGACTAGGTAGGCGCAGGGGATCAGCAGCGGCACGAGCGGCAGCGCGAGGATGAACAGGATCGGCACGAACACGAGCTGAGTTGCCACGGCCACGCTGCTGCCGATCTCGAACTCCACTCGCGAGACGACCGCGAAGGCCAGGGCCAGCGAGACCGCGAGCACCGGATCGGTCTCGCGCTCCCACGGGAGCGTGAACGCGAGCGTGGCCGCGACGGCCACGTAGAGCACGGCGGAGACCGCCACCACGTACAGCTCACGCGGCGTCATCGCGCGCGCGTGACGCTCGCGGGCAGCGCCGACCAGTCGCTCAAGCCCGTTCATCAACTCTCTTTTCGGTGGGAGTTTGGGCGTGCGCGATGCAAGTTCAATCAGTGCACGGGTTCCGGCTCGAAACTTGTGCGCGGCTCTCGGCCTCTGGAGCGCTGAGAGAGGCCTTGCGCCTCACTAGACTCACGAATCCGTGAGGGGTGCAGAGCTCCGAGAAACCTTCCTGTCCTTCTTCGAGAGCAAGGGCCATCTGCGCGTGCCGTCGTCGTCGCTCGTGCCGCCGCCCGAGGACCGGACGGTGCTGCTCACCACTGCCGGAATGCAGCAGTTCAAGCCTTATTTCCGCGGTCAGCAGAAGCCGCCGAGCCAGCGCCTCACCTCGTGCCAGAAGTGCTTCCGCACCCCCGACATCGAGCAGGTCGGCATCACGGCGCGCCACCTCACCTTCTTCGAGATGCTCGGCAACTTCTCGGTCGGCGACTACTTCAAGCAGGGCGCCGTGGAGTTCGCCTGGGAGTTCTCGACCGAGGTGATGAAGCTCGACCCCGAGCGCATCTGGGTGACGGTCTTCGGCGGGGACGACGACCTCGGCCTCGGCTACGACGAGGAGGCGGTCCAGTGCTGGCTGTCCATCGGCGTGCCCGAGGAGCGCATCGTCCACCTCGGCCGCGAGGACAACTTCTGGCAGGCGGGAGCGGTCGGGCCCTGCGGCCCCTGCTCGGAGCTGTACTACGACCGCGGCCCGGACTACGGCCCCGACACCGACCGGCCCGGCGACGACACCGAGCGCATGCTCGAGTACTGGAACCTCGTGTTCATGCAGTACGAGCTGCACGAGGACGGCTCGCTCACGCCGCTTCCGTCGCAGAACATCGACACCGGCCTCGGGCTCGAGCGCATGAGCGCGATCCTCCAGGACGTTCCGTCGGTGTACGAGACCGATCTCTTCCGCCCGATCATCGACCTTGGCGAGGAGCTGTCGGGGCGACGCTACGGCGCCGACTTCGCCACCACACGCGCACTCCGCATCCTGGCCGACCACGGGCGTGGCGCCACCTTCATGCTCGCCGACGGCGTGGTTCCCTCCAACGAGGACCGCGGCTACGTGCTGCGGCGGATCATGCGCCGCATGATCCAACAGGGCCGGGTGCTCGGCCTCGGCGAGCCGTTCCTCGAGCGGGTCGTGGAGCGGGTGATCGAGGTGATGGGCGACGCCTATCCCGACATCCGCGCGGCCCGCGACACCATCGTGCGGTGGGCGGTGGCCGAGGAGGAGAGCTTCGGCCGCACCCTCGCGCAGGGCGAGCGGCTGCTCGCTGAGGTCATCCAGAGCGCGAAGGACGCGCAGACCTCGTGGGTGGATCCCGAGGACGCGTTCCGCCTGCACGACACCTACGGCTTTCCCTACGAGCTCACGAAGGAGCTGCTGCACGACCAGGGCCTCTCGGTGGACGACGCCGGCTTCGAGGAGCTGATGGAGCGCGCACGCGCCGTCTCGCGCGGCGGCTGGGACAGCGGCAAGCAGGGCGGCGATCACCACGAGCGCGTGCTGAAGTTCGCGCAGCGCCACGACTCGCCCACCCGCTTCGTGGGCTACGAGGCGGTGGAATGGGAGACAACGATCGGCGCGCTCGAGCGCGACAACGGCCGCTTCCTCGCGAAGCTCGCGGAGAGCCCGTTCTACGCCGAGGGCGGCGGGCAGGTGTCGGACTCCGGAGTGGTCGAGACGCCGTCCGGCCTCGCGAGCGTGGCGGTGGTGTACCGCCTGCCCGGCGAGGACCAGGCGGTGGCGCTCGACGTGAAGGAGGGCGAGCTCGTGGAGGGCGAGCCGGCGCGCGCGCTGGTGGATCGCCCCACGCGCTTCGCCACGATGAACAACCACACGGCCACGCATCTGCTCCACGCCGCGCTGCGCGCCGAGCTCGGCACGCACGTGCGCCAGGCGGGCTCCTACGTGGGCCCGGACAAGCTGCGCTTCGACTTCACGCACTCCGAGCGGCTCACGCCCGACCAGGTGACTCGCGTGGAGGAGCGCGTGAACGAGTGGATCGTGGAGAACCACCCGGTGCACGCCGTCTACACGAGCCGCGAAGAGGCGGAGCGCCTGGGGGCGATGGCGCTGTTCGGCGAGAAGTACGGCGACTGGGTGCGAATGGTGGAGATCGAGGGCGTGTCGCGCGAGCTGTGCGGCGGCACCCACGTGGCGAACTCGGCCGAGATCGGGCTCTTCCACCTCACGCACGAGACTTCGAGCGCCGCGAACGTGCGCCGCGTGGAGGCGGTCACCGGCGCCGGCGGCGTGGACGTCTTCCGCGAGCGGACCGAGGAGATGCGGCGGCTCTCGGCGATGCTGCGGGTGCCCGAGCGCGACGTGGTGTCGGCGGTCGAGAAGCTCCAGGAGCAGCTGCGCGAGGCGCAGCGGCGCCCCAGGCAGGACGATCGCCAGCTGGCGCAGGAGCTGGCGCAGCAGGCCGAGGAGATCGGCGGTGTGCGGGTGCTCGCTCAGGTGGTGGACGTGCCGGAGCGCGACTCGCTGCTGCAGCTCTCCGACCAGCTCAAGCAGACGCTCGGCGACAGCGCGGTGGTGCTTGGCACCGCGATCGACGGGCGCGTGCACCTGATCGCGAACTTCTCGCCCGGCGCGGTCGAGCGGGGGTTGAAGGCGGGCGACGTGGTGCGTGCGGCGGCGGAGGTGGCCGGCGGCGGTGGCGGCGGCCGGGACAACATGGCGCAGGCGGGCGGCCGCGACCCGGAGAAGCTGCCGGAGGCGATCGCGGCTGCACGCCTCGCGATCGAAAAAACGCTTAGATGAGCCGGGTGCTTGCGCTTGATTACGGGGAGGCGCGCTGCGGGGCGGCCGTGTCCGACCCGACAGGCACGCTGGCCACGCCGCTGAGCGCGGTGGAGCGGCCGGCCACGCGACGCGGTCTCGACAGGGTCGTGGCGCTCGTGCGTGAGCAGGGCGCCGAGCGCGTGGTGGTCGGGCTGCCGCTCACGCTCTCCGGCGAGGAAGGGCCCCAGGCGGAGGAGACTCGCCGCTTCGCGGAACGGCTGGCCGAGAGGATCGCCGTGCCGCTGGACCTGCACGACGAGCGTCTCACCACACGTCAGGCCGAACGATCCGGCGGCCGCGCCGACGCGGACTCGCGCGCCGCGGCGTTGCTGCTCGAGAGCTACCTGGCGAGGCTGGAGCGGTCTCGGTGAGCGGGTACGGGCCGCCGCCCGTGCCCGGCGGCCGTTCGGAGAGCGATCGCGAGGCTGCACGGCGAGCGCGAGAGGCGAGGCGCCGCGAGGCCTGGGGCGAGCCGATGCCGGAGTTCGACTTCGAGCACGCCGACGGCGACGGCGACGGCCGGCCGCCGCTGCGACCGGCCCAGCGGCGGTTCGGCGGGAACCCCGGGCGGCCCGTGAAGGTGCGGCGCCGCCGGATGGCAGCGCTCGCCGCGCTGCTTGCCGGGCTGGCCGTCGTGCTCTGGTTCCTGCTCTCGCTGTTCCAGCCGTTCAAGGGCGACGGCTCAGGCAGCGTGCGCGTCGCGGTCCCGAAGGGCGCGGGCCTCGGCGAGATCGCGACCGCGCTCGACAAGCGCGGTGTGATCTCGAGCACGTTCTTCTTCAAGTTGCGCGCGCGCATCGACGGCCGCACGAGCGACTTCAAGCCCGGCACCTACACGCTCAAGCACGACATGAAGTACACGGCGGCGATCGACGCGCTCGTGAAGGGCACCTCGCCGAGCACCGTGAACTTGACGATCCCGGAGGGCCGCTCGCGGAAAGAGATCGCGCCGATCGTGAGGTCAGCCGGCCTGCGGGGCAACTACCTCAGCGTGAGCAAGCGCTCCTCGCAGCTCGACCCACGCCGCTACGGCGCCAAGAACGCTGCCAGCCTCGAGGGATTCCTGTTTCCCTCGACCTATGAGCTGAAGCCGCACTCGACCGCGAAGGACCTCGTGGCCAAGCAGCTGTCGACCTTCAAGCAGGAGTTCTCGACCGTCAACCTGTCTAACGCGCGTAAGAAGAACCTGACGTCCTACGACGTGCTCACGATCGCCTCGATGGTGGAGCGCGAGGCGCAGGTCGACAAGGAGCGGCCGCTCGTGGCGGCGGTGATCTACAACCGGCTCAAGCAGGGGATGCCGCTCGGCATCGACGCCACGATCCGCTACGTGACGGGCAACTGGACGCAGCCCCTGAAGCAGTCCGAGCTCGCGATCCGGTCGGGATACAACACGCGCACGAACAACGGGCTGCCGCCGGGTCCGATCGGCAACCCGGGGCTCAAGTCGATCGAGGCAGCCGCGCACCCCGCGAAGGTGGGCTACCTCTTCTACGTGGTCAAGCCGGGCACGTGCGGCGAGCACGCCTTCTCGTCCACCGACGCTCAGTTCCAGCGCGACGTCGCGAAGTACAACAACGCGCGCAACGCGAAGGGCGGGAAGTCGCCGACCACCTGCTGATGCTGGCGGGCGTCCTCGGCTTCCCGGTCGCGCACAGCCGCTCGCCGCAGATGCACAATGCTGCCTTCGAGGCGCTCGGGCTCGACTGGCGCTACGTGCGCCTGCCAGTGCCGCCTGAGCTCTTCGAAGAGACGGTGCGCGCACTGCCGGGCTCGGACTACGGCGGCGCCAACGTCACGATCCCGCACAAGCGGGCAGCGCTCGCACTCGCGGACGAGCGAAGCGACGCCGCTGCCGCGATCGGCGCCGCCAACACGCTCACGTTCGCCGGCGGCTCCATCCGCGCCGAGAACACCGACGCCGGTGGGCTGCTCGACGCGCTCGGCGACTCGCCCTCCGGCAAGCGCGCGCTCGTGCTCGGAGCGGGCGGCGCCGGACGGGCGGCCGCCTACGCCCTCCGGGACGCCGGGGGGGACGTGGCGGTGTGGAACCGCACTCCCGCGCGCGCACGCGAGCTCGCGGCCGACCTCGGCGTGGCCGCCGCGGAGAACAGCGACCCGGCGGGCTTCGATCTGCTGGTGAACACCACCTCGGTCGGACTGGACGGCCGCGGCGGCCTGGACGACCTCGGGCTCGCCGGCACGGCGGCGCCCGAAACGGTGGTGGATCTGGTCTACGGCGCGTCCGAGACGCCGGTCTGCGCCTGGGCGCGCGAGGGAGGAGCGCGGGTGGTGGACGGCGTCGAGGTACTCGTGCGCCAAGGCGCCCTCAGCTTCCGCATCTGGACCGGTGTGGAGCCTCCGCTCGACGTCATGCGCGCGGCTGCGCGTCGATAGCGTCCAGAGGCGCTAAACATCCGTCCACGCGCTGCCGATAGGAGGGGCGATGGCCGTTCCTCGCCCCGTTCTACTCGCGATTCTCGGCTTCCTCCTGATCTCGGCAACCTTCGTCGCGACCAGGCACAGCTCGTCCGGTGGCGGCTCCACGCCCGCCCCGGCGGCTCAGGCTGCCAAGCCCAGCACCGCCCCTAAGGCCCAGGCGCACAAGACGTCTCCCGTCAAGAAGGCGGTCGCCGCCCCTGAGAAGGCGAAGACCAAGGCTACGAAGTCCCCGGCGCATGCCCCCGCTGCCAAGGCCCCGGCCAAGGCACCCGGTTCGTCGAACGGCCTGCCTGCTCCGATCGCGAATGCGTTCGCACAGCACAAGGTCGTCGTGCTCTTCTTCGAAGGGCGCGGCGCCGACGACGCCGCCACGGCTCAGTCCGTGAAGGCGGTCAAGTCGGCAACCCACGGCAAGGTCGCCGTGTTCAGCGACAAACTCTCCAACCTCGCCGACTACCGGCGGATCGTCGAAGGTCTCGACATCTCGCAAGCTCCATCTACGGTCGTCGTCGGTCGTGACATGAAGGCACGGCTGATCGAAGGCTTCGTCGATTCCGGGTCACTCCGCCAGTTGGTGG
Source organism: Thermoleophilaceae bacterium (assembly GCA_045805385.1). Classification (GTDB taxonomy): domain Bacteria; phylum Actinomycetota; class Thermoleophilia; order Solirubrobacterales; family Thermoleophilaceae; genus JADGHQ01. The sequence goes on from JBJMLG010000231.1 coordinate 55,393, forward strand.
CGGACATGACCGGATGACCGAAGGCGATCGCGGGCCTCATCTCTACACCGTTCCCGGCGTAGGCGACTCCGCCGACGCCGCAGCCGCCGTCGCCGTCGAGGCGCCGGAGCTCGGCAACGGCATCACGCCCCCGCGCCACCGCGGGCGGCGCGGGGGCTTCATCTCCGACGTCATCGTCGAACTCGGCTTCCTGCCCAAGGAGCGGGTCGACTCGGCGGTCGAGGAGGCACGCGCCTCCGGGCGGACGCCTGAGCAGGTGCTGCTCGAGTCCGGTGGGCTCACCGCCGACCAGCTCGCGCGCGCGACCGCCGAGCGCTTCGGGCTCGACCACGTCGACCTGACGCTCTACAAGCCCGACGTGAGCGCGCTGAACCTCGTGAACGTCCAGGCCGCGCGCCGCTACAACGCCGCGCCGGTCGGCTTCGACGACGGCGTGCTGCTGGTGGCCATGGCGGACCCGTCGAACGTGCTCGCGCTCGACGACCTGAAGCTGCTCACCAAGCAGGAGATCCGCCCGGTCGTCGCGTCGTCGGAGGACATCGGCGCGCTGATCAGCAAGATGAACCGGCTCGACGACGCGGTCGCGTCCGCGATCGAGGAGGACAACTCCGACGACCTAGCGCTCGTTTCGGAGATCCGCGAGTCCGCCGACGACGCACCGGTCATCAAGCTCGTCAACTCGATCATCGCCCAGGCGATCGAGGAGGGCGCGTCCGACATCCACTTCGAGCCCGACGGCCGCGAGATGCGCGTGCGCTTCCGCGTGGACGGCGTGCTCTCGGAGTCCACGACCATCCCAAAGCGGATGCTCGCGGGTGTGATCTCGCGTGTGAAGATCATGGCCAGCCTCGACATCGCCGAGCGGCGCGTGCCTCAGGACGGCCGGGTGTCGCTTACGGTCGAGGGGCACGGTGTGGACGTGCGTGTCGTAACGCTGCCGTCGGTCCACGGCGAGGGCATCGTGATGCGAATCCTCGACAAGGAGCAGGTGCTGCTCACGCTCGACACGCTCGGCATGCGCGACGAGGCACGCGAGCGCTTCGAGACGGGCTTCAAGCAGTCCTACGGCGCCGTGCTCGTGACCGGCCCGACCGGCTCTGGTAAGTCGACCACGCTCTACGCCGCGCTGAACGCGATCAACGACGTGGAGAAGAACATCATCACGATCGAGGACCCGGTCGAGTACCAGCTCGAGGGCATCAACCAGGTGCAGGTGAACGTGAAGGCCGGCCTCACCTTCTCCGGCGGCCTGCGGGCGATGCTCCGCGCGGACCCCGACGTGATCATGGTCGGCGAGATCAGGGACGGCGAGACCGCGCGAATCGCCATCGAGTCCGCGCTCACCGGCCACCTCGTCCTCTCCACGCTTCACACGAACGACGCCCCGTCGGCGATCAGCCGCCTCACCGAGATGGGGATCGAGCCCTTCCTGACCGCTTCGGCGGTGGACTGCGTGCTCGCCCAGCGCCTCGCCCGAACGCTCTGCAAGCACTGCAAGCAGCGCACCGTGCTGACGGTGGAGTCGCTGCGCGGAGCGGGCTTCGAGGCGGCCTTCGACATCGAGGCGTACGAGCCGAAGGGCTGTGCCCGCTGCAACCTGACGGGCTACAAGGGCCGCATCGGCATCTACGAGGTGATGACGCTCTCGGACGAGATCCGGACCATGACGATCGAGCGCGAGTCTGCCGACGCAATACGCAAGGTGGCCATCGAGCAGGGGATGAGGGTGCTGCGAGCCGACGGCCTCGAGAAGGTGCGGCTTGGCCTCACGTCCATTGCCGAGGTTTCAAGGGTCACGTGATCTAAAGCCCCTGCCGATAGAGAGGAACACATGAGCTTCGACTTCGCTGACGTGCTTATCGAGACGATGGAGATGAAGGCCTCCGACCTTCATCTGACCGCCGGTTCTCCCCCGATGATCCGCAAGCGCGGCACCTTGAGCCCGCTGGACTACCCGCCGCTCACGCCGCAGGAGACACGTGAGGTCGTCTACTCGATCCTCACCAACGACCAGCGCAAGCGCCTGGAGACCGACTGGCAGATCGACCTCGCCTACTCGGTGCCCGGCAAGAGCCGCTTCCGTGTGAACGCGTACTACCAGCGCGCGTCCATCAGCGCGGCTTTCCGCATCATCCCGAACGAGATGCCGGCGCTCGCCGACCTCGGCGTGCCGGCGGTACTCGAGGACTTCAGCAAGAAGCCGCGCGGCTTCGTGCTCGTCACGGGCCCGACCGGTTCCGGCAAGTCCACCACGCTCGCGGCGATGATCGACAAGATCAACGCCGAGCGGGAGGAGCACATCCTCACGATCGAGGACCCGATCGAGTTCCTGCACCGCCACAAGCGCTGCATCGTGAACCAGCGCGAGCTCGGCGGCGACGCGCAGAGCTTCGCTCTGGGCCTGAAGGCCGCTCTTCGCCAGGACCCCGACGTGATCCTCGTCGGCGAGATGCGCGACCTCGAGACGATCGGGACTGCGCTGACGGCGGCCGAGACCGGCCACCTGGTCTTCGCGACGCTGCACACGCAGGACACCTCGCAGACCGTCGACCGAATCGTCGACGTGTTCCCGCCCTCGCAGCAGCAGCAGGTGCGCGTGCAGCTGTCCGTGTCGCTTCAGGGCATCGTCACGCAGCAGCTTCTGCCGACCGCCGACGGCTCCGGCCGCGTCGTGGCAACCGAGGTGCTGGTGCCCACGCCGGCGGTGCGGAACCTGATCCGCGAGGGCAAGACGCACCAGATCTACTCAGCGCTTCAGACGGGCGGGGCACATGGCATGCAGACGATGGACTCCGCGCTGGCGGACCTCGTCCGCCAGGGCAAGATCACTCGCGAGCTGGCCGAGGCGCGCTCGTCCACGCCGGACGAGCTGCGCCGCCTGATGGGAACGGTGAGGGCCGCCTAGCGCCATGGCCACCTTCGCCTTCAAGGCGCTCGACCTCGCGGGCCTCTCGACGAACGGTGAAGTCGACGGCGAGAGCAAGCAGGCAGTAGCGTCGATCCTCCGCCAGAAGGGCCTGATCGTCCTCGACATCGAGGAGCAGGCTGCTGCGAACGCGGGCGACCTGCTTCACCGCTTCAAGAAGGTCAAGCCGCACGACCTGACGGTCGCCACGCGTCAGCTCGCGACGATGATCTCGTCGGGCATGTCGCTCCTGCGCGCGCTCTACGTGCTCGAGGAGCAGTCCGACAGCGAGAAGTTGAAGGAGGCGTACGTCGAGGTCCGCAAGGACGTGGAGGCGGGCATCTCGTTCTCGGACGCCCTCAGGCGCCACCCCGACGTGTTCAACGAGCTCTACGTGGCGATGGTCTCCGCAGGCGAGACCGGCGGCATCCTGGAGGAGACGCTCGAGCGCGTGTCCGACCAGCTCGAGAAGGACGACTCGCTCAGGCGCCAGGTGAAGTCGGCGATGATGTACCCGATGATGATCGCGGGCTTTGCGGGGCTCGTGCTCACCGCGCTCGTGGCGTTCATCGTCCCGGTCTTCGAGAAGATCTTCAAGGACTTCGGCGGCGATCTGCCGACGATCACCAAGTTCACGGTCATGCTCTCGCACTTCCTCACCGGGCGCTGGTACCTCTGCATCCTGATCATCTGGGGTGTGGTCTTCGCCTTCAAGAAGTGGAAGAAGTCAACGCGCGGCCGCGAGCAATGGGACCGCTTCAAGCTGAAGATCCCGATGAAGATTGGCGACGTGGTGCAGAAGGTCGCGCTCGCGCGCTTCTCCCGCACCTATTCGGCTCTCGTGTCGGCCGGCGTGCCGATGCTCGAGGCGATCGAGATCACCGGGCGCACCTCCGGCAACAAGGTCGTGGAGAAGGCGATGCACGACGTGCGCGAGTCGGTGAAGGGGGGCGGCACGCTCGCTGCTCCGATGCGCAACACGCCCGAGGCCTTCCCGGAGATGGTCGTTCAGATGATCGCGGTGGGCGAGGAGACCGGCGCACTCGACACGATGCTGTCGAAGATCGCGGACTTCTACGAGGACGAGGTGGCGGCCACGCTCAAGGCGCTGACCTCGATCCTCGAGCCGATCATGATCATCCTCGTGGGCGCGATCGTCGGCTTCATCGTGATCTCGATGTACATGCCGCTGTTCAAGGTCTACGACCAGATCAAGTAGGCCTCTGTCGCGGGTCACGAGACGGCCGTGACCGCGCCGATCTACGGCTCGTCAAGCCACGCCAGGGCGGACACCCGGGCGTGGTCACCTA
>JBJMLG010000232.1:0-8561 GCA_045805385.1 Thermoleophilaceae bacterium
GGACGAGCAGCGTGGCGTCGCCGCCGTCGTCGAGGATCATGTTCGGGCCGTCGCCGTCCGGCCAGGTCAGCGCCTGCTCGGTGCACCACCAGTACTCCTCGAGGGTCTCGCCCTTCCAGGCGAACACCGGCACGCCCTGCGGGTCCTCCGGCGTGCCGTTCGGGCCCACGGCGACAGCGGCCGCGGCGTGGTCCTGCGTCGAGAAGATGTTGCAGCTCACCCAGCGCACCTCCGCGCCGAGCGCCACGAGGGTCTCGATCAGGACGGCGGTCTGCACCGTCATGTGGAGCGAGCCCATGATGCGCGCGCCCTTGAGCGGCTGCGACGCGGCGAACTCCTCGCGCGTCTTCATCAGGCCGGGCATCTCGTGCTCGGCGAGCCGGATCTCCTTGCGGCCGAAGTCCGCGAGGGAGAGGTCGGCGACCTTGAAGTCCTGGTGGGTCTGGGTGGTCGTCATGCGGCCTCCAGTCGGGGGTTGGTCGGTCGGGCGCTACGCGGCGTCGGCGTGCGCAAGCAGGCGCTGGTGCTTCTGCTGCTCCCAGCGCAGCCAGTCGTCGGAGGCGACGCCCTCCGGGCGCCGCGCCTCGGCCTCGAGCCAGCGGTCCACCGCCTCGCGGAGCCCGCCGTCGTCCTTCATCCGCTTGGCGAAGGCGACGTCGGTGAGCCCGCAGTCGAACCGGGCCAGCAGCTCACGGAGCGTTCGCAGCCGCTGCAGCTCGCCCGGTCCGAAAACGCGGTAGCCCGCGCCGGTCCTCGGGGGATTCACGAGCCCCACGCGCTCGAGGTAGCGCAGCATTCGCGGCGACCAGCCGGTCGTCTCCGCTGCCTCGTGGATGGTGAGCCCGTCTGCCATTCGGGACCAACCTTACCACGGTTGTGTCAAGGTTCGGCCGCGCTCGATGAGTGCGAACCTTTGTCCCGTGGCCGCAGGCCGGGAGATCGAGCGCAAGTTCCTCGTCAACCGTGTGCCGGACGGCGTCGACTGGTCGAGCGAGGAGTCGCTGCGGCAGGGTTACGTCGCGCTCGACGGCGACACCGAAGTGCGGATCCGCCGAGGCGACGCGCCGGGCGGGACTGTCACGGTGAAGCAGGGCGGGGGCCGTTCGCGCGTCGAGGAGGAGATGGAGGTGGACGAGCGGCAAGCCGAGAGTCTCTGGGAGCTCACGCGGGGCCGCCGCGTGGAGAAGGTGCGCCGGCGCACGGACGTGCAGGGGTACCAGGCGGAGGTGGACGAGTACCGCGGGGACCTCTCGGGGATGGTGGTGGCAGAGGTCGAGTTTCCCGATGACAGCGCGGCAGGCGCCTTTGAACCGCCCGGCTGGTTCGGCCGAGAGGTGACCGACGACCCCGCCTACAAGAACCGCCGCCTGGCGACCCACGGCCGACCTGAGGAGAAGGACCGATGAGCTACCGGATCGAGCTGCACGAGGGCGTGGCGAGCGGCATCCGCCGAGCAGTGGCGGACGAGCTCGAGCAGGCGGTCGCTGAAATCACGCGCACGGACGGCGATCTCGGCGAAGCGGTGCACGAGGCGCGCAAGCGCCTGAAGAAGGCCCGCTCCGCGATGAGGCTCGTGCGATTCGACCTACCCGCGAAGACCCGCGCCCGGGAGAACGACGTGCTCCGCGCGACCGGCCGCAAGCTGTCCGGCGTGCGCGACGCCGAGGTGCTGATCGAGACGCTCGACGAGCTGCAGGAGAGGGCGGATGGGCAACTGCCGGCGACCGCCCTGCGCAGCGTGCTCGAGAAGCGGCTCGAGGAGCTGCGCCGGCACTCGATGTCGCCGAAGGCGCGGCAGAGCATCGCGGCGGACCTCGAAGCCGAGCGCCGGCGCTCGCGAAGCTGGAGGGTCCGCGACGAGAACTTCAGGTCGGCGGGGCGCGGCCTGGAGGAGATCCATCGCCGCGGGCGGCGCGCGATGAAGCACGCGCTGGAGATGGCCGACGACGCCTCGTGGCATGAGTTCCGCAAGCGCGTCAAGGACCTCTGGTACGCGATCCGGCTGCTGCGTCCCATCGCGCCAGCCCAGCTCGGAGGGATCGCCGACGAGGCGAAGGCCCTCAGCGATCTGCTCGGGAAGATCAACGACGTCGCGGTCCTCGGCCGCGCGATCGACGAGCACGCGGATTCCATCTACCCCGGCGACGCCAACGCGCTCCGGAAGGCCGTTCAGCTGCGTCGCGACGAGCTGCGGCGCGCGGCGCTGCCCGTCGCGCGGCGCCTCTATGACGAGCCGTCAGAGCTCTTCGCCAAGCGAATCGGCCGCTGGTGGGGCGCGCGCGACCTGCTGGCCGCGGTGGAGGCCGAGCAAGCGAAGCGCGCGGCGCCCAAGCCCAAGCCGAAGGCGAGGGGCGTGCCGGTGGTCGTCCGGCGACGGCCCCGGCTGCGCCGGGAGCTTCAGCGGCTCGGCATTTCCAGCAACGGACTGTCAGACCGCCTCAAGCTCGACGGCCGGTTCTCGGTCGGCGACCTCGTCGAGAGGTCACGCAAGCTGGTGCGGCGCTAGCCGAGCTTCTGCTTGAAGTCCTCGATCGCCTCGACGGGCGTCGGATCGGTGCCGTCGAGGGCGGCCAGATAGACGGAGACGAGATCGCCGAGGAACACGAGCGACATCACTCGCTCGAGGGGCGTCTCGCCCCGTGCCTCCACGGTCTCCACCACGGAAGATCCGGCACGCGCGCTCTCCGCCGTGAGTGTTACCCGGCGGCGCAGCCGCTCGCGCGCAGAGGGATCTTCGAGGAAGATCGCGCCGAAGCGGTCCGACTTCTCGAACCCGCAGATCTCGTTGTGGTCCGCCTCCGGGAGCTCGCCCCAGAACGCCGGCAGCTTCGCGTTCTCGTTCACCTGCGTCTTCCAGCGGCGCGCCACCGGAGCCGTCGCCCCGGCGCCGTAGCTGACCGGCGTGGTGCCGTGAAGCGTGCGTGCGAGCGACTTCGAAAGCGAGTCGTCGCCCGCGTCCGGGCCCCACTCCTCCACGAGCTCGCCGAGCAGCCGCGAGGCCGCCTCCACCGCGTTGCGGGGCGACGGTGCCGCGCCGGCGAGCGCCGCGCATTCGAGCGAACCTACGGTCATGTACGCGACTGCGGCGCGCGGCTGGATGCCGCCTGGCACGCCTATGACGGGGATGCCGTCCTCGCGGGCCAGCTCGGCGAGCCTGCCGCCGGTCGTGAGCGCGATCCGCGGAGCGCCCGCGTCGCGGGCCTGCTCGTAGCAGGCGAGCGTCTCCTCGGTGTTGCCGGAGTAGCTCGAGCAGAGAACGAGGGTCTCCTCGCCCACGCCCGGGCCGATCGAGTAGCCGCGCACCGTGCGGAGCGGCCGCTCGGCGCGCTCGCCGATCGCCGCCGCGGCGAGGTCGGCGCCGATGGCCGAGCCGCCCATGCCGCACACGATCAGGCCGCCGGGCGAGTCGACGCGCGGCGCATTCGCCGACTCAACGCGCCAGAGAGCGTCGCTCAGGTGCGCCGGCTGCTCGAGCACGACGCCGAGCATGTCCTGCGGGTCGATCGCCCTGATGGCGTCGCGAGTGAGCTCCGTCATCCCACGTGCTCCTCGGGTTCCACCCTTGTGCCGGGCGGAACGACGGCGCTGGGAGCGATCACGGCGCCCGCTCCGACGATGGCGTCGGGGCCGATCTCGGCGTTCGCTCCCACGCGCGAGCCCTCCGCCACAACGCTCTCCACGATGCGGGCTCCCTCACCCACGGTGACGCTCGGGAACAGGACCGAGCGCTCCACGGCGGCGTCGGCGCCGATGCTGCCCCGCGGGCCAACGACCGATTGCGGGCCGATGTGGGCGCCCGCCGTGACGGCCGGCTCGTACACGAGCGAGCCCGTTTCGTCGCGCGGCGGCAGCGTGCTGTGCACGCTGCCCGCGAGCAGGTCATAGGTCGCCTCGAGGTAGCGCTCCGGCGTGCCGATGTCGATCCAGTACCCGGCGGCGTGGTAGCCGTAAAGGCCCTCCCCGACGAGTGCGGGGAAGATCTCCTGTTCGAACGACACGGCGCGCCCCGGGGGAATGCGCTCGGCCACGGCGCGCTCGAGCACGTAGGCGCCGGCGTTGATCCGGTTGGTGGGCGCGGGCCCGTCCTGCTTCTCGAGGAACTCGAGCACCGCCCCATCTTCGCCGGTCGGTACGACCCCGTAACTCGACGTGTCCTCGACCGCGATGAGCGCCAGCGTGGCGAGCGCCCCGGTGCGCTCGTGCTGCGCGAGCTCCTCGGTGAGGTCCATGTCGGTGAGGACGTCGCCGTTCAGCACGAACAGCCGCTCTTCGAGCAGGCCCTCCTCGAGCGCGAGCCGAACCGGCCCGGCCGTGCCGAGCGGCTCGTTCTCGTGCACGTAGCGAAGCCGCATGCCGGCGTGCTCCTCGCCGAGCACCTCTTCGACGGCATGCGCCAAGAAGCCGCAGGACAGCAGCACGTCGTCGACCCCGTGTTCGCGGAGCCAGTCGAGCATGAAGGTGAGAAAGGGGCGGCCCGCAAGCGGCATGACTGGCTTCGGAACCGTGAGCGTCAGAGGCCTGAGCCGCGTCCCCTCTCCCCCGGCGAGGACGAGCGCCTGCACGCGAGCCCTACCTTCCGACGCCCTCGTAGGTGAAGCCGGCGGCCTGGAGGGCGTCGCGGTCGAGGAAGTTGCGGCCGTCGATCACGATCGGGTGGTTCATGGAGCTCTTCACCTTCCCGGCCCAGTCGAGGTCGCGGAACTCCGGCCACTCGGTCACCAGCACCGCCGCGTCGGCGCCCGCGAGCGCGCCCTCGGCCGAGTCGCAAACTTCGGCGTCGCGGAGCACGTCGCTGGCCCGGTCAGCGGCGATCGGGTCGTACACGCGCACGTTGGCGCCCTCACCGCGCAGGCGCCCGGCCAGTACCAGGCTCGTGGCCTCTCGAATGTCGTCCGTGTTGGGCTTGAACGCGACCCCGAGCAGCGCGATGGTCTTGCCGACGAGCGGCCCGAGGTGCTTCTGCAGCTTGCCGACGGTGCGGCGCTTCTGAAGCTCGTTGACCTCGATCACCGAGGTGAGCAGCTGGAAGTGGTAGCCGGTATTGCCGGCGAGCTGCTTGAGGGCCTGGACATCTTTTGGGAAGCAGTTGTGTGTCACCAAGCCGCCCGTGGTCACGAAGGTATGAGCGCCCGGAACCTCGAGCGAGTACACGAAGCCGTCGAAGGGTTCCGCGTCCACGCGGGTCACTTGGACCCATGCCGTGTTCGCGGAACCGCGGCGGAAGTCGTCGTCCGCGGCTCGCGCGACGTTCAGTCTCGTTCCCCTCTCGTCAACGCGGCCAACGGCCCGATCGGAAGCGAGGTGCCGGAGCGCCTCATCTGCTTGTCGCCGATCGAGGACGCCCATTTGGCGCTTCGTTCGTGGAGAGCTCAGGGCAACCCGCGAAGCAACCGCGAGCGGGGTGCGGGCCGTAGCGTCTTCGTGCTCTTCGCCACGGGCGGGCTCGCCCTGCGCAAGGGGCAGCCAGTCTCGACTACTCAGCTCTCGAGCGAGCTTCACGTGTCCGTCGAAACCCGTCGTGGCTGCCACGACGAACGGATGATCAGGAGTGCACCGGACCGAGTGACCGGTCGCCGTGCGGACACGCAGGATCTCGCCCGAATACCGGGTGCGCGTTGCCGCTGACACTCTCCCGAACTCAGGTCCATCTCGCCCCTCGGTCCATGCGAGCACCTCCAGTCCACCGGCGTGAACGACGCGCACGTCGAGGTCGTCAGCAAGGTCACCAAAGAGGTCCTCGAGCGAAATCAGCTCGGTCCGCCCGTCGAGGCGAATGAGGACGGTCTCGTCGCCCACGAGGCACGACCCCCCGTAGCCAATCCCCGCCTGCAGGAACTTCGGGCCGATGCGCGAGTCGAGGCCCATGCCGCGCGCCACCTCGGTGACGTCCGCGCCGAGCTCCTCGGACACGTTCGCGATCTCGTTGATGAAGGAGATCTTCGTGGCGAGGAAGGCGTTCGACGCGAGCTTCACCATCTCGGCGCTCGCCACGTCGGTGCGGATGATCGGGGCGCCGAGCGGCTCGTACAGCGCCGCCACGCGTTCGCGGTACTCCTGCGACGTGTCGTCGGCGCCGACCACCACGCGGTCGGGTTGCATGAAGTCGTGGACCGCCGAGCCCTCCTTGAGGAACTCCGGGTTCGACACGTAGGCGAGCTCCTCGCGGCCGCGCGTGATCGCACGGCCCGTGCCCACCGGGACGGTGGACTTCATCACGAGCGCGTGCTCGCCCAGGTCGCCGATCTCCTCCACCACGCGCTCGACGCGCGAGAGGTCGGCGTCGCCGGAGTACGTGGGCGGCGTGTCGACGCAGCAGAACAGCAGGCGCGAGTTCGTCACGACCTCGCCCATGTCGGTGGTGAAGTGGAGGCGCTCGCGGTTCTTCTCGATCAGCTCGGCGAGCCCCGGCTCGTAGATCGGCACCTCGCCGCGGTTCAGCGCGTCGACCTTCTCCTGGACGATGTCGCGGCACCAGACCTCGTGCCCGAGCTCCGCCAGGCAGGTGCCCTGCACGAGCCCGACGTAGCCCGTGCCGATTACTCCGATCGGCTCCTTCTCAGCCATAGGACGCGGCAGACTACAAGGACCTGCAACTACGGGCGATGGCCAACATCTGGTCGTTGTCGAGCGCGCCGGACAGGGTGTTCTTCACGTAATACAGCCCATCGCGGGTGATCCAGGCGACCATGTCGATCTTGGCGCCCTCGTAGTAGATCTGGAATTTGCGGCCGCCGATCGAACGCGTCTCGTGGTCGCCCTGGAGCAGCGGCGGGTTCTTCCAGGTCATGCCCTGGACCCCCCAGTACTGTCCGATCGAGTTGGCGCCACCGGCGGCGAAGACCATCCGGTAGGCCCGGTACACGCGGCCGTCGGGGGCGCGGAACGAGTAGCTGCGCGTCGGGGGCACCGCCTGGCTCGAGCGTGTGGCGAGCTTGGGGTAGATCACCCGCATCTTCAGGCCGCCGCCGACCGCGTTCAGCGCCATCTGCCGCGTGTTGCCCGACACGTCCACGAGGTTGAGCGAGGCCGGGTCCTTGCGGCGGTGGCGACGCTTGCGCGTCTTCTTGGCCTTCCGCGTCGCCTGCTTCACCGTCTGGACTCCGAGGAACTGCGACGCAAGCTTCTGCACGGTGGTCGCGCTCGCGGTCACATAGCTCGGGCCGAGGTTGCCGTCGAAGTGCACCTCCTGCACCGGGTGGCTCGCCGAGGCTACTGCCAGCTTGAGGATGCGGAGCACCTGCTTGGTGCCACGGATGTCCGAGCGCGTGTACTTGCCGAAGATCTTCAGCAGCTTCGCGCGCTGGCCGATCAGCTGACTGAACCCCACCTGCTGCTTGATTGCCGACAGGAACTGCTGCTGGCGCGCGGCACGCACGATGTCGTTGTCGAGGTGGCGGAAGCGCACGTAGTCGAGCGCCGGGCCGCCGCACATCTTCTGGTAGCCGGGCTGCACGTCGATCGTCGCGTAGGCCTGGTTCTGGTTGTAGTAGCGGCGGTCGATGTCGACCCAAACGCAGCCGAGGGCATCTACCGCCGTCGCGAAGCCGCGGAAGTCCACGCTGATCACGTGGTTGATGCGGAGACCGGTGAGCTGCTTGACCGTCTCGACCGTGAGCTTGATGCCGCCGAGCGAAAACGCGTCGTTGATCTTCGACACGCCGTGGCCGGGGATCTGCACCTTCAGGTCGCGCGGAAGCGACAGCATTGCGGTCGCGTTCTTGGACGGATCGAGCCGCACCAGGATGATCGTGTCCGAGCGTGCGGTGCCGTCGTAGTCGCGCGCGGTCTTCGAGCGGGCGTCGGTGCCGAGCAGCATGATCGTCTGCGGCTTGCCTGGATCTGTCTTCGCGAGGATCTGCGGCCCGAGGTTGATCGACTTGTTCTGGTTGAACGCGTTGACAACGCGCTGCACCTCGTGGAAGGCGGCGACCGAGGTGGCAGCTGCGCACGCTGCCACGATCAGCAGCCCGCCGATCACCAGCCGCTTCCAGAGGCCGCGGCCGGGCCTAGGTACCGGCGACACGCAGGTGCTCCTTCTTCCCGGCGGCGGGGATCGAGTTGACGAAGCGCACGAGCGCCTCGCGGTAGCGGGTGAGCGAGGAGATCGAGACCCACTCCTCCGGACCGTGGTGGCCGGCGCCGATCGGCCCGAACTCGACGGCGGGCACGCCGGCGTCGAGGAAGCTGATCGCGTCGGAGGCGCCGTCGCGGCCCACCGAGATCTTCTCGGCGGTGGCCTCCTCGGAGATCGCCTGGGCGAGCATCTGCACGTACGCGTTGTCGCGCCGCACGATCGCGGGATCGCGCTGGAAGAGCGTGCCCACCCGCACGTCGGGGATCTCCCTCACCTGCGCGAGGATCTCGTTAGGGTCCTGGTTGGGCAGGTAGCGGAGGTCGACGTCGATCACGCAGAGGTCGGGCACCTTGTTGAGCGCGTCGCCGCCGACGATCCGGCCGAGCGAGATCGAGGGGCGGTCGAACAGGTCGGATGACTCGCGCGCGAACGGCATTGACTCGATCCGCTTGAACACGTCGATCGCCTTGAGCACCGCGTTGTCGCC
>JBJMLG010000233.1:0-36223 GCA_045805385.1 Thermoleophilaceae bacterium
CATCCGCCGACGCCGACGACAGTCTCTATTTTGCTTTCGATTCCGGGCCGGCGAACTTGGCCAGGTAGCGCTGGTACGCGACGCGTGCGCTCGCCAGCGCCACGGTGCCGCGCAGTTCCATGCTCAGCTCGTTGTTCGCACTCGGCGGTCACGCTCTGCGTGACCTCGGACTCCGGGTCCCATCCAGAACATGCGAGTTCGAGCTCGACCAGGAGCTCCATGATCTGCGTCCTTAGGCCGGGCAGCCGGCATCCACCCAGCCGCGAAAAAGCTCGATCCTCTCCTCAGGCCAAGCGCCGTCGCAGGGCATCGACCCGTTCGAGAGCCTCGCGAGGATCTTGTCTGCGTTCGCGCGCACATCGTCGTAGGACGCCAGATCGAACGCCCATGACATCGTGCTGACGTCCTTCTCGCGAAACAGCGGGCGGATGTCGCGCTCGTAACCGACTGCTTCTTGCTCCATCTCGACCTCCGTTCAGTTCGCGACTAGATCGATGTCGGCGAACCTTCGCACAGTTCCGGCAAGTGCTGGGTGTTCTCGCGCGCAACTTTGCGCGAGGCGCGCCGGGGTCGCGCCCGTGGATGCCCTGGTCAGATGCCGAGTGATCACGCGGACGTGGCGGCGCGGCGGCCGTGTCCCAACTGGGCAGCTTCTGCACGCGCACGTGGTCGGTAACGCGTCCACGGACGGGGGCACCGCGAGCGCGGCGATCCGCTCGATTGCCGCCCGGTGCCGCCCTGACGCCGGCGTGCCGCACGATCGTGCTATGCCGCCCGTAACGTCGAAAGCTGTCCCTCCGTTCACGCGGTCGTCACGCTCGATCGCGGTCGAAGGTCGCTGATAGTGAGACATCAGCGTCGATCAGCCGTCGCCAACGCTCGGACCGGCGAGCGGTTGGGCGCCCACCATCGCGCTCACTCGACGGGCTCGCTGCACTCGGGCAAGGGAGTACCCCGTCGAGGTCTCCGAAGGCCGGGCCGCCGACCCGCGGCGTCGCGGCCATGCTCGTCGGGGCGGTGAGTCCTGATTGGCGAGTTGAACGGCTTCTCGCGTCGTTTTAGGATGGGTGATCGCTCACGGCCGACCGCCGTCCGGGGCTACGAGGCACGCCGCAGTTGCGAAACGCCCTGCGGAGCAGCCTGGCCGGCCGAGCGCGTCGACCTGTGTCACTGCTGAATCGGTCCGGCATATTCGAGTAGATACCGTGCGCGCCACCATCAAGGAGAAACGAGAGGTCGCGAAGGGCACGCTACTCGTCGTTTTCGATTTGCTTGGCGAAGCGTTCGACTATCAACCCGGGCAGTACTTCTGGGTTGAGCTTCTGGACCCGCCGTACGACGACGAGAAAGGCCCGCGGCGCCACATATCCGCCGTCACCTCCCCGACTGAGCGCGGTGTGATCGGTCTTTGCACCCGCATCCGCGACAGCGCCTTCAAACGCTCGCTCGCAGAGCTTCCGGTGGGCGCCGAGGTCGAGGTTGAGCCCCCGAGAGGCAAGTTCGTGCTTCCTGAGGACGGGTCGCGCGCACTCGTGTTCGTCGCCGGCGGGATCGGCATCACTGCCTTCCGGTCAATGCTTCGCTACATCCAGGACAAAGGACTCCAGCACCGGGTTACGCTGATCTACTCGAACAGGGATCGCGAGTCGACCCCGTTCTTGGAGGAACTCGAGGACATCGGTCGCACCAATCCCCGGGTTAGGTTGATCGTCACGATGACGAACGACGCCGACTGGCCGGACGAGACGCGGCGAGTCGACGCGAACTTCTTCACCGAGTATCTCGACAGCGAGTTGAACGACGCGAGCTACATGGTCGCCGGCCCGCCCGGAATGGCAGAAGCAGCGACAGAAGAGCTGAAGAAAGCCGGCGTCGACGAGCACCTGATTTCGACCGACAGCTTCAGCGGTTACTGACCACGGCACCACTGCTCGAGCCGAGCGCTCGAGCAGGTCGACGAGCGGCGCGTCGACCTGGTCCCCGAGAGCGTTTAGCGGCCGCGGCCGACCGGGCCCGGCGGGCTCTTGCTGTTTACGGCTTGAGGCTGCGGCCGGCCAGCCGGAGTCAACCCCTGCGGGTTCCCTCGCTGCGCTCGTGACACCGGCCTTTCCTCGGCTCGCATTTGGCCTCGCCGAACAGCAAGGCCCACCGAGCCAAGGAGGAACCGCCAATGGCCACCGTCGTAATCGAGAACACCCAGTCCGTACGGCTCGGCGTCTACGCCACCGCCCGTGGCCAGCGCGAGCTGGTCGCCGTGCGCGTCGACGGCGAGGTCACGATCTTGCGAGCGCGCGCTAACTCGCCGTCAGCTTGACGTAGAAGGACGCGTTTGCGGAGCGAGGCACGACGCAGCGGCGCGACTTCTTGAAACCGACGATCTTCCGTCGGCGCGAGCCTGAGACACGCTCGAAGATCGGCTGCCGTACGACGCCGCAGTAGCGCCCGGGACCGAACGGCGCGAACTCGATGCCATAGCTCACCGCGCGGTTCTCCCCGATCGAGACGACAGCTCCGAGTGCCAGTCCAGCTGCCTGAGCTTGGGCAGCGGCGCTCTCCTTCGCCTCTGCGATCGCCTTCGGGATGGCGGCTCGCCGCGCCGCTTCGACGGCGTCGCGGATCGAGCGGTTGTCGCGGGGATCGCGCGGTGTGACCGCGACTGAGCCTTGACCGAGCCCGGTGACGATCGCGCGGCTCGTGCCCGTGCCAGGCGCCGCGATCGCGAACGTGACCGTGTTCGAAGCCGGCACGAAATCCGGCACCCGGCAGCGCTGGCGACGCGTCTTGGACGCCGGACGGCAGAAACCACCGGGCCGCACGCCGCCCGGCCCGTAGGCGGTCGCATCAGAGTCGGCGATGGCTGTGATCGGCCCCAATGGGACGCCGGCGGCCGACGCTGCGAGGCGCGCTGCCCGTCGCGCCTCGTTGAGCGCCCGCGAAACCGCAACGCGCCTCGCCGTTGCCACAGCTTGCTCGATTGATTTCTCCGATGGTGCCCGCGGCGCCGTCACACGCGCCAGGGCGGATCCGGTCGTGGTGAGTCCGGGCTCCAGCGGAGTCTCGGGCAACGGGCCACCGGCGGCGCTGGCCGGCGCCGACACAAGTGCCAGGCCCAAGCCGAATGCCGCGAGATTCCTGCTTCCGTTGCCCACTCTTTTCTCCTACGTCCCTCGACGTCGCCGGGGTCCCGATCTCGCCGAAGTCCGCAATCCGTGCAATTGCTCTCAGTCCGAGTACTAGTGAGCATATCTCCATGTATTCTGGTGGGCAATGCCCTATGTACGGTGTCTCCGCTGCTCCGCGCCGTTCTACAGCGCCAGCCGCCAGGCGGCACGCGTCTGCCCCGTCTGCGGCAACGACGAGACGGTCGAGGTCGACATCCACGGGCGGTCCTCCCCCGAGGCAGACCGCGGTCGTGGACAGGCTCGCGAGCCGGGGCTTCCGCCCCGGGACGACTGACCTTCCGCACGCGCGACAAATAGAGTGGCGCCGAGGACCACCTTGAGTCGAGGCGACAGCCCCATCGATCAGCGGCTCGTAAAGGCGCTCGCACATCCGTTGCGGGTGCGGCTGCTCGCGATCCTCAACGAACGCGTCGCGAGCCCCAACGAGCTCGCGCAGGAGGTCGGCGCCGATCTCGGAGTGGTCTCGTACCACGTGCGCACGCTCAACAAGCTCAAAGCTGTCGAGCTCGTCCGCACCGAACCGCGCCGCGGAGCGGTCGAGCACTACTACCGCGCGACGCGCCGTCCATTCTTCGCGGGGAGAGATTGGACGGATCTGCCCGAGTCCGTTCGCCGCTCGATCTCCGCTGAGACCCTCGGGCTGATGTGGGACGACGTCGAGAAGTCCACGTCGAATGGCGCGTTCGACTCACGCGAAGATCGGCACCTGAGTCGGACGCCGCTCGTCCTCGACGATCAGGGCTGGGACGAGCTCGGGCAGCTCCTCGCCGACCTCCTCCATCGCGCACTCGACATTCAAGCCGAGAGCGCTTCGCGGCTGGCAGAGGTGGGTGCGGAGGGGTTGGCGACCAAGCTCGAGATGATGCACTTCCCGGCCGTGGAGGCACCGGCACGCGCCGGACAGGAGCGCCCGGCCGGCGCGCGCAAGCGCGGCGGCGCGAAGTCGAAGAGCTGAGCCGTGCGGGGCGCTACTTCAGCGCCGTGAACGCGAGGTCCCAGGAGCCCGTGAAGCGGTTCACGACTCCGCGCACATCGCTGCTCCGCAGGTTGATCTGGTTTATCCACAGCCACGGGATGCCTGCCGCCCGCTCGGTCACCATGCGATCGACCTCACCCCATGCGGCGGCACGAGCCCGCGGTGCCAGCAGCGTCTCCGCGCGCGCGATCGCGGCGTTCACCTGCGAGTCGTCGAGCTCCGAGTAATTCGAGTTGTTCACGGGCGCGATGTGCGCTCCGTTGAACATCGGGTCGAGAACGGTTTGCGGGTCGTAGAAGTCCTTCAGCCACCCGAGGTTCGGGCAGATCGCCACACGCGCGCGCGGGACGCCACAGAACTTGGAGTACATGGCTTCGAGAGTCACCGTGCGGAGCTTGACGTTGAAGCCGAGGTCCGCGAGACGCGCCTGCAGAACCTCGGCAGCCTTGGCGGCCGGCCCCTGGTTG
Organism: Thermoleophilaceae bacterium; assembly: GCA_045805385.1. Lineage (GTDB taxonomy): Bacteria > Actinomycetota > Thermoleophilia > Solirubrobacterales > Thermoleophilaceae > JADGHQ01. The sequence goes on from JBJMLG010000233.1 coordinate 4,626, forward strand.
TCCGCGACCATCAGCAACTCCGCATGGCCCGTATAGCGCCCGCTCGGGTACCCCGCCTTCCTCATGTACGCGTGCGCCAGCTCGAGGTCGCCGGACGGATTGCGCAGGAAATCGACGACCGGTCCGGCTCGGCCGCCCGCCGCGTCGAAGCCGGGCATCCCCGGGAACAGATAATGCGTGGCGATGGTGCCCGCCTGCTCCCCACCGCGGGTCAGGCGCATGGCGTTGCGGTCGGTTGCGGCCACGATGGCCCGCCTCACGTCCGCGTCGTCGAGGGGCTTCACCCTCGTGTTCAGCGAAGCGAAGAGCACACCGACCCCCGGCGCGATCCCGAGCTGCGCTCGCCTCCGCGAGCCCGCGGACTTGATCGCCGCGGGCGGCGCGCTGAAGTCCCCGGAGATCCTTGCGCTTCCAGCGAGAATGGAGCGGCTGGCAATGCCGGCATCGTTTCCCATCGAGACCTCGATCTCGTTGGCGTAGGCGGGCCGCCAGTCGGTGCCCGCGTCCCAGTTCGGGTTCCTCGAGAGGACCGCCCGCTTGCCCGGCTCGTACGAGCTGACCATGTAGGGGCCGGTCGCAACGACGTGCTTCGCGTAGGTGGAGGGGTCGTGCGAATCGAATCGGCTCGCATACTCCCTTGGCACGGGTGCCGACACCGGCAACGACAGCGCCTGCCAGACCGTCGCGGCGGTCGGTCGCGCGAGGTCGAGCACCAGCGTGTTGGGGTCGGGTGTGTGGATGCCGGCGATGTGCGGCGCATGCCCTGCGACGAACGCGTCCGCGCCGACGAGTTCCGAGAAGTAGGTGGCCCAGTATCCGTTCGCGACGTTCGGCCTCGCCGCACGCTCGAGCGCGTACCGCACGTCTTGCGACGTCACCTCGCGCCCGACCGGGGGGCTGAAGCGGACGCCGCGCCGCAGCTTCACGGTGACCCTCCGGCCGCCGTTCGAGATGTGCGGCGGGCCGGCCGCCAGATCCGGGACTGGTGCCCCCGTGGTGCCGGGCTTCCAGCCAAAGAGCGTTCGCTCCGTTGCGTACTGGACCATGTAGTCGAACTGGTTGTACGAGGAACCCGGGTCGAGCGACTGGAAATCGCTCGTGGCCAGCACCGTGAGCGTTCCGCCCCGCTTCGGCGCGCCTCCGCCTGACCCGCCGCAACCCGCATATACGGCGAGCCCCAGCAACGCTGCGAGGACGAACGGGACGCGGCGGAGGCGCCCGCTACTTGCCATTGTCTCCGCGAGTCCGCCACCGGTATCGCCAAACCGCGGCGAGCGTTGCGGCGATCACCAGCACAGCAGCCGCGAGAGCCCTCGGCGCCCAGCTCGCGGACCCGGCGACGGGCGCAGCCCGGACGGCAGCCGGAGCCGGCGCAGCGTTTCCGGAATCCGCAACGACGCTGTCGGACGGGGCGACAACTGCGGACCGCCGGCCGTCCGCGCCGCCGGCGGAGGCGTTCGACGGACCGCTCCCGTCGCGGGGCCCTCGAGCCCCGCTCCTCTCCCCCGGCGACGCGAGAAGCGCGGCGGTGATCACATCGCGGCAGTTCGTGTACTCGTCGACATCCCCCGGCAGCTGGGTCAGCGCGTGGCGAAGCTGATCCGCCCCGTACCGCGCGTCGAGACGCCCATCGCGAGCGCAGTCGCGGATCAGGCTCGCATCCGACCGCAACGCGGCCGCGCTCGGAGCGCCAGAGCCGGCGACCGCCGCGACGACGAGCAATGCGCCTGCGGTGCGCACCAGGGATCGAGGGCCCATGCAGCGGACGATATAGCTTTGCTACGACGACTCTTCACTAAAGCTGCGCGATCTCACTGAACGCGGCTACGGGCGCGTCTCGTTGCAAGGGGCCCCGGAAACGGGGCTCCTTCGCTTTTTGAGACTCGCCCGAACAGGGTTAAGCTGGCCAAATAGCAACGCCCCTCACAAGCACCCCCCCGGTGCGCTACGCGAGGAACGGCGCAGTCCACCTCGCCTTCCAATCCTTCGGCGAAGGGCCAAGGGACATCGTTCTGGTCCCAGGGGTGATCTCCCATCTCGAGTTCCCCTGGGAACATGCCCCGTACCGGCGCTTCATGAATCGCCTCGCGGCGTTTGCGCGTGTGACGATCTACGACAAGCGAGGCATGGGACTCTCCGACCCGCTCGCTGTCGCCGCGGGATTCGATCAGCACCTCGACGACCTGGCGGCGGTGATCGACGCCGCCGAAGCGACCCAGCCGGTCTTGATGGGCTGGTCGGACGGTGCGGCCGTCGCGGCACTCTTCGCGGCGCATCATCCGGGGGAGGTCGAGTCGCTCGTGCTCTACGGCGCGTTCCCGAAGCTGCTCGAGTCCCCGGACTATCCCGAGGGCGGCCCGCGAGATCAGTTCGACGACATCATGGAGGCCGTCGACAAGGCCTGGGGAGAGGGCGTGAGCGCCGCGTTCCTCGCCTTCGAGAAGCTCGACGACGAGGAATTCTGCCGCTGGTGGGGGCGCTACGAGCGTGCTTCGGCGAGTCCCGGCTTGGTCATGTCCGCTCTCCGCCTCGATGCCGAGCTCGACATCCGCGAGGTTCTGCCCGCGATACATGTCCGTACGCTGCTGATCCACCGAACCGAGGACCCGGTGATGAGTGTCGAGAGCGCGCGGTTCATGGCGTCACGCATACCCGACTCCCGTCTGGTCGAGCTGTCCGGAACGCTCCACTGGCCGTGGCTGGGCGATACCGATGCCGTGATCGAGGAGATCGAGGAGTTCCTGACCGGCCGGCGCCAGGCCGTCGAGCAGGATCGAGCGCTGGCGACGGTGTTGTTCACCGACATCGTGGGCTCCACCGAGATGGCTGCCGAGCTGGGCGATCGGCGCTGGCGCGGACTGCTCGAGGACCACGAGGTGACGGCCGGTCGCGAACTGATGGCGCACAAGGGAAAGCTCGTCAAGAGCACAGGTGACGGCCTCGTGGCCACGTTCGACCGGCCCGCCGCGGCTATCTATTGCGCCCTGTCGCTGCACGACTGCCTATCGCGCGAGGGAATGCAGATTCGAGCCGGACTGCACACCGGGGAGATCGAGTTGATGGGACAGGACGTCGGCGGGATGGCCGTGCACATCGCGGCGCGGGTCAGCTCGCTTGCTGGGGCCGGTCAGACGCTCGCGTCGCGAACGGTCAAGGACCTGGTCGTTGGATCGGGGATCCAGTTCGAGGAGGCCGGGGCCGCGCAGCTGAAGGGCGTGCCCGGCGAATGGGAGTTGTTCGCAGTCGGGCGCTGACTATCGACCGAGAGCCATGACCGTTCGCCTGGTCGGAAAAAGCTCTCGTTCCGCGCCCCTGCCAGATCTACCTTCGGCCTCCGGAACCCGAGGCAGGAGATCAAGATGGCCACTGTCGGTACCTACTTACGACCTGGGGCGTCAGCGAGGCCCCGCCCACACGCGGCGACGATCGAGCGCCGCGGCCCAGCCGCGTTCGCCGCCGAGGCGATCGGCACGTTCCTGCTCGTCTTCTTCATCTGCGGAGTGCCGTCCGTGGGCAACTCCGGCGTGCTCCAGCTCGACATCGCCGGACTCGGGCTGCTTCACGCGCTCACGCTGATGGTGCTGGTCTACGCGCTGGCGGCCACATCGGGCGCGCACTTCAACCCAGCGGTGACCGCCGGAATGCTGGCGATCCGCCAGATCCGTCCGCGCGACGCCTTGGGCTACATCGCCTGCCAGCTCGTGGGCGGCGTGCTCGCCGCCCTCGTGGTGCTGCTGCTCTTCCATCATGCGGGCGCCTCCGTGAACTACGGCGCCACGGTTCCTAACGGCAAGGTGCTGGCGGGCGGCTCGGCCTGGCTCGGGCTGATCGCCGAGGCGATGGGGACCTTCATGCTCATGTGGGCGATCATGGCCGTGGCCGTGAACCCGCGTGCCGAGCGGCACGTGGCCGGCCTGGCCATCGGCGGGGCACTGGGCCTCGCCGTCATGGTGTTCGGCCCGGCGACGGGCGCGGGCTTCAATCCCGCCCGCTCGTTCGGCCCGGCGCTCGCCTCGGGCACCTTCACCGACTTCTGGATCTACATCGTCGGCCCGGTGGCCGGAGCGCTGGCGGCAGCCGTCGGCTACCGCGCGCTCGTGCTCGCTCGGCAGCCGGCCGAGAGCTCGCCTTCAGCCAACGGGCTGGACGGCGGCTCGCACTGATAGCCGAGCCGGATCGACCGATCGGCGAGCCCGCTTTGTGAGCGCCAACGCCGCGGTTAGCTTCGACCAGACCATCACGATCAAAGAGGACCTCCCCATGAGTGACGACCGAAAGCCCCCCACGACCACCACCGACTCTGGCATCCCCGTCTCGAGCGACGAGCATTCGCTCACCGTGGGTCCGAACGGGCCGACCGCCCTGCACGATGCGCATCTCGTCCAGAAGATGCAGCACTTCAACCGTGAGCGCGTGCCCGAGCGGGTCGTCCACGCCAAGGGCAGCGGTGCACACGGCTTCTTCGAGGTGACCGAGGACGTCACCCAGTGGACCAGCGCGGACTTCCTCTCCGAGGTGGGCAAGCGCACGCCGCTGTTCCTGCGCTTCTCCCAGGTAGCGGGCGAGCTCGGCAGCGCCGACACCGTGCGCGACCCGCGTGGCTTCGCGATCAAGTTCTACACCGACGAGGGCAACTACGACCTCGTCGGCAACAACACGCCGACCTTCTTCGTGCGCGACGCGATCAAGTTCGAGGACTTCATCCGCTCGCAGAAGCGGATGCCCGACACCGGGCTGAGGTCCAACGACGCGCAGTGGGACTTCTGGACGCTGTCGCCCGAGACAGCGCACCAGGTGACGGTCCTGATGTCCGACCGCGGCACCCCGCACAGCTACCGCCACATGAACGGGTACAGCAGCCACACGTACTCGTGGATGAACGCGGCCGGCGACCGCTTCTGGGTGAAGTACCACTTCAAGACCGTCCAGGGCATCGAGAACTTCACCCTCGCCGAGGCCGACGCGATGGTGTCCGAGGACCCCGACTTCCTCCGTCGCGATCTGTGGGACGCGCTGGCGCGCGGCGACGCCGCGGAGTGGCGGCTCGAGATGCAGATCATGCCGTTCGAAGAAGCGGCGGACTACCGCTTCAACCCGTTCGACCTGACCAAGGTCTGGCCGCACGCGGACTATCCGCCGATCACGATCGGCCGCCTGGTGCTCGACCGCAATCCGGAGAACCACTTCGCTGAGGTCGACCAATCCGGTTTCGCCCCCGCGCGGCTCGTGCCGGGAATCGGGCTGAGCCCCGACAAGATGCTGATGGGCCGGGTCTTCTCGTACCACGACACGCACCTGCACCGCATCGGCGCGAACTACGAGCAGCTGCCGATCAACGCGCCGAAGTCGCCCGTCCACTCCTACAGCAGGGACGGAGCGATGACCTACCACCACCCCGGATCGCAGCCCGTCTACTACCCCAACTCGTACGGCGGACCGCAGCCGGACCCCAGCAAGGAGCTGCCGAGCTGGTGGGTCGAGTCCGGCGAGCTGGGCCGCTACGAGTACGAGCCGCACGCCGACGACGACGACTTCGTCCAGCCCCGTGCCCTCTACCGGGACGTGATGAACGACACCGACCGGGAGCACCTCGCATCGAACATCGTCGCGCACGCGAGCGACAACGTCTCGGCACCGATACAGGCGCGCGTCGTGGACTACTGGTCCAACGTCGACGCGAGCCTGGGAGCGCGGATCGCCGCCGGCCTGCATGTGAACGGCGAGGGCGCAGCGGGCAACGGCGCCCAGAGCCCCGCGCGAGTGGCCACGGAGCAGCGCTGAGCGACCATGTCCCGCGGCCTCGTTGTTGCCGGCGTCTCTCAGCGAACCAACTCGGTGGAGACACGCGAGCGGCTCGCCCTCGACCGTGCGCAGGCCGGAGCTCTGGCGAGCAGCATCGCGGCTCGCCCGGAGATTGACGAGGCCCTTGTGCTGTCCACGTGCGAGCGCACTGAGCTGTACGCGCTGGCCGGGGACACCGAGCTCGCCAGCGCGGTGCTCCGCGAACAGCTCGACGAGCTCGCGGGCCCGCTCGAAGCGGAGCCGCTTGAGCTGAGCGGCCAGCGAGCGGCAGTGCATCTGATGCGCGTGGCCGCTGGGCTCGAGTCGGTGGTGCTCGGCGAGACCGAGATCCTGGGCCAGGTGCGCCGTGCCGGCGAGCTCGCGCGCGAACGACGCGCGAGTGCATATGTGCTCGGGCACCTGGTCCAGGCCGCTCTCGTCGCGGGCCGGCGCGTCCGCGAGGAGACGGAGATCGCTCGCGGCAGGGCCTCTCTCGGCTCCGCGGCGGTGGACCTGGCCCGCCAGCTCGCGCGCAGCCGCGACGCCGCGCGAGCGCTGGTGCTCGGGAGCGGCGAAACCGGCGCCCAGGTGGCTCGCGCGCTGCGTTCCGAGGGCTTCGCGTTGAGTATCGCGGCGCGGCACAGCTCCGACCGTGCCATCCGCCTCGCTCAGGAGGTCGGTGCCTCACTGGTCGACCTGGAGGGCCAGCTCTTCGAAGCGCTCGTGGAGGCCGACGTGGTCATCTCCTGCACCGGGGCGCCGCACCGACTCGTGGCGAGCGAGACGCTCATCGACGTGATCGAGCGGCGTGCCGGCCGCGAGCTCGTAGTACTCGACCTCGCGATGCCACGCGATTTCGATCCCCGTGCCAAGGCGGTCCGGCGCGTGCGCCTCTACGACCTCGACGATCTGCGCGAAGTGGTCGGAGAAACGGCCCTACGGCGCAGCTGGGCGAGGCCGGCTGCAGAGGCAATCGTGGCCGAGGAGGCGGAGCGTTTCCGCCGCTGGTTCTCGGCCCTCGGCGCGGTGCCCACAATCAAGGACCTTCGCTCCCACAGCCGGAAGACCGTGCTCGACGCCCTAAAAGCCAGCGGATTGGCCGACGGCGCCGACGAGCAGCTTCTCCACGCGGCGAGCGACGCCATCGTGGCACGGCTGCTCCACACGCCCACGATCCGCTTGCGCGCCGCCGCCGAGCTCGGAGACGCGGACGGCCTGATGCCATCGGTGCGCGCGCTCTTCGCGCTCGATGTGCCCGGACGATAGGGATCCGCGCTCAAACGACCGCGCCTTCCGATTGTGGGTCGCAGGGGCGGACGCGAGGATGACCGAAGCATGGAGCCGATACTCACGGACACCCTGAGGTTCCGGTTGGCGCGGCTGATCGCGCAGCGTAATGCCTACCGCGATCAGCGCGACCGGCTCGCCGAAGCCATAGGGAATCACCTCGCTCTCCATTCCGATCAAGCGCACGAGCCCCAGAGCCAGCTCTGGAGCGCATACAGGTCCGTGATGCATCAAGAGCCGGACCTCCCGGTCCGGCGCGCCGGTCCCTGAGGCGCGGCTCAAAGGGCGCGGCGCGAGCCGCGGGGAGGGAGTTCGAAGGGTGAGGCTATGACGGACGGGCAGCTGGTTCTCGTTGGTGGAACGCTGCTGGTCGCGGCGCTTGGAGCGTCGCTCGCCGCTGCCCGCCTGCGCGTCCCGGCGCTCCTCCTGTTCCTGGGGCTGGGGATGGCGGTCGGGTCCGACGGCGCCGGCTGGCTCCACTTCGACAACTACGCGCTCGCGCGAAGGATCGGCACCATCGCCCTCGCCCTGATCCTTTTCGACGGCGGCTTGAGCTCGTCTTTCAAGGAGCTGAAGAGCGTGCTCGGGCCCTCGCTGCGGCTCGCGATTGGCGGGACGCTCATCACGGCGCTCGTGGTCGGCATCATCGCCGCGCCGCTACTTGGGCTGTCTCTGCTGCAGGGACTCCTGCTGGGATCGATCCTCGCGTCCACCGACAGCGCAGCGGTGTTCGGCCTCCTGCGCGGGACATCGCTCCGCCGCAGGGTCACGCTCACGCTCGAGGGCGAGGCCGGCTTCAACGACCCGGTCGCGGTGCTGCTCGTGATCGGGTTCCTCGACTGGCTCACCACTCCCGACTACGGCGTGTTGAACATGCTGCTGCTGTTCGTGCGCGAGATGGCGATCGGCGCTATCTGCGCGTACGTGGTTGGGCGCGCGGCCGTGTGGGCGCTCGAGCGCGTCCGCCTGCCCACGCCCGGCCTGTATCCCGTGGGCTCGGTCGCGGTCGTTGCCCTTTCATTCGGGCTGACCGAGACGCTGGGCGGGTCTGGCTTCCTCGCCGTGTACATCTCCGGCCTGATGCTCGGCGGCGCACCCATCGCGGCGAAGCAGACGGTGTCGACCTTCCATCAGGGCCTGGCCTGGATGGCGCAGATCTCGCTGTTCCTCTGCCTCGGACTGCTGGTGTTCCCATCGCAGCTGGGCGGCGCGATGGGCCCTGGGATCGTCGTGGCGCTCGTGCTGGCGCTGATCGCGCGCCCGCTCGCCACCATGCTTGTCACCACGGGCGAGCGCTTCAGCACTGCTGAACGCGTCCTCCTCTCCTGGGCCGGACTCCGCGGGGCCGTGCCGGTGGTGCTCGCCACCTTCGCCGTCATGCGCGGGGTGCCTGGGAGTCTCCAGTTTTTCAACATCGTCTTCTTCACGGTGTTGCTGTCGACGGCGGTGCAGGGCACCACGTTCGAGCCGCTGGCTCGCCGGCTGGGCTTGACGAGCTACGAGCCGGCGCTGCCGCGCCCGCTCACCGAGTACGGCACGATCGGGCGCCTCGGCGCGCAGGTGATGGAGTACTCCGTTAGCGCGACCGACAGCATCGTGGGTCTGCGGGTGCGCGATCTCGGCCTCCCCCACGATTCCACTCTGAACGTGATCGTGCGTGGGCAAGAGGCGCTTCCGCCTCGCGGCTCGACCCAGATCGCGGTGGGCGACACGCTTCACCTCCTCGTCCGCGACGAGGTGGCGAACACCATGCCCGGGCTGCTCGGCCGCTGGCGCAACGACAACGGAGCCCACGCACGGCCCTCCCGGCCGGAGCCGGCCGGAGAGAAACTGCTGATCCAGCCGTGGACCGGTGACCACGGCGACCCGGGCGACCCCGACCTGCTCGCCGGTGTGCCGGTCATCCAGATGCTTCGCACCCGGCGCGACGCGCCAGCCGCGCTGGTGACCCTCGAGGACGGCCGCTCCGCACTGACCGGCACCTCGCTGGTCGCGGGAGAGCCCGAGCTGCTGTGCCGCTACGCGCGGCGGCGGCTGGCCGCCGCGCACAGCGCGCCCGAGGAGGCGTGGTGGCGAGAGGTGATCGCCACCCTTCGTCGGTGACGCCGCTCAGACGGACTCGGCGGCGAGCACGATCGCGATCAGCACCGACACGATCACGATGATGAGGACCGTCCACCAGAGCACACGCTCCGGCGTCAGCGCCTCGTAGTACTTCTCGGCGACGGTGGACATCGGCGATGTGGGCGCGGCTGCCGGCTGTGCGGTGCCCGTTGCGGGCATCGTCGCCATCGTCGGCTGCGGTGCAGGCAAGGGAGCGGGCGTGAACGCCGGCGGAGCCGGGCTGATCGCCGGCGGAGCAGGCTGGGCAAAGGCTGTCGTGCGGAGAGACTCGGTCTGAGCCTGAGAAGGGCGCCCGTTTGGGCTGTCCGAGAGGGACAGCAGCACCACCGGGCTGAAGTCGACTTCCTCGCGCTGGATCGCGTAGATGTAGAGCGAGCGCAGAGCATCGACCACGGCCTCCACCCGATCCGACTCGACGCCGGAGAGGCGCAGCTGGTCAACCAGTCCCTGCACGTGGCGACGCCGCACGTCCTGGATCTTCATGGTGCCGAGCTGGGCGTCCACGTACCCGAGCGACTCGCGCAGCTCGCGAACCCGGTCGGGCGAGTACTCCACTCCCCCACCGTCGCGGGCGAGGCCGTTCTGCGCGGCGGCGATGAAGTCGTCGATCACGGCGCCGAGATCGCCGTCGTCGCGCGGCACGCCGCGCGCCGCCTCGAGCGCCTCCTGCTGGTCGCTCTGCCAGGCGCGTGCCTCCGCGACCGTGTCAAACGTGGGACTCAGGACGCGTCTGCCTGTCTCGGGCTCGCGTGCGTTCGCGCGGTAGCCGAGCGGGCCGCAGGTGCAGCGGCGGCCGTTTCGCACCGGGCATGAGTCGGCGTGGTGCGCGAAGACGCCTGGCCACTCGGTTCTCCAGTCATAGGCCATTGCGGCACCGTACCCCGCGGGAAGGGAAGCGCCGATGCGGCCGGCTTCTCCCGTGAGAGCGGATCCCGATCGGGCGTCCGCGTCACGCGGCGAGAGCATCACAGCCGTCGTCGCGCAGGAGCTCGGCGAGGCTTTCGAGAGTGCTCCTCTGGAGCTGGCTCACGCGGCTCTCGCTCACGCCGAGTTCCTCGCCGACCTCGGCGAGGTTCAGACCGCACTCGAAGCGCAGGTGAATCAGCCGGCGCTCGCGCCATGTCAGGCGGGTCAGCGCCTCGGCCACCTGCTCCTGCAGCTCCGCGCGCTCGGCCTCCTCCGCAGGATCCGGCGAGTTCGGGTCGGCAACGACCTCTGCAAGGGTCAGCCCTGCTTCGCCCTCGCTGCGCCCGTGCTGGTCCTCGTGCTCCCACGGCAGCGGCGTCACCTGAGCTCGCTGCCGTAAGGCGGCGACCGCGGGCACGTCGCCGTCGGCCTTGACGCGGCGCCGGTCCCTGCGCGAGAGCGGATCGAGCGCGCGAAGCCCGTCCAGGATGGCCCCGGACACCCGGTAGTGCGCGAAGGTCTCGAACTTCACTCCCTGGGAGCCGTCGAAGCGCCGCGCGGCGCTCGCGAGGCCGAGTAAGCCGTAGCCGACGAGCTCCTCCCGGTCCATCGAGCTCCTCGCCGGAGCCTTCGACGCGAGCGACTTGACCGCGCGGAGATGAGAGGGGCGGATCGGGTGCATCGCGCACCGAGTCTCCGGCTCGGGAGCGCCGGCTCAACAGAAGCCGCTGATGGCTCGATTCGCGCCGCGAATCAGCGCGGCCGCCATGCGAAAGCCGGGGCCTATCACGCGATCCGCCGGGGTTGTTGAGCACGCGCAGCCGTTGCATATGGTCCGAGCCGATGGAGGACCTGAGGAAAGCGCTCGGGCGCTACGAGCTCCTCAATGAGCTCGGGCGCGGCGGCATGGCGACGGTGTACCTCGCGCGGCAGATCGACCTCGACCGCCTCGTGGCGCTCAAGGAGCTCGCCGCCCTGCGGATGCCCGACGCCTCGGTCGCTCAGCGGTTTCTCCGCGAGGCCCGTCTCGCGGGGTCGCTCAGTCACCCCAACATCGTCACCGTCCACGACTACTTCGAGCGGGACGGCGTGCCCTACATCGCGATGGAGTACGTCGAGCGCGGCTCGCTGCGGGGCTACATCGGGTCGCTCTCGCTCGGCCAGATCGGCGCCGTGCTCGAGGGCGTGCTGGCGGGGCTCGCCCACGCCGAGCGCCACACGATCGTTCACCGCGACCTGAAGCCCGAGAACATCATGGTCACCTCGGACGGCCGTGTGAAGATCGCGGACTTCGGCATCGCCAAGGCGACCTCGACCGTGCGGACCACCGCGGCGTTGACCGCTACCGGCACCGCGATCGGCACGCCGAACTACATGGCGCCGGAGCAGGCGCTCGGCGAGGACGTCGGCCCCTGGACGGACCTCTACTCCCTCGCGATCATGGCGTTCGAGCTGATCGTCGGGAAGGTTCCGTTCGCCGGGACTGAGGAGCCGATGGCGATCCTGCTCCGTCAGATCAACGAGCCGATCCCGCCTCCGATCGAGCTTGTCCCGGATCTCGACCCGCACATTTCCGCCTGGATCGAGCAGCTCGCCGCCAAGGAGCCGGCGGAGCGCCCGCAGTCCGCTGCGGAGGCATGGGACGCGCTGGAGCCGACCCTCATCGCCCTGCTCGGCCCGCGCTGGCGCCGCGACTCCGCCCTGCCCGACCTGGGCGGTCACACCGTCGTGCCCGGCCCCGCCACCCCGCCTCCGCCCGGCGCGCCGCTCGGGCCGCTCACCGAGGCCGACCTGGCGCCCACCGAGCGCTTCGATCCCTCCTTCCTCGGCGTTCCGCTCGCCAAGACCACGTCCTCGCGCACCACCGACCGGCTGGACGACCCCTGGGCCGCAGCAACCGTGCCGCCCAGCTCGCCTCCACCAGTGCCGGAGGCGACGTCGGGGCCAGGCGCGGGCAGACCGTGGTGGAAGCACTTCGGTGTGATGCTCGCGCTCGGCGCGCTTGTGCTCACGGCGGCGCTCGCGCTGGCAGCTCGCCAGGGGAGCAGCAGCGGCAGCGGCACCGACCCAACCGCGGCAACCAGTCGTGCCCCAGCGTCGACCCAGCAAGCTACGCAGACCGACGGCAGTGCGGCGCTGGGAAGCGTGCAAGCCGCGCAGTCGAACAGCTCCGCCACCCCGCGCGGCGACCTGCAGGCGAAGGCTCGCTCGGCACTCACCAACGCGACCAGCTATGACAAGGCGGCGTCGCAGGTGTCGGCTCTTCCCGGCGGCTCGACGCCGGGCCCCACCGCGACGCTCGCCACCACTCTTCGCCAAACCGCCACTGACTACCGAGGCGCGGCGAATGCGGCGAGCGCCAACGACCAGGCCGGCTATGACGCGGCGATGGCGACGGTGCGCTCCGACCGCTCCGCCGTGGAGAGCGCCGTGGCGGGTGTGCAGGCGTCGTCCGGGACTCCCGGCACCGCCCCGCCCCAGCCCGCCACAGCCCCGCAGCAGCCCTCTCAGGCGCCCAGCGCTCCGCAGCAGGGCGGCTCATGCGCCGGCGACTCGAGCTCGGACGACCCGAGCGACGATTCGTGCGGCGGCTCGGGGGACTCGTCAAATCCTCCGAATCCGCCCAACCCGCCGAACCCGCCGACGCCGCCTACGCCGCCGTCGAACCCCTAGCCGGTCAGCGGCGGCGGAGACCGTCGCGGATGATCGCGCGCAGGACGCCCGCCGCTGCGGGATCGCGCTGAACGTCCCAGTTCAGCTCGCCCACACCCTTGTTCAGCGCCTGTCCGCGGCTCGTCAGCTGTGACCACACCACCGAGCGGACCCACGGCATGCTGCGGAGCATCTGGCGGAGATTCCGCAGCCACTGGACGCGCCCGGTGTAGTCCGTGTTGACCTCGGTGAGCATCACCGGCTTGCGGTACTCGCGCCTGAGATCGCGGAAGCGCGGCGCGAAGCGGCGGACGAGATAGGTCTTCTTCCGCTCTCCGCCGAAGTTGATCATCGTGGAACCGACGTAGTCGACGTAGGCCGCCCCCGGCCAGTAGCGGCGCACGTTCCGCAGCCAGACCCGGCGCGACTCGTAGAGGTTCGGATTCACGGACCAGACGAAGCGCACGTTGCGCGCGCCCACGCTGCGGAAGACGCGCACGATGTGCCGCCAGGCGCGTGGGTACTGGCGCGGATCGCGCGACCAGGGGTACCAGGTGCCGTTCATCTCATGCGCGTAGCGCAGATAGACGACGCCCTTGAAGCGCGCGAGGCTGCGGGCGAAGCGCCGGATGTAGGTGTCCTGCACCCCGCGCACGATGTCGCGGTTCCGGAATCCGGCCTGGGGATACGACTGCGCGAGGGGGCCGAGTGAGGTGGGCACCGGCTTCCACGGCTCCCACGAAACGAGAACGCGACTCATCCCCTGCTGTTTGGCGGCGCCCAGGTAGTCGTCGATCGTCCGGTTGAGCGAGAAGGACTCGAACTTCGCAACCATCTGAGGCGAAGCGCCGACGCTGGCGGACCACTCGCCGACGTGCGCGGCGTCCACGTAGACGCCGAAGGTGCGCGCCGGCGTCGCGCCCGACGCTTCGGCGGGCGAGCCGCACAGGGCAAGGCCGATGAGGCACGGGAGCAGCTTCAACGCGGGTCGATTCATGGCTCGTGCCTGCTGATGATGATCGAAGACCAGGGCCGCGGCTCAATTGCCCGGCCCGTTCAGTCGAGCGTCAGCGCCGATCGATGGGGGACCGGAATCGCTTGAGTGCGATCCGTTGTTGCGGCCCACACGGCGAGCGGTTTCATCGGATCACGACCACAAGAGTCGCATTCGACTTTGGCGTCCAGGAGGTGCCGATGATCCGCAGGCTGCTGTCTCTCCTCACCGCGAGCGTTGCGCTCGCGGCCATGACCGGTGCGCCGGCCATGGCCACCGACACGGGTACGGGAACGCTCCCACCCGCCCCGCCGCCGAGCGGCGTGAATGCCACGTGCGTCCCCAGCTCGAAGATCGTCACGAGCTCGGCAAGCGTCTCCCGCACGCACCTCCTCCGCGGCACCGCGAGCGACGGCGCATGCGCGGCGAGCGGCGGCAAGGTCGCGCACGTGTCGATATCGGTTTCGCGGAAGCACGGTTCGAAGTGCCAGTTCCTCTCGAGCAAGCACAAGCTGGGCCGCCTGTCGAGTTGCGCACACCCGCGCTGGCTTTCGGCCAGGGGCTCTTCGAGCTGGTCGTTCCGGATGCCCAAGCGGCTCCCCCATGGCAGCTACTCGGTCTCGACCAGAGCCGTGGACTCGACCGGCAACGTCGGATCGGCGCACAGCCGGCGCCTGGCAATTCACTGACGGCGAGCTAATCGCCACGACCAAGGAGAAACGATGCTTCACCCACTGATGAGGCGGGGAGCCGCGCTGACGGTCGTCCTCGCTTTCGCAGCCACGCCCGCGATAGGGGCGCTCGGCACGGGCGTCGCGCTCGCCGGCGAGGACGATACGACGACGCCGACGGACACCACCACCCAACCTGTGCCGCCGCTGCCACCGCCAACGGAGACCGTGCCGGTGCCGGCGCCTGTGCCGGTCGTGCCGCCTCCGCCTGCTCCCAAGACGATGCACCACAAGACAACGCATCACAAGTCGAGCTCGAAGTCGCAGAAGCGCGCGCCTGCGGTCGTGCCGCAGACCGCCGTGCGAACGACGTTCACGAGCACGAGCACCGACACCGGCACGAGCCCGCAGGGTGGCATCCAGGCCGGCGCCGGTGGAGCGGCAACGCACGGCTCGAGCAACGTCCTGCTCGGGCTCGGGTCGGGCGCCCTCGCACTGGTTCTCACGGCCGGTGGTCTGAGACTGCGCCGCCGCGCCTCCGAGCGGTGACCCCTGGGCCACCCTCCCGACACCGTCCCTCGAGGCGCCGCCAGTTCGCGCTGGCGGCGCCTCTGATCGTGGGCGCGCTCACGGCAGTCGGGGTCATCATTCTCCTGAGCGCCGCGCGAACGGCTGCACCTCCGAGTCCGCCGCTGGGGCGCCCGCTGCCCGCCACGGCGTTCGCCGGCGAGGGCCGTGCTCACAGGCGCCTGGTCCAGGTGGTGGACCGCCAAGCGGCGCCGCCGTTGCGCATCCGCGTTCCCGCGATCGGCGTGTCAGCTCGTGTGGTCCCGCTTCGGCGCGCAGCCGACGGGACGATGCAGACCCCAGCTCGTTTCGGAGATGCCGGCTGGTTCGAGCCAGGCCCCGAGCCGGGCGAGCGCGGCGGGGCCGTTATCGCCGGACACGTGGACTCCAAGGTGGGCCCGGCCGTCTTCTTCGACCTCGGGCGACTTCACCGCGGCAACCTCATCAGGATTCTGCGCGCCGACGGCAGCGTCGTGCGCTTTCGTGTCGAGGGCCTCGAGCGCTGGCCCAAGGCCCGGTTCCCCACCCGGCGCGTGTTCGGTCGGACGCGCGGGTCCACGCTCCGCCTCATCACGTGCTCGGGCAGCTTCGACAGCTCGAGCGGTCACTATCTCGACAACACTGTGGTGTACGCGTCGCGTGTTCCCACCACGCGCACGGAGCAAGCGCGGCCGCTCCGGGCTCACTGGCGCCGAACGCCGACGCTGGTTCCGCTCGGCACCGTCAAGTGATCAGCGTCCGCCGCCGCGCGGTAGCCGCGGGGCCTTCAGTACCTGCACTTCGTTCCCGCCCTTGCCCGCCTCCTGGCGCTGGATCGCCTGGTGGAGAGCGGTCCCCGGCCGGGCCACCTCCGCCGCGTCCCGGTCAAGTGCCGCCTGAGCGATGCGAACGGCCTTCGGGTCCACGGCGGGCGCGGCCGCGCCCGCACTGCCGGAGGCAGCGTGTGCCTGCACGCCCTCCGAGGCCTTGTCGAAGCGCCGGCCGCCGGCGAACTCTTTGGCGAAATACGAGTCCTTGAGGCTCGCGACCTTCACCACGTCGCCCGTGTGCGGGGCGTTGACGAACTTGTCGCCTCCGAGAGAGATGCCCACGTGATGCACGTCGCCGCTCGAGTTCCGGAAGAAGACGAGATCGCCCGGCAGCAGGTCCTTGCGGCTGACCGGAGTGGCGTTCGCGGCGAGTATCTGCTGCTCCGACGTGCGCGGAATTTGGATGCCGGCCTTCGCGTACGCCCACTGCACGAGCCCTGAGCAGTCGAACCCTGTCTTGGGGCTGGAGCCGCCCCACTTATACGGCACCCCCAGCTCTTTCTTGGCCGCGGCGAGCGCGGTGAGGGCGTGCGAACCAGCGCTCGCGGAGCCTCCCGGGGAGGCGTCCACGAGCTGGTTCGCGCCCCCCTTGTCCTGCCTCTGGGCGCTCTCGAGCAAGTTCCTGGCGTCGTTCAGGCGCGGCTCGTAGCGGCCGCGATACTGCGCTGCCGGGCGCTCGATGTCGGCGATCCAGTCGCCGTAGTGCTTCGAGTCGATCGGCTGACCCGCGGCCGCCCGCTGCTTCTTCACGGCCTCGGCGTGGTCGAGGAACCAGTCGAGCTGCTTCTGCGGGTCTTTCGAGTAGCCGCCGTACGCCCCGTTGTTCCAGACGCTCAGCCGCATCTGGAAGAAGCCGACGGAGTCCGCGTCGCCATAGTTGAGGTTGCGCATCCCGGATTCGGTCAGGGCCGCCATCACCGGCAACTCCGGCGGGATGCCGCGCTTCTCGGCCGCTGCCCCCATCCAAGCGGCGATCTGCTGCTGTGACGCCGAGTCGCCGGGATAGGTGGCGCTACCCGTGACGTCGAGAGCGTCGCCGCCACTGCCGGACGAAGATCCGCCGCCGCCCTGGGGTGCCGCATCGTCCGGAGTCTGGCTCGGAGCGGGCGCCGCGCTGCTGCCCGGCACCTGGTCGGCGGGAGGCGCGTTGCCGTAGGAGGGCCAGCCGTTCGCGGACGCCGCGTTGCCGCCGCTCGGCCAGTTGCTCGCGTTCGGCCAGTTGCTCGCGTTGGGCCAGTTGCTCGCGTTCGGCCACGCGGAGGCGGCGTTGGCAGGCAGCGCGTTGGCTGCGGGCGGCGCAGGCTCGCTCGGCGGGGCGCTAGCACTGGGCGCCGCCGCGTCGCTCGGCAGAGCGCTGTCGCTCGAAGGCGCCGGCACGGCGCCGTCGGCCGGCACGGCGCCGCCACTGCCGCCCGAGGACGCGAGCGGCTCGGCGGCGGCCGCGGAGTCGACCCCGCCGCTCAGGTGATGCGAGAGGTCGTAGACGCCGACGCCCTCGGCGGCAGCTGCCATCAGCGCCCCCGCGAGGCTCGACCGCGACTCGCGGATGTCGAGGGTCTCCATCGAGCTCCCCGAGCCAAGGCCCTCCGGAACACGATCGAGCCCCGCTTCGCGCAGTGCGCGCTCGGGGTCCCGGCGGAACTGCGCCCGGTACTGCGGGTCCTCGAGGATCCGCTGGAGCAGACGGAGAGAGGCCTCCGATTCCCGCGGCGCCATGTCAGGCCTCGCGCCGACGACGGCGCTCCAGCAGCGGCCCGGATACCGCAACGAGCACCGGCGAGAGCAGCCCGAGCCAGATGACCGCGAGCACGAGCCAAGTGAGCGGACCAGGCACCACCGCGGCGAGCCGCGGCTCATACCTGAACGACATGCCGATCGCGAAGAGTCCCGCGACCGCGGACCATGCCAGCCCGAACAGCGAGTAGCGCACGAGAACCGGCGAAGCACGGCCGTGAGCGTTGCCGCTCAGCCGCTGGCGAAAGTCCTCACGGGCGCGGCGCCGCAGAGTCGGCTCGCCGAGCAGGTCGACGAGCATGTGGTAGCCGTCGCGCTCGAGGAATGGATTGAGGTTGAACAGGCCTCCGATGTAGGCCGCAAAAGCCACCTGGAAGAAGATGTCGCGCAATGTGCCCGCCGGCAGCACGAGGGCGAACAGGGAGAACGCGGCGCCCAGCGAGAAGTCGGAGACCGGGCCGGCAGCGCTCACCGCGATTCGCCGCCGTCTCGGCTCGAACCAGGCGTCCGAGGTGTCGACGAACGCGTACGGGAAGATCAGCACCAGCTTGAGGCCGGCGGTGCTCACCCGCCTGCCGAAGGAGGCCATCGTGAGTCCGTGGGCGGTCTCGTGCACGGCGGCGACCGCCAGCCTGCACGCAACGAATACGAGCCCGCCGATGCCGACCTTGCTGGCGACGACGAACGGCGTGCCGTAGCGACCGATCACGAGGTAGGCGAACACGAGCGGGCCGACGGCTGCGAGCACCGCGAGAGACGTGAGCACCGGCCGGGTGAAGAGCCTCCAGCCGCCGCGCTCGTAGAGCCGCGCGAACAGGTCGCCGGCGCCCTGCCAGGTACGTGTCCGAGGAGTGAACAGGCGCGCGAGCCCACTGCGCGCCTCCGGCTCGAGCGGACCGCCCGAGCCGGAGAGGAGCCGGTGCTCCCCGAGGCCGGCGAGCAAGCGAGCGAGCACCACGGGGCCCTCGGGACCGAGTGCCTGCTCGGACTCGCGAACGAGATCGGCCAGCGAGCGCGTGCCGTCGATCAGTCGCAGGAGCCGCACGTCGTCCTCCGACATGCGCACGAACGAGCCCGACTCCAGGTCCTTCAGCACCCAGCGGCGCGGGCCCTCTCCGGCCTCGAGCCGCTTGAGCGCGTAGCCCGAGCGGACGCGCGGGCGGGTGCCGAACCGCGTGGACGCGGATGCATTGGCGGCAGCGGCCGGCATGAATGCGGAGGCACCTTCCGGCACCACGATCGTCCGGCCGGCCTCGGCGTCCGACCGCACCCGCTCGATCACCAGCTGCTGGTCCCCCACCCGCAAGCGTGCGCCGTCGCCCAGGGGCGCGCGGCCGCTCAATCGCCGCCCGTCCACCCAGGTCCCGTAGCGGGAGCCGGCGTCCTCGATCTCCGGCGCGCCACCGTTTGCGCTTAGCCGAGCGTGCAGCCGCGAGACGCTCGGGTCGTCGAGGCGGACGTCGCTCTCGCGCGCCCGCCCGATCGTCATCTGGCCCGACAGAGGGATGCGCGAGCCGTCCGAGAGCACAAGCTGGTAGAGCACGTCGCCTCGCCCTAGCCCGATCCGTCCGTGACGATCCGCCGGAGCACGCGCGCCGAGGCAGGGTCCTTCGTCACGTCCCAGTCGACGTCGCCGAGCGTGCCGCCGGCGTGCACCTTTGCGCGGCTTGGCAGCTGCGACCACGCCACGCCGCGAATCCAAGGACTGCGCCGCAGCGCGTGACGGAGGTCGCGAAGCCATGCCACCCGGCCGCGATAAGCCGTGTTGGTCTCGGTGAGGATCAGCGGCTTGCGGTACATCTGCCTCAGCGCGACGAGCGTGGGATAGAAGCGCGCCACGCTGTACTTCTTCGCGCCGCCGAAGCTGATCATGGTCGAGCCGACGTAGTCGACGTAGGAGCTGCCCGGCCAGTAGCGCGAGAAGTTGCGCCGGGACTGCGCGCGAGGCAGGTAGAGGCTCGGGTTCACCGACCACACGAAGCGGACGTTGCTCGCGCCCGCACGGCGGAAGATCCTCACGACGCGACGCCACGCACGCACGTACGAGCGAGGGTCGCGGCTCCACGGGTACCAGAAGCCGTTCATCTCGTGCGCGTAGCGGAGATACACCCGTCCGCGAAAGCGAGCGAGCCCGCGCGCGAACCCGCGGATGTAAGCGTCCTGTGCTCCCGCCGCGATGTCAGCGTTCCGGTACCCGGGCTGTGGGCGGCGCTGGGCGTCGACTCCGAGCGCTGCCGGCACGGGCCTCCAAGGCTCCCAGGAGATCAATACCGAGCGGATGCGCCGCCGCTCGCACTCCCGAAGGAACTTCGACACGGGGCGGCGGTCCGAGAACGACGTGAACTTCGCCGCGACCTGCGGCTTCGCGCCGACGGCGCGCGCCCAGGCGGACACGTGCCATGGGTCGACGTACACCCCGAACCAGCGGCTCACGGGACCGGCCCGGAGTGAGAACAAGCGCTTCGGGGCGACCCGCGGCGGCGCCGCGCTGGCCTTTTCGACCGGAGTGGCGATCGAGTCCGTCAGGATCCGGCTGGCCGGGAAGGTGAGCGTGCCGAGCAGGACCACGGTCGCACCGGTCGTGACGAAGTTGATGAGGAGCGCCCTCACTCTGCCCCCTCGGCCGGCGCGGGCCGTGTGCCCCAGCCTTGGTGCATCATCGTGGCGAAGGCGACGATCCTGAGCGGCACCATCACGAACGTGAGCTGGAGCACGAACACCGGCAGCCGCCGGACATCGGAAGGCACCCGGCGCAGATGGGGCACCTGCCGCACCCCGATGCTCACGAGCATCCCGGTGTAGGCCAGCGCAACCGCCGGAATGACCGGCAACGCCAGCGCGGCGTTGTCGCCGCGGATCGCGTGCGCCACGGCCACCGCCATGATCGCGTAGAGAGCGAAAGGGGTGGCGATGTCGGTGATGAACGACACGAACGCCACTGGCCGCCGCCAGAGCCAGGGAAGGCTGAGCAGCGTCTCACGCTGGCTCGAACGTCCCCACCGCAACTGCTGCCTCCAGAACCCGCGCCACCCGGACGGCGCGTCGGTGTGCACCAGGGCAGTGGACTGGTAGACCGTCCGCCAGCCATTCCGGAGCAGCTCGTTCGTGAGCACTCGGTCGTCGCCAACCTGCAGCGGGATGCCGAACAGATGCTGGCGCGCCATGCGGTCCACCGCAGGCTCGAACGCGGCGCGGCGGTAGGCGATCGTGCGCCCGGCGAGGCACCCAACCTGGCCGAACACCGACTGCGCAGGCACCGTGAGGTGGTACCTGATGTCCTCGATCCAGTCGGCGAGGCGGCGCACGGGACTGCGGCCCACGTCGAAGATCGCCTGGCGAGGCGTGACGCCGCCCACCCGCGGGTCCTCGAACGGCTTCAGCAACTCGCGGAGAGCGCCCGCCTCCCACACCGTGTCCGAGTCGAGCACGACAACCACGTCCGTGGATGGATCGCTGGCCTCGAGCCCGGCCGCAATCGCGGACCGCTTGCCGGACCTCTCGATCAGGATCACCTGGTCGCAGTACTCGCGTGCGACGGCCGCCGTGTGGGCATCGCCTCCGTCGACCACGGCGATCATCTCGGTGGGCTGGTTGAAGCGGACGCTCGCCAGCGCGCGCCGAAAGGTCGCCTCGGGCTCGTTGTACACGGGCACGAGCACGGTGGTACGGCGAAGGCTCGGCTCGTCGCACCAGGGTCGGTAGCGCCTCGCGCCCAGCGCCTTTGCCGCCCACAGCGTCCAGACGTAGAGGAAGAACCACATGAATGGCGTCACGCTCGCGCCATGGGTCACCACGCGGAAGCCGTGATAGAGGAACGTGAACACGACGCGCCGGGCCCTCCGTGTCGCTTCGGGTGCACGGCGAAGCCAATCGGTGCGCGGGTATCCGCTCAACAGCGCTTTACGTTCACGTGAGCGCGGCACCCGATCAGGCCGGACTTCGATCGGCAGCGCCTCTCGGTTGACCGGCGTGCGTTGTTGTGGAGCGCTCACACGGCCGCTTGAGTTGCGGCGATGAGCTCCCCGTCCGCCGCTGAGCGGCGTCCCCGCCACGAAAGCCCGCGCGCGCGGCCGCCGCGCGTTGCCTCGCGGCCCCGCCTCCGCGCGCCGAAGCGGGACTCCGACCGCCCCAGGGGAGCACCGCCGGCCTGGTTCCTGCGACTCGTCGAGAAGAAGCGTGCCAAGCGGATCATCACCTTCCTGGCCGGACTACTCCTCGTCGTCGCGATCGTCGGCGTGAGCGGCGCTCGCTTCGCTCGGCAGGACGTGGGGCACGTCGGCGTGGTGCGCAACGGCGGCCCGTTCGACAGCCGGAAGGTGAGGCAGATACTGGCGCCCGGGCAGGGCCTCACCTGGACCGGTTGGTACTCCCAGAAGCCGCACAGCTATCCCGCCTCCCACGTCACGCGCCTCTACACCGTCACGAGCGACCCGAAGCGCGGGTCGCGCTCGGGCGTCGACGTGATCACGGTCCCCACCAAGGACGGCGTGCAGGTGGGGCTCGAGGCGAGCGTGTTCCTCCGATTCGTCGGCGAGAGCGACGTGAAAACGCTCACTCGCTTCGACGTCTCGGTCGGCACCAGGCGATTCTCGACCGCCGATGGCCGCGAGCTCTACCCCTATCAGGGAGACGACGGCTTCAACGCGATGCTCGACACGATCTTCCGTCCGGTACTCGAGAACGATTTGCGAGCCGAGATCGGCCGCTTCCGCTGCGCCGAGATCGTTGCGTCCTGTGCGCAGGTGCGCGGCCCAGTCGCCTCGCGACTGCGGCAGCCATCGGCGAACGTCCCGCGCATCCAGTCCTGGCTCGCGACCTCCCTTCAGCGCGACCTCACGACCACGCTCGGCCAGCGCTACTTCTGGGACATCCGCGTGCGGCTCGCCCGCATCAAGCTTCCCGGAAACGTCCAGACCGCGGTCGACAAATCGCAGGCCCAGTACGCATCGGTGAACGCCGCCCGGGCCGAGTACAAGCAGGCGCGCTACCAGAACGCCCGCAACCAACTGCTCGCGCGGACCTACAACAGCAGTCCGGCGCTGGCCAACATCGAGACGATGAAGGCCCTCCCCCCGCATACCACCCTGATCCTGGGCCCGGGCGGCAAGACCCCGAATCTGCTGCTCGGCGCCGGCGGCACGGTCGGCACCGGCCTCACACCCCCGCCCGGCAAGTGAGCCTCACCGGCGCGGCGGGACGATGCGGATGATCCGATCGTCGCCCGGACGGGGGCGCCCGCGCGGGTCGCGGTTGCTCGTGAGCACGTAGAGCGCGCCGCCCGGGCCCTCCACCACGTCGCGCAGCCGGCCGTAGCGGCCGACGAGCAGCGCCTGGTCGCCGACGATGCGGCCACCGCGGAACACGAGGCGGCGCAGCTGCTGCCCGCGCAGGCAGGCGAAGACGAAGTTCCCGGTCCAGCGCGACCCGCGCCGCGTGACGAACGTGGCGCCCGCCGGAGCTATCGGCGCCACGTACACCTTCAGCGGATCGACGAAGCCCGGATGCCCCGAGCCGATCACGAGTGGCCAACCGTAGTTGCCGCCCTGCCGGATGTCGTTGATCTCGTCGAACCCCTCGGGGCCGTCGAAGCCGGTCGGGCCGTGCTCGGTCGAGACCAGACGCCCGCTGCCCGGCTGCCAGTCGAAGCCCTGGGCGTTGCGGTTGCCGATCGACACGACCGCCGGGCGGCCGCCCGTGCCCCGGTACTGCCGCGGCGTGAGCGCGAGGAACTTGCCGTTCAGCGAGGTGGGATCCTGCGCGAGCATCGGCTCTCCGGCGTCGCCGGTGGACGCGTAGAGGCGCCCGTCGGGACCGAACGCGATGCGCCCGCTGTCGTGCACGCGGCCGGCCCGGATGCCGCGCACCAGGGAGCGCTGCCGCTCGAGCCGGCTGCCGGCGAGCCGCCAGCGTTCGAGCCGCATCTCCGACCCGGCCGTGAAGAACAGGTACACGAAATGGTTGCGCGCGAAGCGGGGGTCGAGCGCCAGGCCGAGCAGCCCGCCCTCGCCCTGCGTGCTCACGCGGATGCGAGCGACAGGCCGGTGCACGAGCCGCGCGCCGCGCTCGAGCAACCGCACTCGCCCTGGCCGCTCCGTCACGAGCGCCGAGCCGTTCGGCATGAAGGCGATCTCCCATGGCACGACGAGCCCGCTCGCCACCACCTCGGCATGAACGCGCGCCTCGGCGGCGGGGACCCCCGGCGAGATCGCGGCGCAGGCAGCTGCGGCGGCGGCCGCAGCGGCCGCGCGGGTCATTCCCTGCCGGGCACCACGCCGAGGCTGCAGATCGCGCTCACCGAGGCGATCAGCCCGGACCGGCGCCAGGTCGCGGAGATATGACCCCGCGGCACTGCCGTCGACGGCGCGGCCGGAGGAGCGTCGCAGGCATCCGAATCGGGGCACGAGGCGAGCAGCCGCAGGCGCGGGCTCCGCCCATGCCAGCGAAGGTCGAGGAGCACGGAAGAAGCGTCGTTCGAATAGTTGAGCTCGCGCAGGCCGCGGCCGGTGTTGACCCGGTGCACCAGCACGTAGCGACCGTCGCGGAGGCCGTCGACCGGCAGCGACTGGCCCTCGAGATAGGCGACGTAGTTGTCGCCCCAGCCCACCGAGATTCCCTCGCTCACGCGCAGGCGCCCCGGCCGGCGAAGAGCGCAGCGTCCGGTGTGCACCGGCTGAGCGACGGCCGCCGGAATCTTGCGCGCGACCACGCGATAGCGGTCGCCGAGGCAGAAGCCTGTCTTGCGGTCGCGCACCACCACTCGAGAGCTTCCGGCCCGCCGCAGCTCGTAGCGCTCGAACCGCAGCAGGTGCCAGTGCTGATGGTCCGGTGAGCGCACGTAGCGCAGCCGCCCAACACCCCTGTCCACGACCGGCGGCGCCCCGGTGCGGTTGATCACCTGATCGGCGACCATGAACGGCGTCTTGCGGTTCGCGCGGTGGCCGTTGATCAGCAGCGGCCCCGTCCCGATGTTGCGCACCGCGGACTGAAAGCCGAGCAGCCACTGCCCTCCGTCGCGGGCGAGAAGCAGCTGGTTCGGCGTCTGCTGGTCGAGGTCCGGAAGCAGCTCTGTAGCCGTGCTCCCATTCGCCCCGGGCGTGTGTCCCAAGCCCACCATGGTCAGCGTCACGAGGGAGACCGTGAGCGCCGCGAGAGCAGAGCGGAACGCCATGGCACCCACGGTACGCCCGCCACCACGCGCGCGCGGGAGCCTCCAATGCCCCAGGGAACCGCGCCGTGCCCTTGGGGCTGCGCCCCCTCCCGGAACGGGCTCTCCCCGCCTTTACGGTCGGCACTGGAATCCTCCTTCCCACCCGAAAGGGAGCAAATGCAACGTGTCAAAGCAGTTCTACCGATTGCCATGGCGATCGGTCTCGTGGCGGCCGGGCCGGCCGCCGCCAAGAGCGACGTATCCGGCAAGCACACGACCCGCCACAGCGCACGCGCGGCCGGCGGGGATGTGCCGCCGGTTCTGCCGGCGATCGTGCGGGTGAGGGTGAACCGCGGCGAGAACGCGCTCGACCATGCGGGCAGCTACATCGACAAGGACAACCCCGCGAAGGCGATCATCTCGCTGAAGAACGCCCGCCGGAACATGTACGCCGCCTGGAAGGGCGCCGTCTATGTGATCCAGAACGCTCCGCCTCCACCGGCCGCCGACGCGCGCGTGAAGGCTCACAAGAGCGGGGGCGCTGTTGGGGTTGGCACGGTCTACGCCGACCCGGTCACCACCGCCGTCGCAGTACTCGGCTTCCAGCATGACGTCGCGTCCGCCGCTTTCGGCATGACCGACGGCGCCAAGGGCACGCTGCTGAGCGCCGTGAACACGACGATGTTCGCCGCGCTCGATCGTCGCGACTCGGCGATCAGCTTCATCTCGAAGCTGCCGCCCCCGCCCGCCGCTGCTGCGCGCGTTCACGCGCATGCGGCAGGCGCCCCGGTCGCAACGGATTTCCCCACCCTCATGCCGGGCGTCGTGCCCGACATCCAGGACGAGATCCAGGAAATCCAGGGCGAGATCGCCGATGGCGCGGTTGTTCCGACCGGCAAGAAGATGCTCAAGGACGCGCTCGTCCAGGACATCCTCACGATGAACACGATCAACACGAACTGGCCGCCGCTGCCGGCCGCCGGCTAGACCGAGGCACAGCCGGATCCGCTACCGCGGGTGCGCGAACGGCCGGCGAAAGCCGGCCGTTTCGCGCTGGGTCTCCGGTTTTCCCTACCCCGACTCCACCGTCGTGGTGCGATGATCGGCGCCAATGGTTTCCTCGGTACTGCTCGTCGACGACGATCCGGCGTTCCTGATCCTCGCCGCGCGCATCTTCGACAGCGTCGGGATCGAGGTCGTGGCGACCGCGCCGGACGCGGCGGCAGCGGTCACCGCAGCCGAGACCACCAGGCCCGAGTCGGCGCTCGTGGACGTAGGCCTGCCGGATCGGAACGGGATCGACCTCGCCTATGAGCTCGCGGCCTTGCCGTGGGAGCCGCGGGTGGTCGTGACGTCCACCGACAGGGACGCCGCCAGCGTGATCGCGGCTCGCGACGGAGCGCGCAAGCTGCCGTTCGTTCCCAAGGAGGAGCTTGCGGCCGGGCCGCTGCTCAGGCTGCTTGCAGCCGAATAGCGGTTCGCTGGAACTGAGCCGGGCGGGGGAGTAACGTGAGCCCGTGTCGGAGGAGGGCCTCAAGGTCGTCATCGGAGAGGACGACGTACTGCTGCGCGAGGGGATCGTGCGGCTGCTGGTGGAGGCCGGCTTCGACGTCGTCAGTCAGACCGGCGACGCGGAGGCGTTCCTGCGCAAGTCACTCGCGCACCGGCCGGACGTGGCCGTTGTGGACATTCAGATGCCCCCCGGTCACGGCGACGACGGGCTACGAGCGGCGCTCGAGCTCAGGCGCCGCATTCCCGACACAGGCGTGCTCATCCTCTCTCAGTACTACGACGACCAGTACGCCGTCGACCTGATCGGCGACAGCGCGGAGGGCGTCGGCTACCTGCTGAAGGAGCGAGTCGGAGACGTCGAGGCGTTCACGGATGCGGTGGCGCGCGTGGCCGCCGGGGGCAGCGCGCTCGATCCCGAGGTCGTGGGCCGCATGCTCGGACGGCGCCGTCGCGAGGGACCGCTCGACGATCTGAGCCCGAGGGAACGTGACGTGCTCGCCGAGCTGGCACAGGGCAAGTCGAATCAGGGGATCGCCGAGGCGCTCGTGGTCACGAGCGCCGCGGTGGAGAAGCACGTGACGAGCATCTTCCACAAGCTCGGCCTCGAAACGAACCCGACCGGGCACCGGCGGGTGCTTGCCGCGCTCACCTATCTGCGTGACGCCCAGCACTAGCCGAGCAGCGGCAACGTAGCGGCGACCAGCGTGCCGCCGCCGGGCGGACTCTCGACGCGCAGCGATCCTCCGAGCGCGGCAACCCGGTCGTCCACCCCCACCAGCCCGGTCCCCTCGGGCTTGGCGCCGCCAGTCCCGTCATCACGCACCTCGAGCCTCAGCACACCGTCGTCGACGACGGCCCTCACCTCGGCCGTCTCGGCGCGAGAGTGCTTGATCACGTTCGTGAGCGCCTCGGCTACGACGAAGTACGCGCTTGCCTCGATCTCCGCCGGCAGCCGCTCCGCCGGAACCTCCACTGTGACGGGCAGATCGATGCGGGACACGAGTCCATCCACGCCGGCCCGGAGGCCACCCCGGGTCAGGACCGACGGAAGGATCCCATGAGCGAGCTCGCGCAGCTCCGCGTTTCCCTGGTCCGCGTGCTTGAGCGCCTCCGCGAGTAGCGACTCTCCGCGCCCGTCCTCCGCCTTGAACGCACGCTGCGCCAGCTTCAGCGTCACGATCGTGTGCACCAGGCGCTGCTGGGCACCGTCGTGAAGATCGCGCACGACCCGGCGCCGTGCGTCATCGCCCGCGACGAGAACACGTGCGCGCGAGGCAGTCAGCTGGGCCCGGCTGTCGGCGTTCGCGATCGCGGTGGCCACCAGCTCGGCGAACTGCGCCATCCGCTCCTCGGTATCCGGCGCCGGTAGCTCTTCTCGCGTCCAGCTTGCGACCACCGAGCCCCAGAGGCGGCCCTCCACCACGAACGGCGCTCCGACCGCCGAGCGAACCCCCATCTCCTTGACCGTCGCAGCGAGAATGCCGGTCGCGCCTTCCCAGTGGTCGATCCGAGTGGGGCTTCCGCTCCTCGACACCCCGGCGGTGACGCTTTCGCCTTCGAGCGGCACGCGCGCGCCGATCGGCACCCGGTCCGCCTCCTCGCCCCAAGCGGCGAGCACGGTGGCGGTGCCGTCGGCCTCGAAGCGGGTCACGTGCACACTGTCGGCGTCGAAGACTCCGCCCACCTCCGCGACCATGGCGTCGAAGACGGCGCTCGGCGAGGGTCCTTCCGCCACGAGCGTCGCGAGGCGCCGCAGCGCAGCCTGCTCGTTGGCGAGCCGCTCCACCTCGGCGCGCGCTTGTGCATTGGAGATCGCCGTCGCGACGAGGTCGGTGAAGTTCTCCAGGCGCGACTCGGCGTGCGCGGGGAGAGGCTCGGTCCCCTTCGTGTGGACGGCGAGGGCGCCCCAGAGCCGTCCCTCGACGAGGACCGGGCTAGCCACCGAAGAGGTGATGCCGACGTCCCGGACGAAGGCGGCGATCGGCCCCGGAACCTCGGCCCAGTCGTCTACACGGGCGGGTCGCCCCGAGGTCGCGATCAGCATTGCTGCGTCGCCGTCCTCGGCCGGCCACCGTTCGGGGAGGGGCGGGTGCCGCCCCGTTGCTGCCCAAGCAGCCACCGGAGTCACCATGGCGCCGGCTTCGTAGCGGATCATCCCGGCGAGGTCTGCGCCAAACAGCCGGCCGACCTCCTCGGTGACCGCCGCGAACACCTCTTCAGGCGGCGCCCGCCGGGCTACCAGCGTTGCCACGCGGCGCAACGCGGCCTGCTCGTCGGCGAGGCGGCTGCGAGCCTGCTCGGACGCTTCGGCGCGACGCTGTGAGCGCGCGCCGATCAGGCCGATCAGGACGCCCATCGAGATGTAGATCACGACGACGAGCCAGTTCTGCCAGTGGTCCGCTCCGAACTCGCGGGTGGGCGGGATGTAGAAGGAATCGATCGCTAGCCCGCCGGCTATCGCGAGCGGCACGGCGTACAAACTGCCCCACCGTCTCGCGGCGACGACAACCAGGTAGACGTAGACCCCGCCGAGGAGCAGGTCGGGGACGAGGTCCACCCTGATCGGGATGGCGTAGGCCAGCAGGAAGAGCGCGGCGCTCGCGACAAAGGCCACCGCCGCCTCGGCGGCGGGATGGGTGCTCG
This sequence comes from Thermoleophilaceae bacterium, assembly GCA_045805385.1. Classification (GTDB taxonomy): domain Bacteria; phylum Actinomycetota; class Thermoleophilia; order Solirubrobacterales; family Thermoleophilaceae; genus JADGHQ01. The sequence continues at coordinate 33,453 of JBJMLG010000233.1, forward strand.
GCCTACGGCCCCATCCGCTCACGGCTCGACGCTGGGGCTCGCAGTGCGAGTCGGATGCACGATGCCCTCCTTCGGCGGCTACTCGGTCCGATCATCGCACCCAGCGATGAGCAGTGTGAGAGCGATTGCCGATCGGCCGATCGCTCGCTCCGAAGGGCTACTCGGGCCCTTCGTATCGCAGGTACACCATGCCGTTGCTCTCGAACAGCACGTAGTTACCGTGCGAGCTGGTCGCGGGGTTCATCGAAGGCGTGGCGAGGAAGAGGTTGTTCGCGGTGCGCGACTCGAGCGATGCGTTGCTCGTGGGCCGGTTCCACAGGAACACATCTCGCACTCCGTTGGGATCCTTGTGCGAGTTCGATGGCAACAGATTGGTCGCGTCCGAGTCGAACAGCACGAAGTCGGCCGCGCCTGAGATGTCCGGATCCTGCGACGCACCGTTCCCTGGTTGGCCGATCCCCTGCGAGCGGGAGACCCAGCGCTGTCTCGGCACGCCCCCGGCCATGTCGGCCTCCACAACGTCGGAGACGCCGTTGGCGTCACCGGGAAGCAGGTTCGAGGCGAGCGTCTCGTACGCCACGTGACGGCCGTCGTCGGACGCCGATGCGTCGGTCGACGAAGCGTTGCCTCCGTGCGAGACCAGGTCCGTGCGCGAGTGCACCACCTGGACGCCCTTGCCGTGGCCGAGGTGCCGGAACCGGCGCTCGAGCGTGCGCTCGTACACGTCCTCGTGGGAATTCCGGTCGGCGGGGTCGAGCCGGGCGAGCGATGTGAACACGAGCGCTTTGCCCGATGCCGCGAAGTCGACATCGAAGGACGACTGGTCGCCGGCGCGGCCACTTGTGGACCTCGACGCCAGGATGGTCTGACGCACGAGGTCCTTGTCGAGCTTGGTTGCGTGCATGAAGTGCACGTACACCTGCCTGACGCCGGCAGGATTGGGCGGCCCGGCCGGCTGCGGCGGCTTTGCGCCGACACCCAGGTCGCCGGTGTCCAACGCCAGGTTCGTCGCGTTCGAGGTGAACGCCACGCGGTCGCAGTCCCCTTCGACGGACACGTCGGTCGAGGCGCCGTTTGCCTGCTCGCCACGCGAGTTGACCGAAACGCGGATCGTCTTCTTTGCCCTGAAGAAGTAGACGAACGCGTCCGCCACGCCGTTCGTGTCCCCATGTACGAGGTTGGAGGCCTCCGAGATGAACGCGACGCACTGCGGAGCATCGTGCGAGTCGCCGTCGAGCTCGGCGTCGTAGGAGCGCGCGTTCGCCGGCGCACCGCCGAGGCCGCGTGAGGCGAGCTCGGTGCGTCCGATGTTCCAGGGCGTGCCGTTTCGCCCGTAACCCGGGGCACGGTGAACCACGAAGACGTCGGTGGCGCCGTTGGTGTCGCCGCGGACGATGTTGGACGCGTCCGATTCGTAGGCCATCGCCCGTGCGATGCGGGCGTCGCCCGAGACCGCGGGATTGCGCGACGGCCCGTCAGGTGTCGCGCCGCTGAACGTGCGCACCAGCGGAACGGTGGTACGCACGCTCCCCTGCGCCGCCGGCACACCGACGGCAACGGGGATCACCGCGGCGGCGGCGAGCGTGCTGAGCTTGCGGAAGACCCTCACGGCGGCGGGAGACCCCCATCAGCTCCTCGCGCGCGCGACAGCCTCCAGCCGGCCGACCGCCCGCGCGAGCAACCGGGAGACGTGCATTTGCGAGATGCCAACCCGCGCGGCGATCTCGCTCTGCGTCAGGTCGCCGCCGAATCGCAGTACGAGCACCGTCTTCTCCATCGGCGAGAGAGCCGCCACCGCGTGCGCGAACACGCCGAGGTTCTCCACCTGCGCATAGCCCGGGTCCTCTACGCCGGCGGCCGCCCTCCGCGGGTGCAGGGCCGTCGCACCATCGGTCGCATCGAGGGAGTCGGGGCGGTAGCCGCTCCACGCGGTGACTCCCTCCGCTGCCTCGGCGACGGTCATGCCACAGCGCTCGGCGACGCGCTCGAGCGCGCGGTGCGCACCTGTGGCCCCAACCGGAATCGACTCGAATGCGCTGGCCACGCGGAGCGCGCGATCCTGAAGCTCACGTGGCACGTGAACGGTCCACGCGTGGTCGCGTAGGTGCCGCTTGAGCTCGCCCGCAATCGTGGGTGTCGCGAACGCCGCGAAGCGGGTTCCGCGCTCGGGATCGAACCGGTCGACCGCAAGTATCAGGCCCACGAAGGCCACCTGGAGCATGTCCTCGAAAGGCTCCCGCGATCCGGCGTGACGCCTGGCCAGCCGGCGCGCGAGCGGCTTGTGCAGCTCGATCAGCTGCTCTCGAGCCCGCTCGTCGCCGAAGCGCCGCAGCCGCCGGAACAGGCGCTGCGTGCGCACCTCGTCACGCGGATCCGGGGTCGGCGCGGAGAAGACGCGGGCGGTGGCAGTCGACTGGCCGGGCATGGCGATTCAAGCCGCGAGCCGCTCGGGTGCGGCGGCGGCATGCTCGGTGCCGAAGCGATCGCGGGCGGCTGCTATCTCCGGAACGTTGTCCGCCGCCCACTCGTACATGTGCATGAGCACGGTGGTGATGCTCCAACCGAGCGAAGTGAGCGAGTACTCCACCTTCGGTGGCACCTGCGGATACACGCGCCGGGCGATGAGGCCGTCACGCTCCAGGCTTCGCAGCGTCTGGGTCAGGGTCTTCTTCGGAACCTCGCCCACCTCGTAGAACAGCTCGCTGTATCGCTTCGTACCGCTCGCGAGGAGGTAGAGCACGCCGACGCTCCATTTGCCGGCGAGGAGATCC